>USBT01000005.1 GCA_900553025.1 uncultured Eubacteriales bacterium | reverse complement strand
ATCAAATTACCCCGTTTATTGGGATTAGTAACCAACTCTTTTTGTCCGCTTAGCCTTTTTTTATTTATATTATGAGATAGGGCTCGTCTAGTGTACTAGGTCTTGAGAAAATCGGTGCGACCCGTAAAGCGGATAGCACCGATTAATGAATTGATTTTAAAACTGATATGTGTGTAAAGTGTAAGCCTTAGTTAGCCCTAAGCGTTAGTTCTGCGAGTTCCTCGCACCTGTCGCGATCCATGGGCTTAACGTCCGCAAAGCGGTATGTCATACCCAGTTTGGCATACTTGTCGACAGCCATAGTATGATATGGTAAAAGTTCAACATTCTTAACGGATTTTATTCTATGAATAAAATTGTTCAAGGACTTTATATATTCTTCTGTGTCGTTGATTCCAGGTATTATGACCTGTCTTATCCAAATAGGTTTCTGATGTCTGTTGATAGATTCGATGATATCAAACAGTGGACCCTGTCCTCTGCCCGTAAGCTCTGTAAACATCTGCTCATCGATATGCTTTACATCGAGAAGAACCATGTCTGCAGCTTCAATCACGCTGTCCGAGTAGTCATCAAAATACGTGCCACTCGTATCGACTGCAACGGAGATGTCTATTTTGTGCAGTTCACTTATTGCCTCAAGAAGAAATTCTCCATGAAGAAGTGGCTCGCCACCTGAAAAAGTGACACCGCCATCGTCACCGTAATATGGAACGCCTCGTTTTGCTTTGTTCACTATCTCGCTCACCTCAATCTCTCGTCCTCCATTCGGATTCCATGTATCGGGATTGTGGCAATATGCGCATCGAGCTGGGCAGCCCTGCAGAAAAAACACAGTTCTTATGCCGGGTCCATCTACGGCTCCAAATGATTCAATTGAATGCAATCTGGCGGTTGTCATCTTATCTTAAATCTCCTTGAATTTATTAAAGACTATGGTGGAATGTTCTTTCAATAACTTCTTTTTGGTGTGCCTTTGAAAGTGCATTGAATCTAACGGCATAGCCTGATACACGTATGGTCAATCCAGGGTATTTATCTGGATTCTCATATGCGTCAATTAGAATGTCTTTGTTCAAAACATTTACGTTGAGGTGGTGTGCTCCCTGATTGAAATAACCTGAAAGCAGTTTAACCAGTGTTTCTTTTCTTTGAACAGCATTCTTGCCTAGAGAATCAGGTGTGATTGTAAATGTGTTTGAAATACCGTCCTGACATGTATCCCAGTTTATCTTTGCTACTGAGTTGAGTGAAGCTACAGCACCTTCTACGTCTCTGTTGTGCATTGGATTTGCACCAGGTGCGAAAGGTTCTCCGCTTCTTCTGCCATCAGGCGTGTTTCCGGTCTTCTTACCGTACATTACGTTCGATGTTATCGTCAATACAGAAAGTGTAGGAACAGCATTTCTGTAATACTTGTATTTTCTGAGTTCTCCAATAGTTTTTTCAGAAATTGCAACTGCTATCTCATCAACTCTGTCGTCATCTGTGCCGTATTTAGGGAAGTCTCCATCTGTCTTGTAGTCAACAATTATGCCTCTGTCGTCCTTGATCGGTGTAACTTTTGCGAACTTAATTGCTGACAATGAGTCTGCTGCTACTGAGAATCCAGCAACACCGAATGCCATAAGTCTGCCAATTTCAGAGTGCAGAAACGCCATCTGTGATCTCTCATAGTCATATTTGTCATGCATAAAATGTATAACATTCATAGTTCTTGAGTATACGGAAAGCATCCACTCAAGATAGATATTATATCTTCTCCAAACTTCGTCAAAGTCAAGAGGTCCATCAGGCATAGGTCCCATCTGAGGTCCAACATGTTCTCCACTTCTCTCGTCAATACCACCATTGATTGCAAGAAGAAGCGTCTTTGCGAGGTTACATCTAGCTCCGAAGAACTGCATCTGCTCACCCATCTTGATTGCGGATACGCAGCAAGCGATTGAATAGTCGCCTCCGCAGTGGTTTCTCATCTTATCGTCGTTTTCGTACTGAATTGAATCCGTATCAATTGAAACCTGTGCGCAGAATTTCTTGAATGGCTCAGGCAAATTCTTTGACCAAAGTACAGTGAGGTTTGGCTCTGGTGCAGGTCCGAGGTTGTAAAGAGTGTTCAAAACTCTGTAAGTGTTCTTGGTTACCCTGTGACGTCCGTCATTACCGATTCCGCCAAGTCCCTCAGTAATCCACATTGGATCGCCGCCGAAGAGTTCATTATATTCTGAAGTTCTTAAGTGTCTTGCAACTCTTAGCTTCAAAATAAAGTCGTCGACCATCTCCTGAATTTCTTCTTCTGTATATCTTCCTCTCTCAAGGTCTCTTTCCGCATAAACGTCAATAAATGTAGCTGTTCTACCTATCGACATAGCTGCGCCGTTTTCTTCCTTGATGCCTGCAAGATATGCAAAATATGTCCACTGAATTGCTTCTTTGACGTCGTTTGCCGGTTGGCTGATATCGAAGCCATAGCTCTCTGCCATTTTCTTGATGTCTTTAAGAGCCTGAATCTGATTGTAAATTTCTTCACTTAGTCTTAGATTCTCTTCACTCTCATAAAGTCTAGCAGAAATTCTGTCGTGATCCTTCTTCTTCTCCTCAATCAGAAAATCTATGCCATATAGAGCTGCTCTCCTGTAATCACCTATAATTCTTCCACGCCCATATGCGTCAGGAAGTCCTGTAAGATATCCTAGGTGTCTAACTAGCTTCATCTCAGGTGAGTAAGCCTTAAAAACTCCGTCGTTATGAGTTGTTATATTATCAAAAAGATATTTAATATTTTCAGGAAGCTCAGCATTGTATTCTTCCATCTGCTGAATTACCATTCTTTTGCCGCCAAAAGGACAGATTCCTCTTTTTAAAACCTCGTCCGTCTGAAGACCTACAATAATATCCTTATCCTTGTCAATATATCCTGGCTCGAATGCATTTATTCTCATTACTCTGCTTGAGTCCACTTTCAGAGTACCGCCAGCCTTTCTCTCTTCAACAAGTTTATCCTTAACTATCTGATTCACAGCCTCAGTTCTTGCTGTAGGACCCGCTAAAAAACTCTCATCTCCATCATATGGCTTATAGTTAAGGCTAATGAAATCATCTACATGAATATTTTCGTTCCAATCGCCTGTCTTGAAACCTTCCCATTCCTTTCTCATTTGCTTCCTCCCTGAAAATCTTTTTTGTTGTGTATACAAGATAACATGCGTGTTAATAACTTGTCAACAGAAAAACAAAGAAAAATTATGTTTTTATTTTTGCACATAACGTTGGTATCAATGGGGTTATAGCAAATTTAGGATACTTGACAAATATGCTCTACTCAGAATAAAAAAATCTTTTGGAAATTCCGAACTTATTCCATTTTATACCATTTAATGTCAAAATCATCTGTTCGCTAAATTTCCTATTTATAATCCTCATACCAACATTTTTTCGATCTATGAGAAGATCTGCATCTATCTTATGCTCTGCTGTCATAAGTGGATAGGCTCCATTTTTCTCGTCATATGTTTCGCTACTTGGCTCTACATGCAAAAACCCGATATCTCTAAGAAGCTTCCTCGTTTTCGAGTTATAGCAGTTCAATCCGAAGTCCCCATATAATTTGCACCCTGAAGCGCTGAATATCTCTTGCCACTCAAGATTTCCTAGATAAATCCCTTGATACTTAGCAATTTCAACCGCTTCTGCGAGTTTATTCTCGATAATATCATTTTCACGTCCAAGAGATACATTAGAAATATACGGAATCCAGTCTTGATATCCTTTTTCCATAACTTTATCCTGCAATTCCTGCATTGGAAGCTCCTTCAACAAAATATCTGCAACCGGAAGGATTGCGATTTTGTTGGAGGTTTTCGGTGGCTCGGTGGATGCGAGGAAATCATTCAAGCTATAAAAATACACCTCTATACTATCTTTAGCGCCAGTTGCATGTTCGATATCAATCGCAACATCCTTAGCAGTTGCACTCGTCTTACCAATTCCATCCATTTCACTCTGACTAGAATTTACCCTCATACCCGGAGAATTATCTTCTATGAGAACACTTCTCTTATATGAAGAAATAATCTCTTTTTCAAGAGCAGCCACCAGATCTCTCCTCAAAGCATTAATATCTGAAATTTTAATAGCCATTGGAATCTCAGATTCAATTGCAAGTTTTGAAAGGTGAAACGGCGTTCCTCCTAACTTGCCAAGATTATTCTTTATCTTATCCAAGCTTTCTCTCGGTGAAAGTTCTCCCTGAATCGCACTGCTAACAGTTACTGGATTTATTTTCATCGGATGTTTTATACTGTCATTTGGTACCGCTTCAATATCCCCCTTAAGAAAAATCCTCTCAGAATTTGCATAGAGTTTCATGTTCAAGCCTGTAGTCCGCACATACCTTCCAGCTTCCATTGATAAATTTTTATATGATTCTTGTGCTCGTTCTGAAAGTTCTTTGCTTATTACCCTATATATTTTCGCGCCTATTGGAATAGGTTTTGAGAAATCTCCAACGACAACTTCCCCATACACAGCTGATTGCTGTTTATGGGTGAATTTTTCGTAATCTTTATTTTTATTCTTTCGCTTCCTATGTTCAATATATGTTATAAGTGTCGATTCTGTTTCTAAATTGCCGCTCTCGTTGTGAAACCTTGCCTCTATCACATCCCCAGCTGACAAATGTTTTGTTGTATCCGCTGAGATTTTGAGGGTATAAATGGATTTGATTTTTTTGATAGATTTTACTTCGCCGATGTATACACCTTGGTTTTTAGGGAATTCAGATGCCATCAAGCTCTCGTTGCTCTCGCCTCTTAGATATGCATCTGTGAAATTTCCACGGTTAAATATCTGAAGTAGGTCCTTACGGTCAGCATCGGATACATTGTAGCTGCCATTTTTGCAGAATTCGTCAATGTATTTTCTGTAAATTCTTGTAACCGTAGCGACGTATTCGGGAGACTTAAGCCGACCTTCGACCTTAAGTGAATTTACGCCAATTTTAATCAGCTCATCGAGGTGATCGATCAGTGATAAATCCTTGGGGCTCAGATGATGTTTTTTCTCAAAGTCGGTTCGAGATTCCGTTGGTTTTTTGTCGCTAAGTGGTATTTTTTCCTCTTTTGTATCATTTCTCCCCACAAGCTTGTATGGGAGTCGGCAAGGCTGTGCGCATACACCTTGGTTGCCCGAACGCCCTCCGAAGGTTCTGCTCAGCTGACATTGACCTGAGAAACAAAAGCAGAGTGCGCCATGAACAAAGACTTCGGTTTCTATTTGAGATTTTTCACATACGTTCTTTATTTCCTCAAGACTCATTTCACGAGCAAGTACAACCCTTGAATATCCAAGTGATTTTGCCGTATTTGCTCCACCAACTCCAAAAATAGTACCTTGAGTCGAAAGATGCATTTCAAAATCCGGCATTGTTTCTCTAATAAGCTGACCTAAACCAAGGTCCTGAATTATCAGGGCATCAACACCTATTTTGTATAGATTCTTGGCATAGTTAAGTGCAGGCTCAAGCTGATCATCTCTCATCAATGTGTTCAAGGTTACATAGACTTTAACACCTCGCAGATGACAGAAATCAACAGCTTTTTCCATGCTTTCTATATCAAAGTTATCTGCATTAATACGAGCATTGAAAGCGTTGCCACCGAGATAAACCGCATCGGCGCCGTTTTCAACGGCTGCAATTAGCTGTGGTATACCCCCTGCGGGAATGAGAAGCTCTGGCTTTGAATATGGTAATTTATTTCTATTTCTGTTAAATTCGTTTTTCAACTTGATATCCCCTTCGATTCAATTACAGGCAATGTCCTTTTTCAATTTGATATCCCTTTCGATTCAATTACAAGAAATGACCCTTGATATGCTTCAACACTAGCCCTTGCCTGAAATTGTTTGCACTGCAAATATTTTTAAATGCTTTTCACATGTAAATTATACCACGAAATTTTTTATGAATAACAGTACCAGATAAAAGATTACCCGACAAAACATATGCTTTGCACATACAAAATCATAGCCACAGATAAAAATGTGGGGTTTTACACGCACAAAATAATAGCCCCTGATAAAAATGCGGGGTTTTACGCACAAAATCATAGCCCCTGATACAGCATTGGTTTTTACACATACAAAAAAGACTCCAACAAGGCTATACGATTGGAGTCTTTTTCTTTAGAAGGTTATGCATAAAAAGAAAATTAAGAAAATTATAAATTGAGTTTTGGTATTCACTTTACATAATAATTTTCCTTAAATTTGAACTTCTTATGTAGTCGATTTTTTGCATAATCAATTTACTTTAAAAATCGCATAAAAAGCATAGAGAAAATCTTTATAGCAACCTTTACATTATGATAACGCTTAAGCTCAATAATACTCACAAATATTCATTTTTATTTTTTATCCATTATAGGAATTTTTATACATCAGCAACCCCTCTACAAACTTTGGTATTGCAACTCGTCCGCCGTTTTCGTTCCTACCTTCTATGCACTCCATTTCATCTTTTATACTTTTAAAATCAAAAACATAGTTAGCATATAACTGAAATATATCATTTCCATAGTCTGAAAGCCCTATGCTCGCAACATTAGAAAGCCCCTTCTTTATTGCTCTGCGCATCCTTTGTTCCATATTTTTGCTCGTATCACCTCTGGATTGTGCCACCTCCTCGAGAGCTTTTTTGTTGTAGCTTTCGCCCTTCTTAATCAAATATTGACATAATGCCAAAATATCCGCCGTGCCCTTTTCCCCATTCATGCCGAGCATTCCAAGAAACATTGAAATTGCATTCGCACCGTCATCGCTTGCATCGAATTTACCATCTAGTTCCTCTTTTCTATTATCATTCTTGAAAATACCCTTAATGTCATTCATCATCGAATTTATCTTTTTCTTTTCGGCTACATTGCGAAGAACAGCTATTATTTCTCTTAAATTAACTGGCTTATGGATAAAAAATTCAATACCCGCATCATAAGCCTGTGCTACCATTTCCTTGTCAGTAACCTTTGATAACATAACGAAAGCAATGTCGCTATTTTCATTACTAACCCTCTTGACAAGCTCTATGCCATCCATTTCCGGCATCAAAAGGTCGACGAGTACAATATCTGGCCTCTTCATTATTATCTCATTAACAGCCTTAGCAGGATTCGTTTCAAATCCTATAACATCTCCGATATCTTGAGATTCAATAATATTTTCAATAGTTTTAATCACTCCAATTTTATCATCAACTATGTAATATCTCATCCTTATCAGCCTTTCTAAATGTCTCAACAGGGAATTTCACCGTAAACACCGTTCCCTCGCCTTCTTTGCTTGATACTGAAATTTTTCCGTCGAAATCATCTTCAACATATTCTTTTACCACACTAAGACCTATACCCCTCTGTATCTTTCCAGTATCTTCGCTAAATTTCGTCGAAAATCCAGGCAAGAATATAGATTCAAGCTGTAACTCGGACATACCTCGTCCATTATCAGTAAATTTCAGTATGTATTCATCATTAATCTCATCAAGCTCAACAAGAATCAATCCCGACTTTTCTTTTGTTGCTTCTACAGCATTCACCATGAGGTTCCTTACTATAGACATCATCTTAAAATAGCCTTCAACCAGAAAATTCACCTTTGACTTGATAACAATATTCACATTCCCAATTCTCAATTTATTTGAATTTGCAATTGCCAAAACAATTTCTCTTTCTATCCCTAAAATTTCCTTCATAGTCAGCGGAGGGTCATCGTACTGGTCAACAAAGCTGGTTGAAATTGTACTAATTATCCCCAAAAAATCCCCTCGCACCTCATGTGCATGTTGCGAAATTTTTAGTGCTCTACTAGACCTGTCCCTCTCGATGCCACTGTCATCTAAAAGCTTGTAAAGCTCAAACGCCTCTTTTGTTATATCATCAATTTCCTCAGCACTTTTCTTCATTATCTGAAGCTCTCCCGCGATAAGTGCAGCAAGTCCCAGCAACCGCTTATATTCACTTAGATTTTCTCTTTTCAACAAAACAGTTGTGTATCGGTCAACTGCGATTAGAACCAGCTGAATGATTAGGGTTCGGACGAATGCGACGACAAGAAGAACCACTATAGTATCTACAACAATCAGGTTGTGTCCTGCCTGAATACTTCTCATGCACATTTCTGCTATGTTTGATAAAAAGTCGCACAAAAATAGTGCTGAAGGATAATTGATGAGATTTCTCTCCTCCTTGATAATGACCTTATATACCAGAGGATAACATATAGCATATGTAAAAAAGAATACCATATCGGGCAGAGCCGCGTAGCTTGCAACCTCAAGAGACTTTCCGTCAAACATTAAGAAAAACATCCTGAGCAGAGGCGAAAAAATCCCCGAGCATATTGCGATATAGGTTGGGGTCACATTTTCAAGCAGATACATAAAAATTGCCATTATCAAGACTGACAAGGCGACGATGAAGCCATCCGAAAAAAGATTAACATGTATCTGCGATGCGATTGACACAAAAATCGCAACAAGTATTGTGCTTTTTATTTTGTCGTTATTCATGAAACCTCCATGCCGTCCACAATACAATATATATCACATCATCGATATTATAAATATCATCAAGATTATCAATGCTATGTCTTTGATGAGTCAGATAGATTTATCCGCTAACATTATACAACAAAAATTCGCCGTAGCAAACCTTTCTCAGGTCATCCACGACGAATATTATAAATCTAATAAACTCAATATTATGGGCTACAACAACCAAAACAAATGATAGCAAGTTAACCCTAATGTCATAAGCCTATTTTACAAATGCTGTTCCTGTTTCGCCCTTAAGCGCATCAATCGCCTTGTCAAGAGAAGTAATGATTGCTTTCTTGTTATCACCTGACTCTACGAATTTCATAGCTGCTTCAACCTTTGGAAGCATTGAACCAGGCGCAAAATGTCCCTCTTCAATATACTTCTTGGCATCTGCTATAGTTAAAGTGCTTAAATCCTCTTGATTTGGCTTATTGAAATTAATTGAAACCTTTTCAACCTCTGTGAGAATCATAAGAACATCAGCGCTCACTTCCTCTGCCAAAAGTTCTGCCGCAAAATCCTTGTCGATTACAGCAGGAACACCCTCAAGAGAAGCATCCTCATGCTTAATTACAGGAATGCCACCGCCACCGCAAGAAATTACGATTGAGGTAGGCCATAACTGCTTGATTGCGTCAATTTCAACAATCTCTTCAGGTATAGGTGAAGCAACAACTCTTCTAAAGCCTCTGCCAGCATCCTCCTTCATAGAGTATCCCTTGGTTTTCTGAAGCTCTTCAGCCTCTTCCTTGCTATAGAAAGGACCTATAGGCTTAGTTGGATTTTTAAATCCTTTATCCTCTTTGTCAACAACCATCTGAGTTACTACTGTAAGCACAGGGAAGTCTTTGCCCTTCTTGTGAAGTGCATGCTTTAACGCCTGCTGAAGATGATATCCGATATAGCCTTCAGACATTGCGCCACAAACATCAAAAGGCATAGCTGGCGTAACATCCTTTGCTGTTTCTGATGCAAGAAGAATTCTACCTACCTGAGGACCATTTCCGTGAACAACACCCACTTCATATCCTGCTGCGCTTATTTCAGCGATGTATTCGCAGGTCTTCTTTACAACTTCAAGCTGTGCTTCTGCTGTAGCCTCAGATTTACCTGACTGCAAAGCATTACCACCTAGTGCAATTACAATTTTTTCTGCCATATTTGTTTATCTCCTTTAGTTAATTTCGTTTTTGTGAACACCTGAATAAATTCAGCAAATTTCAATGCTCCATTGCTTTAAATAATGCACATTGGCAGCGCCATCAGCGTCAGGCGAGGCATTGCCAAGTACAATTATATTCAATGAAATTAGATTATCAAATTTGAATCATCCCTAATTAGAGGTCATCCCTATTAACAGGGCAAGACATACATCTAGGGCCTCCTCGTCCTCTTGAAAGCTCAGAGCTTGTCATAGTTAAAACTTTGATGCCCTTCTTGTCAAGTAGGTCGTTTGAAACATAATTTCTCTCATAAGTAACTACTGTTCCCGGAGCGATAGCAAGTGTGTTTGAACCATCGTTCCACTGCTCTCTCTGAGCAGCCATAAGATCGTTACCACCACATCTGATAAGGTCTACTGCTGGAACGTGAAGAACCTTAGCTAGTATGCTTGGAAGAGTATCCGTGATTGTCTTAAACTGAGCCTTTCCTTGCTTATCAAGTGTAATCTCAAATATTCTTAGCGGACCTTCGATTTCAGGATGAATTGTGAACTTATCAAAGTCAACCATTGTGAATACAGTATCAAGATGCATGAATGCTCTCTTCTTAGGAATCTCAAATACAAGTACTCTCTTGAAGCTGTCCTTCTTAAGAACTCTCTCAGCAAATCTCTCGATTGCATTTGCAGATGTTCTCTGTGATAGTCCTACAGCAACTGTTTCCTTATTAAGTACAAGAACATCTCCGCCCTCGATAGAAGCAGGATCCTCATAATCATACCAAAGCTCTGTTCCTTCTGGAGCAAAATCCTTGTTATATTTATACATATACTCAAGGAATAGTGCTTCTCTCTGTCTTGCAGGAGTATGCATCTTATGAACGTTCAGTCCGTTACCTACGCAGGCACCTGGATCTCTTGTGAAGTAAAGGTTAGGCATTGGATCCATAAAGAATGGATAGTCAGATTCAACAAAATCCTGAAGTGAATTCTGTGGCAGCTTGCCAAGTTCTTCCTTCTTAACTCCAGCAATAATCTTTGCAACCATTTTCTCGTTATCCATTGCATAAAGATACTCATAAAGAGCATCCCTAACAGTATCAGAGTTTATTGAAGGAGTCTCGTCGAGCATCTTGTTCAAAAATTCAGCCTTAATCTTTTCATCAGCCAAAGCTTTAGCTGTCTCTTCAACGTAATAAACTACCTCTATATGGTTATCCCTTAGAATGCTAGCAAATTCATCATGTTCCTTCTGAGCAAGTTCTAGATATGGAATATCATCAAAAAGCAACCTCTCAAAATTGTCAGGTGTCAAGCCTTCAACTTCCTCTCCTAGCCTGTGGAGAAGTACCTTGTTTAACTTTCCAATTTCAGAAAAGTTGTGAATACCAAAACTCATAAAATTCTCCTTGTTTGTATATCATTACTATAGCTTCTTAATTTTCTTTTATTTAATCGCATGCACATCGCATTGTTCGGCATTTGACTATTTTGTGCAAAATAGAAGCAGCCACCCTACTGTAACCGCATCGGGCCCAATATGGTGGCTGAAATATGACTTTATTATGCGATAGTAGCTACGATAACAGCCTTGATTGTGTGCATTCTGTTCTCAGCTTCATCAAATACCTTTGAGAATCTAGATCTGAATACTTCGTCAGTAACCTCACGAATGTCATAGCCTTCGTCTTTCTGACCCTTAGCCATTGTAGTTTCAAAATCGTGGAATGAAGGTAGGCAGTGTAAGAAGATAACATCATCATTCTCAGTTGCCTTGATAAGATCCATATCAACTCTGTAAGGAGTTAGAAGCTTAACTCTCTCAGGAATCTGTGCCTCTTCACCCATTGATGCCCAAATGTCAGTATAAATTACGTCTGCGCCCTTAAGTGCTGATTTTTCGTGGCTAACTTCGATAGTAGCACCTGTTTCCTTAGCAACCTCTCTTGCTCTTTCAAGAACAGAAGTATCAACCTCATCGCAAAGCTCCTTAGGTCCATAAGCTACGAAGTGCATTCCCATCTTAGCACAGCCATACATCCAAGCATAAGCCATGTTATTTCTAACGTCACCTACGAATACAACCTTAACCTTGTTAAGAGGCTTTGCAACGTGCTCTTCAATTGTAAGCATGTCAGCCAAAATCTGTGTAGGGTGGTCAACGTCAGTCAATCCGTTCCAAACAGGTACGCCTGCGTGCTCAGCAAGTTCTTCAACTACAGACTGCTTATATCCTCTGTACTCAATACCATCGTAAAATCTTCCAAGAACCTTAGCTGTGTCCTCAAGAGATTCCTTCTTGCCCATCTGAGAGCTACCTGAGTCAAGGAATGTAACGCCTGCTCCCTCGTCCATTGCTGCAACCTCGAAAGCGCATCTTGTTCTTGTTGAAGTCTTCTCAAACAACAAAACAATGTTCTTGCCCTTAAGAAGGTGATTAACTATGCCTGCTCTCTTCTTAGCCTTAAGATCGTGTGCAAGGTCAAGCATGTATCTGATTTCTTCTGGAGTGAAGTCCATCAAAGTTAGGAAATTTCTACCTTTAAGATTAACTGCCATATTTTTTCTCCTTTTTTTAACATATAGTTTTTAGAAATATATTTTGCTTATAAAGATTTTCTCTAATATAAGTATACTTTAAATACGGCAAAATAAAAAGTACCAGTTGCCTATATAAATAAAGTACCAGTGCTATATTTTATATTCATTTTTACGCAATTTTACTCAGGCATCAGCCTTGCTTTCACACGTTAAAATAATTGTAACTGCAAGTTACTACTCGCACTCGCTCCCTGTAAATCAATCTTAAAGCAAAAAATGATTTCTATTTGAGTATGAATGGACTGTCCGCCAGTATCATGCTTCCCTCACTTTCTAAACACAAACAGATATTCGTGAGCAATCAACAGGAAATTATATTTCACACTGTTGGTTTTCCAGTAGCCTGTAGCCTTGCAGTTGTGTTGTTCTTTTATAATCAATTCCTTTAATGTGAACCCAGCATCTTGAAAGATTTTCATAACATCAAAAGACATAGGTATCATACAGCCTTTTTTTCTTGTGTCTCCCATAAGTACGGCACAAAATTTCCCTTTTTTCAATACTCGGTAACTTTCTACGGCGACTTTTTTCATCTCTTCAAGAAAATCCTTCACTTTAAGTTGTGATAAATCACCATTGATACCGTCGCTGTATTTAATTATATCCGCATAGGGCGGGTGAGTACAAATAAGGTCGATACTTTCATCTGAAATAAAATCCAAATTTCTCGCATCACCCTTGTGAATATCAACCTTACCATTTGCTCCCTCGTGCTCGAAGGCAATTTTCTCTTTGCATCTGTCAAGTGCAATATCGTTGACATCAACACCAATGATATCACGGTTTAACAATTTTGCCTCAACAAGGGTTGTGCCACCGCCTGCAAATTGATCGAGAACCAAATCGCCCTCATTGGAATATCTTAAAATAATATTTCTCGGTATATACGGCGACCAATTACCACGCCATTTAGCATCGTGCGTTGCCCAATCACCACGCTTAGGAAACGACCAATGCGTAGTCATTTCAAGTTCAAAATCGTCTGGTTCCCACTTAGTTATTTTCTTTGCCATTATTTAAAAACCTCGGTAATAATACCGTTTTCCATGTCGTTGATATTGTAAATATGCTCCATAACATCAAATGTTTCTTCAAGATTATGTCGAGCACTTGTCCAACCTTTACCGTCGGTAAACCAAACAAATGTAAATCCGTCTATTGTATCAGTTTCAAGGGCAAGAGTCTTGTAACTGCGAGCGGTTTCATTAAGTTTTGAACCGCCGCCACCGTAAAAATTGGTTTCTATACCATAAATCATATTCGGTGTTTTTATGACATAATCAAAACGTTTTTCGCATAAATACCTTGTATTGTTCAACCGAAAGATTTGGATTTTTGAAGTTATATGTAAATTCGCCCCCACTGTCAATGGCATATATTTCGTTTGCTCTGACAGCTAAAAGCAACGGTACGCACTTTAAAACTTCGGTGTATTTATCAACCAAATTTTCAAAATCCTGCTTGATATTTTTAGAACCGATAAGCGAATTTAATATATTAAGCTCAACCTTGATATTATCTACATTCCTGTGGACTTTTTCATAATTTATGTAATATCCATAGTCAGCTATACTTTCACGAAATCCGGACAGCCAAGCATTAAAATCTCTGTTTGACATATTAACCCCTTCTTCCACCAAAACCTGCTGTAGAGATAATTTTGAAAATATCTCTGTCAGTTTCAAGCAATTCTTCTATGATTTTTCCAAACATATAGGCATCTGCACGGTTTGTCTTTTCTTGTACAGCCAACAACTCCATCAAAACATATAGAAACTCAACATCATATTCGCCAAAAGCATTTAGGTCAAAATATTGCTCTATTTCAATGTCTTTTTCACCATTTTCAATTAAATTCTTCAATGTTTCAAAGTCGTTGTTTGAAAGTGGAACACAGGCATTCCAACAATTTTGTATCGCCGACAGATATTTCTTTGTGAGTTCTTCATTGCCTTGCATTTTCATCAAAATATCGACTACCCAATGAATGTGTTTAGGCGTTCTTATACGTTTTCTGTCTTTCTTGTATTTAATTATAATATCAAATTGAGATAAGTTACCTTGAAAAACATAAATGATGTAATCAGTAAACACAAATTCTATAATTGCCTTTTTCATGCCATTTTCTATAAGCTTAGTACCTTTTCTAACATCCATATCCATTCTCCTTAAAAATTAGAAATAAGCAATTCTTTAATTTTTCCTCTTGCTTCACTGTTACAATTAATCATTCGTTTTGCTTCAACTCGTTTGATTTTATGAGATGAATAAATGTTATCAAAGAAATCATCTTCTGTATTTGAGTTTTTCGGATCGGAATTGCTAACTACTATTTTTGCACCTTTTTTGTTCATTTCATCAACGAAATTTGCAAGTTCAATTTGTTTCTCATCATTAAACAAATTCTCCGTATATGCAGTAAAACTTGCCGTATCTGTAATCGGTCTATATGGAGGGTCAAAATAAACAAATGTATTTTCGTCAATAAAGTCAGCTGACTCTTTGTAATCTCCACATACAATAGTAACTTTTTGCAATTTCCCTGACACTGCTCTAAGATTGGTTTCATCACAAATCAAAGGTTTTTTATAAGAACCCATAGGAACGTTGAATAGACCTTTTTTATTTACGCGGAACAGACCATTGAAACAAGTTTTATTAAGAAAAATCATCAATGCTGCTTTTTCAATATTGATGCTTTCATCTCCGTTGACTTTAAAATCATTAAAACGCTCACGCTTTTGCATATAATATGCTTTACGATTGTCCATATCTAGCGGAATAAAACCGTTCTGCATAGCGTGAAGCATTTCGATTAGTGTATCAATATCATCACGAATAATTCGATAAGTATTGATAAGCTCAGCGTTAATATCACTGATATAAACTTCATCTAAATTATGTTTATTAAGGATATCAAATAAAACAGCTCCACCACCAACAAACGTCTCGGCATATTTTGTGATTTCCCCGCTATTAAAAGGATAGTAGCGCTCAATTTCTTTAAGGAGCTGACCTTTACCGCCCGCCCATTTCAAAAATGGCTTAACTGCTTTTTCTTCGGTTCTATTATATCGTGTACTTCTTGCATCTGTGGGCTTTTGAGCGTTAGCCGGAATTATCCACATATTACCGACCATAGTTGCTTCTTTAATCCTTTGTTCAGAGCACAAAACTGCCACTCTTCTTTGGGAAATACCCCATTTATCGGCGGCTTCTCTTGCAGACATAAATTCCATAACAAGCTCCTGTTCCTATGCTGTGTATCATTTGCTACATTATATTCTAAATCTCGAATAATAGCAATACCATTTTGAATGCGATAACTATGTATGTCATTTAAACCCATATGGCCTCCTTTTAGTATATTGCAGTTGGTAGACTACAATATAATTCTAAAGAATGGAGATTTGCTGGGCATTTTTGAGGGACTTTCAAACGGCAAAAGCCTTATTTTACAGGCTTTTTCACGGACGCAAATTTACTCCCCTTCTACCATTTCACGTATTATTGCCGAGAAAATTTTCATGCCCTCAATTACCATGTTCTTTTTCTCGTGTGAGAAATTTATCCTTATTTTGTCCTTACCTGCCATTCTACCTGGATAAAAAACAGTGCCAGCAATAAACGATACGCCTCGCCTTTCCGCTTCAAGCACCACCTTCCTGCTGTCAAGTCCTGTCGGTAATTTAACCCATATGTAAACTCCCCCTTTTGGAGTATGGTAGCTAAGTCCGTATGGTTTGAGCTCGTCAAGAAATGGGCAGATTGTTCTGAAATTCTCTCTATTTCGACGCCTTATCTCCGCTGTTTTTCTGATATAACTTCCGTCCGCTAGGCATCTTGCAATTAGCTTTTGAGCGACCCACTCAAGTGACATAAGCCTTACCGAAACAAGGTAGCGTAAACTTCTTGCAAGTTCCTCCGGTGCTACGATGAATGCTATCGAAAGTCCTGGTACAAAGCTGAGTGCAAATGAATAAATATATATAACGTTATTTCCTTTATCCATGGATTTTAACGTTGGCTCAGGATTTCCAAAAAAATTAAGCTCAGATCCGCTGTCATCTTCAATTATCGGTATTCTGTATCTGTATGAAATATCCAGAAGCTCCTTCTTGCGCTCTACAGATAGGCATACTCCCGTGGGATCGTGATAGCTTGAATTGATGTAAATATATTTAGGCTTATATTTTTCAATCATTGGGCCTAGATTCTCGCACTTCATTCCATTTTCATCAACAGGTACGGTTATGGCTTTGCAGTCATTTAAATCTATCAGCCTGTAAACATCTGGCGATACTGGCTCCTCGATTATTATTTTGTCACCCGGCCTTAGTGTTGCTGTCATGATAAAATCAAATGCCTGGTTCGTCTCGCTCATCACCTGAAGTTCACTCATCTTAGCCCTGATGCCCTTGCCTCTGAGGTAGCTTACTATCTGTCTACGGCATTCCTCATCGCCCTGGTATGGTGTTATATATGATTCTTTTTTCCCATTTTCTTTAAGAATGCAAGCAATATGTGCCGCTATTTCTTCCTCGTCATAAATTATAGGCGGAATACCTACAGCCATAGAAATCTTAGTATCCTTGCCCTGCATTTGAAAGGCTTTGTCAAATTTCTCGCCAACATCACGATATTCGTCCTTTATCATTTGGTCCCAGTTAACATCCTTCAGTTTATTTTTTACTGAGCTATTTGAAGAATTCTTATTTTGTTTTTTAGAGGACTCGGTTCTTTTCAAATCATCATCTTGTTGCACTGAGTTATATTCACTATTGTAAGAAACCTGATACCCCATACCCTGTCTTGAAATAATAAGCTGCTCACCTTTAAGCTCACCATATGCTCTTATTATAGTATTTCGGTGCACACCGAGTTCTTTGGCAAAAGGTCTTTCGGAGGGTAGATAAGATCCGTGCTGAATGCTTCCATCAATAATCAAAGCTTTTATTTGACTGTAAATTTGCCAATACAGTGCCTCTTTTGATTTTTTATCAATTTTTATATTCATGGTTACAGCTTCTTTCCATGATACTGATAATATGTCGTTTCAATTCTACCGTTATATAACTTCCTTCGTCTATCAGCCTTCCTCCCCATTTTCTTTTCAAAGCCTTTCTCCGATGTTATAGCGAACACCGACAAACCATCGTTGTCAGACATCAATCTCCTAAGAGCTTTATCCACTATTTCCATCTCTTCGTCACTTCCAATTCTCTGCCCATATGGAGGATTGGTTATTATAATCGCACCTTTCTCAGGAATTTTAAGCTTGCTCACGCTCATTTTTTCAACACTAACGTCATTGCTCACACCAGCAGCCTCTGCATTTTGTTTTGCAGCCATAACTGCTTTTGAATCGATGTCATATCCTCTTATCAAAAGCTTCCCTTCGCATTTTTTCGATTCCTCAGCGTATTTTCTCTCTCTTTGCCAGATATCATCAGAAAAAATGTCCCATTCCTCAGACACAAAGCTTCTGCAAAGCCCCGGTGCAATGTTTCTAGCGATCATCGCCGCCTCAATCAAAATAGTCCCCGACCCACAGCAAGGGTCAACAAGGAGCCTGCCACTATTCCAAAACGAGAGCTCAACAAGTGCCGCTGCGAGTGTTTCCTTGATAGGCGCCTCCACATTTTTTACGCGGTAACCTCTTTTGTGCAAGCCTGCGCCCGTAGTATCGATTGAGATAGTAAAAACATCTTTGAGCAGCGTGAATCTTATCGGATATTTAGCACCTGTTTCTGGGAGTCCTTCACCATGAGCCTCCGAAAGCCTTAAAACCATAGCTTTTTTGATTGTTCTCTGAATTGCAGGAAGGCTGGTGAGCTTAGACTTAACCGCCGTTCCATTCACAACAAAACAACCGTCTTTGGGGATAATGCTTTCCCAAGGCAGTCCTTTTACAAACTGGAACAAATCCTCAAAGTTTTTCACTTCGCTTTCTCCCATTTTGAGAAGTACTCGGTCAGCTGTCCTAAGCCATAAATTTGATTTTGCAATTGCCTTAGAATCTTCAGCATATGTAAGCTTACCATCCTCGGTCTTTATAATTTCATATCCTAAATTTTCTATTTCCCTGCGTGCAACCGCTTCAAGTCCAAAGGTAGTTGTAGCTATAAGTTCTCTTTTCATATTTTTTCCATTTCCTAGTCTTCACTAAGTTTAAGTCAGACAAATCACTAAAATCAGTTCAAAGTCAAATAAATTCTTATCTTATAAATTTTAAAAAAGGAGCCACCCTTTAAAGATATGGCTCCCTCTTGTTCAGCTTATTATTTTCAATTTTCTCAAGCTCATTGAGTGCTTTCCCGGTTCCGATTGCCACACATGACGACGGATCCTCAGCAATGTGAACATTGATACCTGTTCGGGCTTCGATTCTTTTGTCAATACCATATAGATATGCTCCACCGCCTGTGAGTATAATGCCTGAATTACTGATATCAGCAGCAAGTTCAGGAGGTGTCTTTTCAAGCACGCTGTGAACTGTCTCGCAAATTGTATGTAGAGGTTCCTCAAGAGCCTTTAGCATTTCTTCAGATGTTACCATCACTGTTTTTGGAAGTCCTGTGATTAAGTCTCTTCCTCTGCACTCCATTGTCACGCTTTCTTCACGCGGAAATGCAGTACCTATTGTCTTCTTTAGTTCTTCACCGGTTCTCTCACCTATATATAACTTGTGGACCTTTCTCATGTATTTGATTATTGATTCATCAAATTTGTCTCCAGCCATTTTAACAGATGCGCTTGCAACTATTCCACCAAGTGATATTACAGCAATATCAGTAGTTCCACCACCTATGTCAATGACCATCACTCCATCAGGCTTAGATATATCAAGACCAGCTCCTATCGCTGCAGCAACAGGTTCCTCCATGAGATACACATCCTTACCACCTGCTTGAGTCGCCGCTTCTCTTACGGCTCTTTTTTCAACCTCTGTCACTCCGCTTGGAACACAGACCATTATTTTGGGTCTGAAGAATCTGCTTCTTCCGCAGGTTTTTGCAATAAAATATTTGAGCATACGTTCAGTGATATCATAATCTGAAATTACTCCATCACTAAGAGGTCTTAAAGCGATAATATTGCCTGGTGTCCTACCAAGCATCTGTCTTGCTTCTTCTCCTACAGCAAGGATTTCATCCGTGTCTTTATTAACAGCTACAACCGCAGGTTCATTTAAAACTATCCCCTTATTTTTAATATAAACCAGCACATTGGCAGTGCCGAGATCTATGCCAACCTCATTTGAAAATGCCATATAATTCTCCTCCTAATATATAAAGCGTAGTGGTCAGTACACCAACATCAAGTTGGTAACTGCTCATCTCATTGCTTTAATTCCATTGCTTTCATCTCATTGCCTTCAAATGCAATAAAGCTTAGCCTCTGCTTAGCCTCTCATATAGGCAATCCGTACTTCGAAGAAAATTCTTGATACAGAGCCTTAAAATTTTCGTCATCTCTTGTCTTAAGTCGCCTTAGATATTTATGTCTTTCAAAGCTATAATTTTCAAGTTCAATCAGTGCAGCCGCAACATTTGAACAGTGGTCTGATATTCTTTCAAAACTTATAAGCATATCATTCAAAACAAATCCATGCTCTATCGTACACTCCCCTGACTGAAGCCTGTTTATATGTCTTGTCTTTATCAAATCAGTAAGGTCATCGATAACCTCCTCAAGCGGCTCGACTTCCCTCGCCTTTTCCAGATTGTCATCCACAAAAGCAGCTAATGTTATTGAAGCTATTTCATACAATGCACTCTTTATGTGATTAAGCTCAACCATTGCAGTATCTGAAAAAACAATATCCTTATCTTTTATCTCCCTTGCCGCCTGCAAAATAGTGGTTGCGTGATCGCCAATTCTCTCAAAATCCCCTATTGTATGCAGAAGCGTTGAAATCATCCTACTGTCCGTATCTGATAGCTCAAAGCCTGAAAGTTTTACAAGATATGAACCTAGCTTATCCTCAAATCTATCAATCTTTGATTCAATCTTATCAATTTTTTCAGCCTTATCCTCGTCATAATTAAAGATTAGCTCCATCGCAGAGTTAACATTGCCAATTGCAAGCTTTGCCATTTCATCAGTCTTATTTCTGCATTCCTGAATAGCAACGGGAGGTGTTCTGAAAAGTCTCTCGTCAAGAAAACTTGATTCATGTCCCTCAGCACGAATTATTTTCCTTGCAACTAAAACTATTTTGTTAGAGAAAGGAAGCAAGAAAATTGTGGTTAGCACATTGAATATCGTATGCGAAATAGCTATACCCAGCGGTCCTATCGTTGTTTCTATCCACGGGAACTTAAACAACGCATGCCCAACATAGAACAAAACAAGGCAAACTGCTGTGCCTATTAAGTTAAACAAAACATGTATAACAGCTACTCTCTTAGCATTTTTTGAAACGCCTATGCTAGAAATTATAGCCGTAATGCACGTTCCTATGTTCTGACCCATGATAATAGGTATTGCCATCCCATATGTCAGGCTGGAGGTAAGCGATAGTGCCTGCAAAATTCCAACCGAGGCTGATGAGCTTTGAATAATAGCCGTCAGAACAAAGCCTGTTAAAATTCCGAGGAAAGGATTGTTAAACGCAATCAAAATCTTTGCAAATTGCGGGCTTTCAGTGAGTGGCTTTACAGCATCGCTCATGAACCCCATGCCGAACATCAATATTGCAAACCCGATCATAATCGTTCCTATGTCCTTGTGCTTGCTCTTTTTCGCACTCATAGTCATTATCACACCTACCAGTGCAAGCACAGGTGAAAAGTTAGACGGATTGACTATTTTAACAAAGAAATTATCTCCCTGAATGCCTATTAAGCTCAAAATCCATGCCGTTACGGTAGTTCCGATATTGGACCCCATGATAACGCCGATTGTTTGACCAAGCTCCATGATGCCTGAATTTACAAGACCTACAAGCATTACCGTAACTGCTGAAGAGCTCTGTATCGCTGCCGTAATCGCAAATCCTAGAAATAGACTGTGAAGCTTTGTTGCCGTCATTTTTTTTAGAATAATCTCCAGTCTACCGCCTGCAATCCTGCTGAGACCTTGCGACATTACATTCATCCCATAGAGGAACAGAGCAAGCCCACCCCCTAAGGTAAAAAACGAGAATACATCCATCTATATATTGCTCCTTATTCTCAAAATTTCATGACAAATCCTGCCAAGCTTGTTATATTGTTTATTAACACTTTTTAAAATTTATTTTTTGTAAGAACGCCAAGCTTTTGGAAATACAATCTAATTTTCAAAGTGCTTTCTCAGGGCATTAAAGGTTTCATCACTGATATAGTGCTCAACTCTGCAAGCATCCTCAATTGCAACAGCCTCACTGACACCTATCGACTTGAAAATATCAGATAAAACCAGATGTCTCTTATATATAGTATTTGCAAGCTTGTTTCCCTTGTCAGTAAGCGTTATATATCCCGACTCATCGATATCGAGATATTCATTTTCCTTGAGAAGTCCCATAGCCCTGCTGACGCTTGCCCTCGATACATCCCTGTAGTTGGCAATATCAATGGATCTAACCTTCTTTCCTTCCTTGCCAAGAACCAAAATTGTCTCTAGGTACATTTCACCAGATTCCTGAATAGACATCTCTTACCTCCTATCATTATCCTAACTATTCTATCATAATATTTATTGAAAATAAAGCAAAATAGGAGGCACTTTTTTCAGCACCTCCCACATTTTATCATTTTGCAATTTTTTTATTTTTCTATTGCCTTTTTTATCTGTTCAGCATCCATATGGCAAATATTTGAGCTTGCACATCCGCTGCAGCCTGACCCACAGCCACAAGCCGGCTTTCTTACCCCTAATCATCTTGATGACTATTGCTGCCACAATTACCAGAAGAACGCCACCAACGATAATATCTCCGATATGTTCACTGAAAAAGCTCCCCATATGAACCTCCTTTCGCTAGACAAATATTAGTTATTCTCGACAGCCATTTCCCTCGGCTTTAAAACTGTTTTGTCGTCGTAGCTTCTAAAGAGAAGATATAACAAAATAGCCAAGAATGCGAAGCCGAATGCCGTTCCTACTGTAAATGCACCTGTTGCAACAAATTTCCAAAGCTGGTAGCATATCAGAGACAAAACATAGGCAAATATCGTCTGATATCCTATTGCAGCCCATGTCCACTTGGCGCTGTTCATCTCACGCTTGATTGCACCGATTGCCGCGAAGCACGGAGCACATATCAGGTTGAATATTAGGAATGAATAAGCACCCATTACTGTATAGTGAGAAGCAACTGATGCCCATATCTCATCGCCATTTTCAGATACCTCCTCAAGACCTTTATATAAGATTCCGAAAGTGCCTACAACGTTTTCTTTTGCTACAAGTCCTGTTATTGCTGCAACAGCGGCTCTCCAGTTGCCAAAGCCGAGTGGTTTGAACAGAGGTGCGAAAATGCCACCGATGCCGGCAAGTATCGATTTATCCATATCAACAGCTCCGAAGGAACCATTTTCCCAACCATAGGATGATGTAAACCAAACAAAGATTGTTGCAAGTAGGATTACCGTTCCTGCTTTCTTAGCAAAAGATGACGCTCTTTCAGCTGTAGTTCTAAGTATTGCAGATACTGTTGGCAGGTGATAGGACGGTAATTCAAGTACAAACGGCGACGGCTCTCCTGCGAATAGCTTTGTCTTCTTTAAAATAATACCCGATACAATGATTGCACCTATTCCTATAAAGTATGCACTCGTAGCAACCCATGCGGCTCCGTTAAAGAGTGCTCCAGAAATCAATCCTATAATAGGTAATTTCGCACTGCACGGCACAAAAGTTGTCGTCATTATAGTCATTCTTCTATCACGCTCGTTTTCAATAGTCCTTGAAGCCATGATTGCTGGAACTCCACATCCCGAGCCTATGAGCATAGGGATAAAGGATTTTCCCGAAAGTCCGAACTTTCTGAAAACTCTATCCATGATGAATGCAACCCTTGCCATATATCCACAGCTTTCAAGGAATGCAAGCATGAGGAAGAGAACTATCATCTGTGGTAGGAAGCCCAAAACTGCACCTACTCCGGCAACAATACCATCTATAACAAGGTCATGAAGCCAGCCAGATACGGAAAGCCCGCTCAATATGCTTTCAAAAATACCAGGTATGCTCGGTACCTCAAACAATCCAAAGAAGCTCCAAGGGTCTCCACCAAAAAGAACATCGTTAGTCCAGTCCGTTGCCATAGTTCCTACAGTTTTAATTGAAACATAATATACAGCAAACATGACGAGCGCAAATATCGGTAGTGCTAATATCCTATTTGTAACAACCGCGTCTATTTTGTCAGATGTAGACATCTCCACGCGACTTTTCTTTTTATAGCATGAACCTATTATAGATGATATGTAGAGGTATCTCTCATTTGTAATAATGCTTTCAGAGTCGTCTTCCATCTCTTTCTCACACTCTTTGATATCCTTTTCAATATGCTCTAGTGCCTCAGGCGTAAGGTTCAGCCTCTTTATTGCATTTTCATCTCTTTCGAAAAGCTTAATAGAATACCATCTCTGCTCAGATTCAGGAAGATTGTGAACAACAGCTTCTTCAATATGTGCAAGAAAATGCTCAACCTGGCCTGAAAAATGATGTTCTAAATTAGATTTTGTTTTATCTGTTGCCTCTCTAACGGCAACCTGTGCGGCGTCATCAATACCAAGACCCTTAAGTGCAGAAATTTCAACTACAGGGCAGCCTAAAGCCTTTGACATAGCCTTTGCATCGATAACATCACCCCTGCTTTTGAGTACGTCAAGCATGTTTACTGCCACAACGACAGGTATCCCAAGCTCAAGTAACTGAGTAGTCAGGTAAAGGTTTCTCTCAAGGTTGGTTCCATCAACTATGTTCAAAATTGCATCAGGCTTTTCGTCCAAAAGATAATTCCTTGCAACAACCTCCTCCAATGTATATGGGGAAAGTGAATATATCCCTGGCAAATCGGCTATAACGACATTTTTATTTTTCTTATATCGTCCTTCTTTTTTTTCAACCGTAACGCCAGGCCAGTTGCCAACATATTGGTTTGAGCCTGTAAGTGCGTTAAATAGTGTTGTTTTTCCACTGTTCGGATTGCCTGCCAAAGCAATCACAATATTTCCGCTGTTGATTTTCAATTAGATTCCTCCTAAGTACAGTTAATATTATTTTATATGATTCTATTTAAGATTCGACATATTATTTGTTTTAGTCTTCAACCAAAACAGCCTCAGCATCTGCTTTTCTGATTGAAAGCTGGTAGCCACGCACCTTAACCTCAATAGGATCCCCCAGAGGTGCCACCTTTATAACATCTACGGTAACCCCCTTGGTAATGCCCATATCCATAATTCTTCTCTTGGTAGGTCCCTGACCTTCAAGCTTTTTAACTATAGCCTTGCCTCCAACAGGAACATCTCTCAAATTCTTCATCTCTATCCTCCAATTTCAATAATTATAGCCTTTGAAATTTCAAAGGCTATATAGGTGATACTATTATCTTAGACGACATTTCCTTGCTTAAAGCAATTCGACCGTCCTTAACACTAACTATGATATTTCCACCCGACTTTGTAATTATTTTCAGTTCTGTTCCCTCTACAAAACCTAGGGTCTGAAGATGTCTTCTGGATTCATCTGTGCCAGAAATTCTAACTACCTTTACCGAATCACCTTCATTAGCAAAATTCAAAGGCATATTGCCACCCCCATCTTCTTTTAATTGGTTAAAAACATAAAATTTGGATTTTGATTAAATATACACATTGTATTCAATGCTAAAAACTGTGCATATTGTCCAGTAATTGGATTTAGTTAGCACACTCATTTTATGCATCAAGTTAGTACAGGCTAACCCGATGTTAGTATAATACAACACCCGAAAAACATTGTCAACTGCTGTTAACAAATTTTTTAAAAAATTTTGCTTTTATGACAAAATTCACGTATAATACTACTGTATGGCTACATGGCAAAAAAGATTCATAAACCACTAAGCACTAAGGAGGTTCGAAATGATATATTTTAAAAGCGACTATACTCAAGGGTCACACCCTCAGATTTTGAAAGCTTTAGTTGAAACTAATTCCGAGCATACCGGAACTCATACTCTTGATGTATATTCAGACCGTGCTGCTGAGCTAATCAAAGAAATAATTGGAAGACCCGATGCTGAGGTTCATATGATGGTCGGTGGAACACCAACAAATGTTTGCACAATTGCTGCTGCACTTAGACCATACGAAGCTGTAGTCGCTCCTAGATCTGCACATATATACGCACATGAATGTGGCGCTGTCGAAAAAACAGGACACAAAATAATTCCCATGGATCCTGTTGACGGAAAGATTACTCCCGAACTGATAGACAAGGCCTGGATTGAGTATGAGGATGATCACACCGTGCTTCCTAGACTTCTATCCATAAGCCAAACAACTGAGCTTGGCACCTTGTACAGTCTTAATGAACTCAAGGCGCTTCGTGCAAAGTGTGACGAAAAAGATATGCTTCTTTACATTGATGGCGCAAGACTTGGCGTTGCGCTAACTGCACCTGATGCGGACTTCACAATCAAGGACATCGCTGAAATCGCTGACGCTTTTTACATAGGTGGAACCAAGCATGGATTACTGCTTGGCGAAGCAGTTATTTTGTTAAACGACGCTTTCAAGCCATATTACAGATGGATTATCAAGCAGAACAATGCAATGCTTGCAAAGGGTAGAATTTTAGGTATTCAGTTCATCGAACTTTTAAAAGGCGGAGATGATAGCCTGTTTTACAACATCGGCCACCACATGAACGCAGCGGCAGTTAAGATTCACAAAATATTTGAAACTGCTGGATATGAGTTTTTCAGTTCTTCATTGACAAACCAGATATTCCCTATACTCCCTAAGGACCTTATAGCGCACCTGCAAAAAGATTTTGATTTTTACGAGTGGGCTCCTATTGAAGATAGAGATGATGTGATGATAACGCGTTTTGTTACAGGATTTGGTACAACCTCAGATGATATAGAATCACTTGCAAAAGCAGTTTTTGATTTTCAGAACGGAAATGTGAAATAGTATGAATAGACCGGACGGATACAAACTTAAGGGGTGCGACCCTTTCTACGAAATAATTCCCCATATAATGCCTCATCGCTATGATGCAACTAACTATGTTAGCCTTGACCTTGATATGGATTCAATCTCAAAATATGTTAATAAATGCAGAGAACGTGGCATTGCAATGAAGCATATGAGCGTGGTTATCGCGGGGTATCTTAGGCTAGTTTCACAGAACCCTAATTTAAATCGATTTGTCATAAACCGCAGAATATACAGCCGAAATCATTTTGCAGTTTCTTTTGTAGCGCTTAAGCCATCTTCTAAGGGAGGTAGCAGCGAAACCGTTATCAAGCTTTATTTCAACATGGACGATGATATATTTGAGGTGAATAGAAAAGTAGAAGAAGCTATTGAAAAAACTGAAAAATCGGCGGACGCACCTAGTAATGCGACCGATAAATTTTTGCAAGGTCTTAACAAGGTCCCTGGGCTAATGGCAAGCATCGTGGGCTTCCTGAAGCTATGGGACAAGTATTTTGGGCTTCCATTCAGCATCATAGACGCAAGCCCATTTCACACATCGCTCTTTATCACCAACCTCGCTTCCATTAGACTTGGCTCCGTCTATCACCATATGTATGACTTTGGAAGTACATCGATATTCATCGCTATGGGGCAGCCCGAAAAGAAGCTTGTCAAGGTTGGCGAGACAATTACTGATAAAAAGGTAATCCCCGTCAAGGTTTCGACTGACGATAGGGTCGAATCCGGTTATTACTATGCGAGATGCTTCCGCCAATTCAAGCGTTATATGGCAAATCCCGAAATCCTCGAGAAAAAGCCTGAAACTATTGTGCGGGACGCAAATGTAAAGGTAAAAAATCCAAAATTTATTGTCAAATAGTGAAATCAAAACTTTCACTATATTTAGGAGAAGCCTTGATGCTTCTCATTTTATTTTTAGGTAAATTCAAAGACATTAATGTCAAGAGTAAATTCAAAGGTGAAATCGTGAAAAGAAAAGCTTTAATAATAGGCTCAACGGCCGTTGATGTCATAATTGAGATAGACAGACTGCCCAAAACAGGGGACGACGTTAACACCAAATCTAAGGTGCTAAATGTCGGTGGCTGTGCATATAACGTTGCCTCCATGCTGTCCTACTTATCAAAGGATTTTGATTTAATAAGCCCAGTTGGAAGCGGCTATTTTGGCGATTTAGTCAACAAAACATTAGCCTTGAACGGCTTTTCGGCTCCACTTGCTCGTACCCGAGAAGAGAACGGCTGTTGCTACTGTTTTGTTGAGAACAATGGAGAGCGTAGCTTTGTGTGTCATCGCGGGGCAGAATATGTTTTTAGGCATGAATTTTTCGAAAGACTCGATCCGAGCGAATATGAGATGATATACTTCTGCGGTCTAGATGTTGCAACAGATTCAGATGTAGAGGTAAATTCAAGTGTTGATGCAGATTCTGGCATTGCGGTAAATTTAAATCTAGGAGTAGATTCTTGTGTTGACGTGGGTTCGAATGTCAGGGTAAATTCAGGCATCGAGATAGACACGGACGATCCAATAGTCAGATTTCTCAAAAGAACTCATAAAATCTGCGGTTCACAGCACCCAATGGTGTTTTTTGCACCTGGTCCTCAAATTGATTTAATCCCCGAAGGAATTTTCAATCAAATCTTTGATCTAAATCCTATCATGCACCTCAGCGAATCCGAATATAATGCTTTGAGCAAGAAGCTTGGAACTGCTGAAGATATTCTAAAAATGACAAAAGCACCTATCATCATTACGCAAGGGTCTAATGGAGCTTCTATCATCATGCCTACTAAAGGCGGAATCACCACGGTCCATATCCCTGCTAAGCCAGTTGAAAATGTTGTCGACACGATTGGAGCTGGAGATGCACACGCTGGTGCTGTAATAGCATGTATGATAGAAGGCAAAAGTCTATCTGAATCTGTAGCCTTCGCCAATGCTATGTCCGCAAAAGTTGTTGAAACCAAGGGCTCTACATTACAAAAATAAGCATATAAGAAAAATTTGAAAATATTTTAAAAAATTTCAATTAAACGCTTGCTTAATTATTTAATCCATGCTATAATCTAATTACAAAAACACTTAAAATATAAATTTAAAGGAGGAAAAGTATTATGGTATCTTGTGGAGAAATGAAAGTTGGAGAAGTTTATGTATGTAAGGACTGTGGTCTTGAGCTAGAAGTTAAGAAATCATGTGGCTGCCCTGACGATGCAGCTTGTGAAACTGGACACGACAATGGTGTTTGCTGTGATTTCGAATGCTGCGGCAAACCAATGGTTAGAAAGTAATTACATAAATTTAACAACATTTTAGTTTTAAAAGCGGCTTGCTCATAAAGAGTTAGCCGCTTTTTGATATTTTGTTATAATCCTATTACACTAGAACCATGCAAGCGTTCCGTTTGCTGTCAGCACAATTGAGATAATAGCTGCAACCACCAGTACTACACAAACTATAACTGAACCAATGCCATCAAATATCTTCTTGCCTCGCTTATGTCTATTATAAATGTACATGATTGTTCCAGGTGCGTATAGAAGTGACGCTATCAGAATATATGTTGTACCTGAAGCATAAAGCAACCAAAATCCATAAACAGAAGCTCCTATTGCAATGAGCCAAGGTACAAATCTCTTGCCACCTTCAAATTCCTTGTCTTCGCCATTCATTACTACTTTGAAATAGTAGAACGCTGAAAGTACATAAGGAACCATAATTGCTGAAGTTGAAAGCGCATATAACGCTTGGAATGTGGCGTTATTTAGATACATGATAATTATGAATAGCTGAATGATGAGGCCTGAGATAATAACCGACCATGTAGGTGCACCATTCTTGTTTTTCCTAGCCAAAATAGCTGGAAATGCCTCATGTTCCGCAGGGCCGAATGCACTGTCTACACAGAGTATCGTGTACGAGAACAGGGCACCGCCGAGTGAGATAATAACACCTATATTTACAAGTGTAGCTCCCCAAGGACCAACCACTGTTTCAAGTACGCCTCCAAGTGATGGATTTGGCAATTCAGCAAGCTGTTTTGCTGGCATAACTCCCATCGAAAGAACTGAAATTATTACATAAAGTATAAATAGAGAAGCAAATGATATTATTGTAGCCTGTCCTGATATTTTAGTGTTTTTTCCTCTACCTGATATGACAACTGCTCCCTCAATTCCTATAAAAATCCATACCGTTGTGTAAACCGTACCCTTAACTTGTTCAAGCAGCGTAAGCTCGCCTGTTCCTGAAAAGTTATCTACGAATACATCCCACTTAAAGGCACCACCTACAATTATTGCAATTACAACTACTATAACAGGAATAGCCTTAGCTATTACAACGATTGCATTCAGAATTACTGCTTGATTTACTCCCCTGAGTACTAGAAGAGATAATGCCCATACAACAACTGATGCAACTACGATAGAAAGAAGGTTTGCCCCATTTCCAAAGGCAGGCACGAAATTGCCGATCGTCTCAAACAATAGTGCTATGAATGAAATCTGTGCTAAAATTGCACTCATCCAATATCCCCAAGCTGAGTTGAATCCTACGTAATTACCAAAACCTTCGTTTGCGTAACTGTAAATTCCACTTGTCAGATTTTTCTTTACGACAGATAGCTTAAAGAATGACATTGTCAAAGCAAACATACCTACACCACATATGGCCCATCCAATAAGTGTTGCAAGCGTATGTGCTCCGCTTTTCGCAAAATCTCCTGACAAACTGAATACACCACTTGCCAAAGTAAGCCCCACGGCAAACATGGCAAGGGGAAATACACCTAAATTTCTTTCTTTATTATCCATATTAATATTCCCCCTTAACTACTCAGTGCGTTAAGCTAGAATCTAAGAGATAGACAGCTAAGTCCTCCATCAATCTTCTTATATTCAGATGTATCAACTGTCATAACTTCATATCCCATATCTCTAACTGCTTTTTCAACCTTAGGGAATCCTTCAGGTACGATTACAATGTCATTTACCCAAATGCAGTTTGCAGCATAAGCTTCATCTTCTGGAATCTCTGTTTTGTTGTAATCTTTGAAAACAGGGCTTGTCAAGAATTCTCCTGCAGCTAGCATATTATTGTTTTCGAGGTAATTTACGCCAGTCTTAAGGTGTAGCATTTCATTCATTTCAACAACTGAACCTGTATGTCCATGTTTTTCAAGTATTTCAATGAACTGCTTGCAGCCTTCTGGATTAGATCTGTCAGAAGCACCGATGTAGAAATGATTTCCAACCATCATCACGTCGCCACCTTCCATAGTTCCAGGCTCTTTGATGTACTCAACCTTGTCCTCAGGGTAGAATTTCTTAATTGTATCCACAATGTATTTGGTTTCTTCTCTTCTGGTTAATGCGCCAGGTCTAGAAATGATAGCAACGTTTGGTGTAAGTACCGCTACGTCCTCGACAAAACAGCTGTCAGGAAATTCGTCAAGTGCTGGAAGAACAGTCACCTCAACGCCGCATTTCTTAAGTGCTTCAATGTAAGCATCATGCTGCTTTAGAGCATTCTCATAATCAGGAGTTCCCTCAAAAGTTCCGCTTGTTATACCGTCACAAATTGCCTTACAAGGTCTTCTTACGATTACGTTATTAAACTTTTTCATTTTGCTTCTTCCTTTCTTTTGAAAAATACATAAACGCTTTAATTTGTGTATATAATATATTATATATAATATTTTGTCAAGGTGATTACTTGTCATCATATTCAAAATATTATATTATATTCTCGAGGTGAAGCTATGGATCAATTTAAGACATTAAAAAATCACGTATATGACTTTATCGCTGAGCAAATTTTTCTTGGAAAAATCAATCCAGGTGAAAAGATTCATGAGAATCAGATTTGCGAAAGTCTTTCGGTAAGCCGAACTCCTGTTAGAGAAGCTCTTATAGAGCTTTCGTGCTTTGGGGTAATCGATAACATACCACGTAAAGGCTTTGTTGTGAGGAATCTCACTCTTAGGGATCTTGCGGAAAGATATACAACCATCGGCGTGCTCGAAGGTGAGGCAGCAGCTATTTCTTGTTCTATACTTGATGAAAGAGATCTTGCAGACATGAAATTTTACCTTGAGAGCATGAACCTTGCCATTACACAAGGAAATTATAATATGTATCATAAGCAACAAGAAATTTTTCATCAAATTTTCATCCAAAAATGTGATAATAAGGTTCTTATTGATACATTAGAGAATTTGAAAAAGCCTCTTTTAAAAAGAGACTTTAACGAAGATATACATCCAGATATTAAGAATATTTTGCTTGAAACAAACAAGGAACATAAAGAAATATATGATTTATTTCTTAAAAAAGACGCTCAAGGTGTTTCAGATTATTTAAAAAATATTCACTGGCGTTCACATCAAGCACAATTTGAAGTATTATAGCCTGCTTGCAGGCTATTTTGTTTTGCCCGTAATTGATTCGACCTCTAGGCAATATACTAATGTCCTTGGAATTGCAGCCTTATTGTAGTGAAAACCTTCCGGATGATATTGAGCCATCAATTTATCAAGTGCTGCTTCTTTTTCGCTATATTCGAGAATCCTAATTTTCCCTTGTCCTATAACAGATTCAAAGTGAGCTGTGCAATAACCCTTTTCTTCAGAATACTCAATATCATGTCCATAGTCCATCTCAAATGATGCTCTATTATCTTTTGTGAATAATTCTATCTTTTTACCCTCATTGGCAGAGTGAAATATAATTCTTATTTTATCCCCTTCGGTGTCAAGTCCAAAGTTTAGCGGAATAATATAAGGATAACCATTGTCCCCATTTATCGCAAGTCTGCAAACCTCACATTTTTTCATAGTATTAATTATATCTTCTATGTTTTTCATCTCACGGTCTTGTCTACGCATTGTTTTCTCCTTTACATCTTTGTATTTAAAATATTCTTATAAACAAAACCGCTATAACGCTTAGATTCCCATATCTATTTTGCGCCAAAAACTTCGGCAACATAGATATATCGACAAAACAATCGCTATAACGGTTTTATATTTATAAAATGAGTCTATTTTGTTGAATAGCCTTCTTAGAAAACATTATCTATCTTCTATATTGGCTTTCTTCTCCCAGCCTCTTTTCTGAACTTCCTGCATTACATAGCTCATTACGTGCTCTGCATATTTACCTGGTCCGAAGCCTGCATCATAACCAAGCTCCTGAGCAAGCTCATGTGAAATTCTTGGACCACCACAAATGAGAATTGTCTTTTCACGCAGACCCTCGGCTTCGATAAGCTCTATCATCTTTGTAAGGTTCTTGATGTGAATATCCTTCTGAGTTACAGTCTGTGATACGAGGATTGCATCTGCATTTACTTCTTTGGCCTTGGCAATCAACTGTTCGCAAGGAACCTGTGAACCCATGTTGTATGCTACGACATGCTTAAATCTCTCAAGTCCGAAATGTCCATGGAATCCCTTCATCTGAATGATAGCGTCAATACCTACAGTATGTGCGTCTGACTCGATTGAAGCTCCAACCACGACGATATCTCTGCCGATGTTATCTCCAATCCATTCTCCGCACTCAACCCTATCAAGTACATTACCCTCAACCTTTGGAACATTGATAGCTGTAAAGTCAATAGTCTGCTGAGCAGAGCCATACACTACAAAGAAAGTATATCCAGGAGCAAGCTCGTGGTAATATGTTACGTTAGGCTCGTCAAAGCCTAGCTTCTTTACATACTGCTTTGCGCACTCTTCTGCTTCCTCACCATAAGGTACCGGAAGAGTAAATGCCATCTCAACTTTACCATCATTTAAAGTATCACCATAAGGTTTTACTTTTGTTAGATCAGCTGCTGTTAATACTGTTTTGTTCTCTGACATTTTAAACTCCCTCCTTACTCATGATCCATGAAAAGCTTAACGAATGGATTAAAGTAATTCTCTCCAATCGTAGTTACGCCTTCAAGACCGTGTCCGCCGTCCTTTGGACGCTTAACTCCACCGAACTTACCTTTTTCAATTGTGGTAAACAGTCCTTCTTCCTCAACCTCAGCCAAAAGAATGTCTGCCTTCTTAAGTACATCCTGTGCTCTCTTCTGGATGATACCATCCTTCTTGAATTCAACCTCTTCACCGATGTGCTTGCAGTTGTTGAATATATACTGAGCATTTTCAATAGAAAGATATCTATCGTGCATATGTGGTGTATGAATCGCCTCTGTCAACATTCCCTGCAAAAGAAGTGACTGCTTTGACCAGATTGCTACAAGGTTAAATAGAGCATCCTGAATGTGACCCATGAAAATATTTCCTGTCATAAACTTTGTAGGAGGCATGTACTTAAGTCTTGCGTTAGGGAAGATTTCTCTTGCCATAATAGCCTGAGAAAGCTCGAGCAGGAATCCGTCCTCAGTCTTAGGGTCCATCTCAAATGCGTGACCAAGACCCATCTGATTTTCTGGGATATTAGCAAGTACAGCAAACTGTTCGTTGATGAACTGAGAAGCTGTTACCGTGTGTGCAGCTTCAATAGCATCGTCTGTTGTCAAATAGTTGTCCTCACCTGAGTTAAATATGATACCGCAGTATCCGATAATAACCCTTGACATAAATTGGTCAACTAGAGTTCTCTGCATGTTGATATCTCTGAACAAAATACCGTAGATAGCGTCGTTGAGCATTACATCCAGTCTTTCAAGAGCGCCCATTGCGGCAATCTCAGGCATGCACATTCCCGATGAATAGTTACAAAGTCTGATATATCTTCCTACTTCTTCTCCTACCTCATCAAGCGCTTTTCTCATGATTCTAAAGTTTTCCTGTGTAGCATATGTCCCGCCGAAGCCCTCTGTCGTAGGTCCAAATGGTACATAGTCAAGTAGAGACTGTGCTGTCGTTCTGATTACAGCGATAATATCTGCGCCCTGTCTTGCAGCAGCCTGAGCCTGTACCACGTCCTCGTATATATTACCTGTAGCTACGATAACATATAGATATGGTTCCGGACCTGAGCCAATTGTATTCAGATACTCCAGTCTTTTTGCTTTCTGAGCGTCAATTCTCTCAAAGGTTTTTTTGATTGAAGGTTTGAGTGCTTCTGATGCTTCTTCCATGCTGCTTGTAGGAAGCTTGGTAATCTCAAGCTTTCCTTGCGAAATTTCCTCTGCAATCTCCTGAGGCTCCTTGCCAGTTTGAATAATAGCATTACCCATCCAATATGCAACACCTGTAGCAAGTGCACCCGCATCCTTGATGTGATCAACAACTACATTTGGTAGCGGAGTATCAACATCGTCCACTCCGTCGACTCCCAAAAGCCTTAAGATTGTTCTTTCAGTTGACACAGTAGTGTGTCTTGCAATAAAGTCTTGCATGTCTTTTGCAATGTTTTTTGCATGATTTCTTGCACTTTCAACAACCTTAAAATCAAGATTTAGTTTGCTTTCCATTTTTTTCTCCTTACTTAATATATTTTTTTGCTCCATCTATTATTTCCTTGCTGATTCCCAGCATTTTAGCAATATTTAGAGCATCCTTTGGCACTTCTCCTATTTTGTCTACCCTTCGCAGTCTATAATCCATATATTTGGATATTATATTTATTCTATCTCGACGGTTAGCATATTTGATTTCCCTATCGAGAAGATTAAAATCTACTCCTGAAAGCCCTCTAACCTGCATATTCACAACGCCTTCCTTTTCAGTTACAGTTTCAAAGTGCGTTGTAATTAGTGAAATGTACGGTTTCACAATCAGATAGTCTACAATCGACTTGGTTAACGCCAAGCCCTCAACTGGGTTAGTTCCGCTCGCGATTTCGTCAATCAATATCATCGACCGGTCTGTACCGAAATCGAGAATCTGTTTCAGTTCCTCCATCTCTGAGCCGAATGATGACAAACCTCTTTCGACGGACTGGCTATCACCTATCAAAATATGCATGTAATTAGATAGTCCGATTTTCGCTGATTTGGCAGGAACAAAAAAGCCGTAATGCGCGAGGATTGCAACCTGCCCCACAAGCTTAAGTGAGATGGTCTTTCCTCCCATATTGGCTCCAGTGATACAGGTAACTCCGTCCTTAAGCTCAATTGAGATAGGGCAAAATTCTTTTCCCTTTGCATTCAGAACTCCTTCAACCTGCAAATTTCTAGCGTCGCTAAATTCAACAACATGCTCATCAACTATTTCAGGCTTTGTAAGCCTCCTCTTAATCGAAAAAATCGCTTTTGCAAGGTCGAATTCAAGTTTCCCCATAATTTTGCAGTTATTCGACATGACATCAGAATATTCTGCAATCTTTTTCGAGAGTTGTTCGGCAATTCGCTCTTCTTCCGCTTCGATTTGAATATTTATACTCTCAATTTTTTGAGTATATTCATTGACTTCGGGTGTAGCCTTAAGTCTAAAGGTTATACTCATATAATCTTGGTCAGTTTCCTCAAGCATATCAAGAGACTTGATTTTCTCCAAATCGGGATTTGATCTTGCAACAACAATGTCAAACTTAGGTGTCAGACAAATTCCCTCTGATTTTCTCAGATCTTCTCTCGCACTTTTTTGAGCCCGTCTAATGCTAAGTTCAAGATTTCTTTTCTCTTTTCTATATGATGCAAGAGTAGAGCTGAACTCATCATATATATAGAATGTATTTAGTCTGTCCTTCCTCGGGTCTAGAATATTCAATAATTCCTCAGTATCCTCCAGAAAATATATATCTGGAATATCGACATCTTCGGTTTGAGCCTTACTCGAATTAGCATACTGTTGCTCTACAAGCTCATTGGTATCATCCGAAGCCTTATTGAGTTTCAGCTCCTTGATGCATCCACATTCTGACCTATAATCGCCCTCTTCTTTATCTTTGGTAAGCTTAAGAAGCTGTCTCATCTGCAGAAGCAAAGATTTCACTTCGTGAATTTCAACAATTGATAACGTGGTTTTTTCACTCTTCAAAACAGTATTCAGCGAATCCTTTACTTCCATAAAAACTTCTTGGATTTTGTTGTTTAAATGCGGATATGCTTTGATAAAGGATATCAAGCTGTCTAAATTATCAAGCTCTGTTCTAAGCTTATCTTCCTGCCCTGGGAAAAATGGTTTGTTTTCCTTCATGGTCCTTCTGCCAAGTGGGGACATAATTTCCAGCTGAAGCATCACATAGTCAAGCCCAAGTTCAGATCTTGATTTCACATTTGCAAGTCTTCTATTGGCATCATTTTTCATTTTTACATCCTTACATCTATCACAGGAATATCTGGTATCGCTTTTTCCATTTCTTCAAGAAGAAGCTTATTATCAAAGGCATACCCTGATGGTGACCATGGATTTACGGTAATCAAAGCGATTTTTATATTCTTAAGAACGGATAACGAGAAGCCTCTCTTTCTCAGTCTTCCCCAATCCATTGAATTTATGAAAATTTTAGTAGGATCCTTGAGAACAAACTCTACCTGCTTTAATTTTTTCAGTGAAATTCCGTCAACTACGCTATTTGTAAATGCCCCCGGGATATATACATATTTTGTGCTATCATCAATAGCCTCGTCAATATGCCTTGCGGCACCAAGTCCTGTCAAAAGATCGAGTTTATCAACTTCTCCATCTTCGCTTATAAGCATTACCTTGTCGTCGTAATTTGACTCTTCAATTATATCTCTGAATTTGCCTTTTTCAAGTTCTTCCGATGAATATAGGTTCACAACATGTGCCGTCTCTTCAACCATCTTATTCATTCGCCTTGAGATTACTGCTCCAGTTGCAAGTACTATGGCATCGGAGGTGTCCGGAGAGGCAATCGTCTTTCTATCTATGGCTCCGTCTATGAGTACAAGCTCACAGCCCTCGGCTATCATCTCCTCACAAAGCAGTTTTTGTTCGGCATTGATGACAGGCCCTGCAATCTGCACATATCCGGCATCTTGAACTCTACAAATGAGCAGAGTGCCTATGGCAGTAGAATACGGGGTTCTCCTTATTATCTCAAGTCCTGCGTCTGCAAAATCATACAAAAATTCCGGAACTGCAACAAGTGTATCTATATCTAAATATACTCTCGGTTTTTCAGTGCCGGTTACCAAGTCTTGGGTTTCGCCGTCTCTACCTGTGGATGTGACCCCTATATTCACGCCCTCATCCATTGCTTCTTCTATCAAATAATTCAATGCTGTTGTTTTACCGGCATTTTTAGACATACCCACTATTGATAATGTATTGTATTTTTCTGCAAGCTCAGATAGCAGTGCCATAAAAACTCCTTTTAAATAGCGTCTGTAAAATAGACTAAGATAAACATTTTAGAAAATTGCACCTATGAGCAAAAGTCCCCATAGGTGCATTTAAAGTTTATTTTACACTGAGTAGAATTTGAGAACTAGTGCTTATTTCTTTCGTGTCTAGCAAGATGAGCCGGTTCCATCGATTTAATCTGCAAGCCTTCTCCAAGTGCAGATACGCCAGAAACCTTAACTGCTTCCTTACCATTTCTGTAGTTAAAGTTGCATTTAACATCAGGTAGTCTAGGCTGAGTGTAAGTAGTGATTACACCCTCATAATTTCTGAGGATTACCTTGTCAGGAGTCTGAGAAATTACGTACTGAGGCATAACAGGAGTCTTACCACCACCACCTGGCGCGTCGATTACAAATGTAGGAACGCAGTAGCCTGAAGTATGACCTCTTAGACCTTCCATAATCTCAAGACCCTTGGCCATTGTAGTTCTGAAGTGCTCAATGCCGATTGAAAGGTCGCAGATATAGATGTAGTATGGTCTAACTCTGTTCATAGCAAGTTCGTGAACAAGGTCCATCATGATTGTCTTATCGTCATTGATACCCCTTAGAAGTACTGACTGGTTTCCTAGAGGAATACCTGCATCAGCAAGCTTTCTAAGGGCTTCCTTTGCAGTGTCTGTCATCTCCTGTGGATGGTTGAAGTGAGTGTTTAACCAAATTGGATGATATTTCTTAAGCATATTAACCAATTTGTCCGTTATCCTCATTGGCATTACTACAGGAACCCTTGATCCGATTCTTACGATTTCAACGTGAGGAATTTTTCTAAGCTCGCTAATGATGTACTCAAGAGTGTCATCTTCAACAAGAAGTGCGTCTCCACCCGAAAGGAGTACATCTCTTACTTCAGGAGTTCTCTTGATATATGCAATACATGCATCGATATCTTCTCTTGATCTTGCTCCGTCAGTTTCTCCGGCAAGTCTTCTTCTTGTGCAGTGTCTGCAATACATTGAGCACTGGTCTGTAATCAAGAACAAAACTCTGTCAGGATATCTGTGAGTTAGTCCTGGAGCTGGAGAGTCAGCATCCTCGTGTAGAGGGTCTGCATCATCAGCCTCAGATCTGTGCATTTCAAGAATAGTAGGTACAGCCTGCATTCTAACAGGGTCTGTAGGATCATCAGGATCCATAAGTGATGCATAGTACGGAGTGATTCCCACTCTGAATCCGTCCATTACTTTTTCGATATCAGCCTTTTCCTGTTCTGTAAGATTTACTACCTTGCAAATATCTTCTACTGTAGATAGTCTGTGTGAAACCTGCCAATGCCAATCGTTCCACTGTTCATCAGTAACATCCTTGAACAAAGGAATATCTTTCCAATTTCTAACAGTCATAATTTCTTTTCTCCTTAATTATTCAATCATTATAAATTTATTTCTCAAAAACATTCCCCACCCGGGGCAAAATATTGCACAGGGGCAGGGATAATATTCAGTTGACAATACACGTGCTTACGCGACTATGCATACATCTCTTTAAATAAATTTCTAAGACCTTCATGCTCTCTCAAAATTTGAAGAGTGATTTCAGCGTGGCCCTTAGTGTATCCGTTACCGATAATCATGTCTACGTCTTTACCAACACCTTCAGCACCAAGAGCAGCCTTAGTGAAGCTTGTTGCCATTGAGAAGAAGTATACAAGACCGCCATCCTTACAAGCAAGGATTGAAGCCATCTCAGTATTTTCAATGTTTACGTTATTGATTACGATATCGCAAAGCTCACCGTCTGTAAGCTCCATAATCTTATTGTACATTGCTACAGCATCAGTTGCGTCAAGATGGAAGTACTCGTCAGCAAGGTCAAGCTTTCTAGCACGATCTTCGGATTTCTGTGAACCACCACAGCAGATTACCTTACCAGTAACTCCAGCTCTCTTCTTTGCTTCGTATAGGCAAAGTAGACCTGATTTTCCGCCACCACCGATAACAAGAACAGTATTTCCTGGCTTAACAAGCTTTGCTGTCTGAGCAGGAGCTCCTGCAACGTCAAGTGCTGAAAGTGCAAGACCTTCTGGCATATCCTCAGGAAGCTTAGCATATATTCCGCTCTGGAACAAAATAGCAGTTCCCTTGATGTCAACCTGGTCAATGTCAGGTCTAACAGCTAAAATTTCATCGATAACAAGTGGAGTTAGTGAAAGTGAAACAAGAGTAGCAATCTTATCGCCAACCTTTAGCTCTCCAACATAGTTCTCGCCGATTTCCTTAACTGTACCGATAAGCATTCCGCCTGAACCAGTCCATGGGTTCTTATGTTTTCCAGCCTTCTCAACGATGCCGAGCATGATCTTCTTAATCTCTTCAACGTCTCCGCCTGCTCTTTTTTCGATTTCTGTGAAAGAAGCAGAGTCAATGTTAAGAGTCTTAACGTCAATCAAAACTTCGTTATCATAGATTTCCATAGTGTTGTCGATTACATCTGCCGGTTGTGGTAGAACTCCTTTAGGTGAGATAACTCGATGAGTCCCGTAAGGGCATCCTTTTTTCTGCATAGTTTTTTCCTCCTCTAAAATAAACTAATTATTTTTTTCTCAAACTTTAGTAACATTATATAAGTTTTCAATATTTTTGTCTATTTTTAAATGCAAAATTTTTCTAAGTAAATTTAAAAAATAACAATTGAACACAAAACGGTTCAGGTGCTAAAATAACTAAAGTTACACCAACAAAATAGTTCTACAAAATAGCAAGCCGCCAGGGAGTACCCGACAGCTTGCTATTTTTATGTTTTCTAAATGGATTAAGAAAAACCTTTTTTATTTTGTTCTATCTACTACATTCCTGTCATATTTCCAAAGAAGAAATATCCAAGTGGAGTATAGTAAAGACCCTTAAGTCCATCATGCATCATGTATGGGCTTGTATAGAAGTATAATGGAGCAACAACATTGTCGTCACTAATCAAAATCTTCTCAGCATCATGCATAAGCTGCATTCTCTTAGATGTATCTTGCTCTGCCTTAGCAGCCTTTACAAGTGCATCATATGCAGGATTCTCATACTGAGCATCGTTGTTTCCACCGCCAGTCATAAACATGTCGATGAAAGTCATAGGATCGTTGTAGTCTGCAACCCAGCCATGTCTTGCGATAGAGTAGTTACCCTCTTTCCTGTCTTTTAGGAACACATTCCATTCTTGGTTCTGAAGGTTCACAGTTACACCTAGCTTATCCTGCCACATATTCTGAAGTGCTTCGGCTATTGCCTTGTGAGTACCCTCTGTGTTGTAGAGATAATCTACTGAAGGGAAACCTTTTCCGTCAGGATAGCCAGCTTCTTCCATTAGCTTCTTTGCTTTCTTGCAATTTGCTTCGTAATCGTCTTTTTCTATTTTGTAGAGATCTCCACCAACTTTTCTGAAGTCATCTCCATCTACACCCTTAGCATCATTTATTCCTGAAGGTACAAATCCTGTTGCAGGTGTTTCGCCCTTTCCAGTTACATCATCAACGATGAAGTTTCTGTCAATTACTAAAGAGAATGCCTCTCTTACCTTAGGGTTATCGAAAGGTGCTTTCTGAGTGTTGAAGCATACAAAGTATGTTCCTATCTGAGGATTAACCTTAAGTGTTTTATCCTTCAATAGTGCTTTTGTTTCATCTGGCGGAACCTGATTTATAAAGTCTAGTTCTCCAGACTTATATGCAGCATACATTGCGTTAGTATCATCCATCAAGCGGAAAACCAACTTCTTAGTTTCTACTTTTTTTGCATCGTAATAGTTCTCATTAGGTTCCATTACAATCTTTGAGTTTCTCTTTCTTTCAGTCATCTTGAAAGGACCGTTTGAAACATATGTATCAGGCTTGCTTGTCCAATCCTTAATCTCAGAATCTTCTATGATTTCCTGCTTTACAGGTGCTGTTGCAGGGAATGCACAGATTTCTTCAAAGTATGGTGTAAGCTTAGCTAACTTTACCTTGAATGTCTGATCATCAACAGCTTCGATTTCAAGCTTTTTATCCTCGCTGTCATAACCGGCTACCATGTCGAGCATGTACTCGTAATCTGCACCAGTGTCAGGATTTACAAGTCTGTTCCATGAGTAAACAAAGTCTTTTGCTGTAAGAGGAGAACCGTCGCTCCACTTAAGATCCTTTCTCAGGTGGAATGTCCACTCTAATTTGTCATCTGAAACATCCCATTTCTCTGCCATTCCAGGCACTAGCTTAGCTTTGCCACCTTTGTCAGGTGCCCATTTTACAAGTCCTTCAAAAGTATGAAGGTTCATTGTGCCTCCGTCTAATGACGTGCTTAGTGCAGGGTCAATTGAATCTGGCTCTGATGCTATACAAACATCCATAACGCCGTCTTCTTTTACATCACCGGAGCCACTGTTTCCGCACGCTGTAAATACAAAAATCATGCACAGCGCAAGAGCAGTTAATAATGCCTTCTTCATAAATATTCCTCCTTTTTATGAATTCTCTCTATAACTATGAGTATATTTCACTCATAAGCTAACTAAACATTATGACAGGCAACAAAGTGCCCCTCTTTAATCTCTCTCCACTCAGGGACCTCTTGTTTGCATACATCCGTGGCAAATGGACACCTTGTATGGAACTTACAACCCTTCGGTGGATTCATAGGACTTGGAATCTCCCCTTCGAGAATTATTCTTTTCTTTTCTCGGTTAGCCTTTGGATCTGGAATAGGAACCGCTGACAAAAGAGTCTTCGTATATGGATGAATTGGGTCCGCATACATCTCTCTGCCATTTCCAAGTTCAACCATATTGCCTAGGTACATAACACCAATTCTATCTGATATGTGTCTTACAACAGATAAGTCATGCGCTATGAAAAGATATGTCAGACCTAGCTCATCCTGCATATCCTCAAGCATATTAACAACCTGAGATTGAATCGAAACATCAAGCGCTGATATAGGTTCATCGCATACAATAAATTCAGGTTCAACAGCTAGTGCTCTTGCAATTCCAATTCTTTGCTGCTGACCGCCCGAAAATTCATGCGGATATCTGTTAGAGTGCTCGCTGTTAAGTCCTACTCTTTCGAGTAATTGATTTATTCTCTCAGCTCTATCCTTGCCCTGATGTAGCTTGTGAATATCAAGCGCTTCCCCGATAATTTCACCAACTGTCATCCTAGGGTCAAGAGAAGCTGACGGGTCCTGAAATATTATCTGCATCTTTCTTCTATACGGCAACATTTTGGGATTATTTTTCTTGTCATTTTCGTCGAAAATCATCTCACCGTTGTATGTTACTGTACCTGCTGTAGGCTCGTACAAACGCAAAAGAGTTCTCCCAAGGGTAGTCTTGCCACATCCAGATTCTCCGACAAGCCCAAACGTTTCGCCCCTCTTAATATCAAAGGTTACTCCGTCAACAGCATACACAGTCTTAGGGCCTTTCAGACCGCCGCTTATTTTAAAATGTTTTTTTAGATTCTTAATCTGTATTAAATTGCTTCCTTTTTCTCTAGTCATTTGATTGTTTTCCATATCTTTATGCCTCCTCTTTCAGTTTAGAGGCAAGAAGCCAGCAGCTTGATCTATGCCCATTCCCTAAATCTATAGTAGGCGGTTCTTTTCTAAGACATATGTTCATGCAATATTCACATCTAGCTCCGAATCCACATCCTTCTGGAGGGTTAAGCATATCCACAGGATTGCCTTCAATAGGGATTAGTCTTTCATATTCTTCAGCATCAACCCTAGGCATAGAACGCATGAGTCCAAGCGTATACGGATGCGAAGGATTGTAGAAAATATCATCCACGCTGCCCTGCTCCACTATTTTGCCAGCATACATTACAGATACCTTGTCACAGACCTCAGCCACTACTCCGAGGTTATGAGTAATAAATATTACTGACATCTTCCTCTCCGCTTGAAGCTTCTTGATGAGTTCAAGTATCTGTGCCTGAATAGTCACGTCTAGAGCTGTCGTAGGTTCGTCAGCAATCAAAAGCATAGGATCACATATTAAACCCATCGCAATCATGACTCTCTGTCGCATTCCCCCTGACAGTTCATGCGGATACTGCTTCATACGCTTCTCTGGATTGTTAATTCCTACGAGCTTAAGCATCTCAATTGACTTTTCCCAAGCGTCCTTTTTTTCCATTTTCTCATGGCACAAAAGAGCTTCAGAAAGCTGATTCCCTATAGTGTAAACCGGATTTAAGCATGTCATCGGATTTTGGAAGATCATACTTACTTTATTGCCTCGGAACTCTTCCATCTGTTCAGGAGAATATTCCAAAACATTCTCGCCCTCAAATAATATTTCTCCGCCGACAACCTTGCCTGGGCTTTGGAGCAACCCGATAATCGTGTAGGCTTCTACGCTCTTTCCCGAGCCTGACTCTCCAACAATCCCCATTATTTCGCCGTGATTAATTTCGTAATTTATTCCCCCAACAGCTTTAACTTCACCCGCATGAGTGAAGAATGAAACCTTGAGGTCTTTGACTTCTAATAATTTATCCATCCCAAACCTCCTTACTTTCTAAGCCTTGGATCAAAAGCATCTCTAAGTCCATCCCCAAATAAGTTAAGACTTAAAATCATCAAGCTTAATATAATGGAAGGTATTATAAGCCTCTCAGGATAAGAATATATCCCCGCCAAGGCCTCTGCTGCCATAGCGCCAAGACTTGGCATTGGAGCAGAAACACCTATTCCTAAGAAAGACAGAAAAGATTCAAGGAAGATTGCTGATGGAATCTGAAGTGCCGTCATTACAATAATTTGTCCAACACAGTTTGGTAAGAGGTGCCTTTTAATTATTCTCTTACCGCCTCCTCCTAGAGCTCTTGCTGCAGTTACATATTCCTGTTGCTTGAGCATTAGGATTTGTCCCCTTATTATTCTAGCCATAGAAACCCAGTAAAGAAGTCCAAAGGCTATAAATATCGATATGAGTGGTGCTCCTAGAACACCAACCTTTGCAGCAAACGCCGATTCGCTTGTATTAACCCAATTTTGCAGAGGTATTTTGATAGTTACAGATAAAAGCAATACAACAAGAACATCCGGTACAGAATATATCAAATCCAAAATTCTCATCATGATGTTATCTACTTTTCCGCCAAAATATGCTGAAATTGAGCCGTAGAGTGTTCCGATGATAAGAACAATCAAGCTAGCACAGACTCCTACTGTTAGCGAAACTCGTCCGCCGTACATAGCACGCACAAATAAATCTCTTCCAAATTTATCTGTACCAAAAGGGTGCTCAAAAGAAGGTGCGAGGTTAATACTATCTGCATGTCTTACTTGTGTTGAATAGTCAACGCTCGTAAACAAAGGCCCAATAAATGAGAATAGAAATATCACAATTATTATACCAAGCGATATCATCGCTACTTTGTTGTGTTTCAATCTCCTCCAAGCATCTGCCCAGTATGACACGCTTTCAGCTTTTTCTATGAAATTCTCCTTCTTATCATCTGACGCCGGCTTGAAATCGTTAGGCTCGAATACAATTTCCGTGTCCGGCAACTTGTTTAAATCCGGCTGCAAAGAAAACATCTTCGGGCTTAGGAATTTATCTTGTTCTTTAATCATGCTTCTCCACCTCCCTTAGTGATATCAATCCTAGGGTCTACAAATTTGTAGAGAAGATCAACAATCAAATTCATTATTATAACTAGTGCAGCCAAGAATATCGTGGTTGCCATTATTATAGGGTAATCTCTATTTAGTATACTCTGAATGAAGTACCTGCCAACTCCAGGTATGCTGAATACGCTCTCAACGACAAAGCTTCCAGTCAAAATAAATGCAGTCAGCGGTCCAAGGTATGTCAAGATAGGAATAAAGGCATTTCTAAGTGCATGCTTAAATATCACCTTGCTCGACTTAACTCCCTTGGCCCTTGCAGTTCTGATGTAATCTTGGTTAATCGCATCTAGCATGCTCGATCTTGAAAGCCTGCCAAGATAACACATAGGATAAAATGACATGGTAAAACATGGCATAATGTAGCTGGCAGGTTCATTAAGTCCAATCGTAGGTAACCATCCGAGATTTACACCAAAAAGTATAAGCATGAGGGTAGCAATAACAAATCCAGGCACCGAAATACCCAAAGTCATTATAACCCTGAGTATGCTGTCCACTTTACCTCCTCTATAATAGGCGGCGAGACAGCCCATAGGTATACCGGTAATTATTGCAAAAAGAAGTGAGATAAGACCAATCTTTGCCGAAGTTGGAAATAGCTCCGCAATTATTTCACTCACGGGTCTATTCTTCTGCATCTTAAGAGAAACTCCGAAATCTCCCTGAACAAATTTCACAATATAATTTTTGAATTGAATATGTAGCGGCTTATCAAGACCATACTTAGCATTAAGAGCGGCTATAACCTCTGGAGACTTTGCTTTCTCTCCGAGGAACGGACCGCCAGGAACCAAGTTCATCAAAACAAAGGTCAGAGCTGCAACCAAAAGTAGTACAATCACAGCCTGCGCTACACGTTTGATAACGTATTTACCCATTTAGAAAACTCCTGACATATGTTAAATTTCTTTACAATCGAAAAACGATTTATCTCATTATACATCAAAAGACGAATAAAAACAATATAGTTTCACTAAAAAAAGTGTTGTTGCGTTTTCACTTTAATTTGTTGATACAGTAAAATAATGTTCTATTTTTTGTTTTTCGTATTAACAATGTTACAAATTTGTAGTGTTATACAACAAAATACGTTTTTTGTTTTATTTTTAGATGTTTTGCACAAAACAGTTGCTTTAACATTAAAGTATATTTTTATAATTTTGTGTATAAAATTAAGTGCAGCGCAGCATTATATGTCCGCTCCCGATTCTATTGTGTCATTATATTTGAGTTATTTTCAAGCAAATAAAAATAAACCCCCGCAATTAGACGTATAATCGCAAGGGTTGGAGGTAATATTTAAAATAGTATTTTTATTTCAGTTAATTTTCCTTTTCAGTGTTGAACGCTATGCATACAATTTATTGAACAGATCCCTGATTTTTTTGTTCTCTCTAAGTACCTGTAATGCCACATTTGCATGTCCTTTGGTATATCCGTTTCCGACAAGCATGTTTATATCTTTGCCTACACCTTCAGCTCCGAGAGCAGCCTTTGTGAAATCGCTTGCCATGGAGAAGAAGTAAACCATGCCACCATCTTTACAAAGCATAATGGATGCCATCTCAGTGTTTGGAATATTTACAACATTGATAACGACGTCTGCCATTTTACCATTTGTAATTTCGGCTACCTTCTGGTGTAACCCAACCGCATCAGTTGCGTTCCCTACTATATAATGGTCTGCAACTTCAACACTTTTAGCCCTATCAATTGAAGGCTCAAAACCATCAACGCAAATAACCTGCCCGTTGACGCCGACTTCCTTCTTTGCCATGTAGCTGCAAAGCATGCCAGACTTTCCACCACCTCCGAGAATTACAACAGTATCTCCAGGGTGGCAAATTTTTGCAGTCTGCGCCGGTGCACCCGCAACATCAAGCACAGAAAGTGCAAGATTCTGTGGAAGGTCATCCGGAAGAATCGAGAAAATTCCACTTTCGAACAAAATAGCCTGTCCCTCTATATCAACCTGATCAATATCTGGTCTTACGTCTAAAATCTTTTCAATCTTAAGCGGGGTCAAACTTAAAGAAACAAGTGTAGCAATTTTGTCGCCAACCTCAAGCTCGCCCTTGTAATTGGGACCTATTTCGGCAATGGTTCCGATAAGCATGCCGCCTGAACCTGTCCACGGATTTTTGTGCTTTCCTGTTTTTTCAACAATTGACATGATAATTTCTTTTATCTTTTCTACATCATGCTCTGCTCTTCTCTCAATTTCTGTAAAGCTTGCTGAGTCAATGTTCAAAGTGTGAACATCAATCAGAACCTCGTTATCATAAATTTTCATATCATTATCAAGAACCTCAGCTGGTTGCGGAAGAACTCCCTTAGGGCTTAGAACCCTATGTGTCCCAAGCGGGTCTCCAGGTCTATACTTGACTGTTTTGTTTTCGATAGTGTTTTCCATAATGCATACCTTCCTTACTATAAATTTAACGATAAACGCTTGTAATTTTTTCAAAATACCGTGATTGATATAAGCAAATTCTGTGCCAACTTCGTCTTACGATGTGCGATAGTTGAAATAATCCCGTAAACAAGTTTCGAATGCTCTTGAGAACTTCGCAATTCAAAATTATGTTTACCATTTGAAAAGCTTATAAAATCAGCCTTTATGAAGTAGATTCTTTACTTAACTCATTTTTATGCCCATTTTCTGCAAAAAAGTAAATGCCCCTAAAAGATTATCATCTTAAAGGAGCATTTTGATGGCAAAGCATTGTTATGAATTATTTTGTTTGCATTGTGTGGTTCTTTTGAGGGTAAACTGAACTAAATCTGATTCGGCGTTATACTGTGTGATTCATTTCCAAATCGATAATGCTACGAAGGCTGTGATAGACATAGGCTTCTATTTTGTAATAACATTCCAACTCTCGCCATTATCTTCGGAGTAAAAATCTATTCCATCAATTTCGCCATATCCCGCTGTAACGGTGATGTATAGCTTGCTTGATTTAAGCTTTGGCATAGAAATATATCTGTAATCATCCAGCTTCAGACCCATTTCTTTACCAGCCTTTGGTACGCGCGGCACCTTGTCCATCGGTATTTCTAAGCGTTTAAAAGTAATTCCTGCGTCTTTTGTCATATAAATTTGAGAGGATTCTCCAGATGCACCTTGAATCCCAATAAATCCAAAATCATTTGAAAAGAATACGATTCCCTCCGCTACGCCAGCTTCATCCATAAAAGGATTTTCGTTAATCACATCCCAGCTTTGCCCGCTATCTATCGATTTATCCAGTTTATAGAATCTCGAGCCAGCCGCTGCATTTACAACGACAAGTCTATAACCTATCTTTTTATCGTCTAAAACGAAGCTATACACAGTTCCATTAGCCTCATCCACAATCCAGCTTTCCGAATCTTTGGCATTTTTAACCACACCACTATCATGCTCAGCTTCAAGTTCTTCTCGTGATACATACTTGGAATCCACAAGATATTTAACAGGAGATATTTCTTTTTTGTTAGGTACAAAAAGCGAGGCTTGATATCCACTCAATTGTCCTCCCTCAGATAATTCGGATTTCGTCAATCCGTAACTATTTTTTTCAATAAGATCCAATATATAAAATTCTTCTCCTATACTAACTTTTGTTTTCCCCGAGTATAAAAATGCATATTCTTTATCGTTCGATTCGAAATTCCAATTTTTGACTTGCTCCTTATAATGGGCGTCCGATTTTTCTAGAATCCTAACAAAGGGTTCTAATAACTTATCTGAACTAACGCTAATGCCTTCGCCATCGTTAAGCCATACATTTATTTTGCTTTCCTTATTCTTATCATAAGAAATTAAATAACCCTTCAGTTGCCCCTTGTCATCTTTCCCATAAATCAACGCCTCAACATTTGTAATCGAACCATCCTCCTTAAAGCTAATATAAAAATCCTCTGATACGTAAAGCTTATCTGGCAAGGAAATTTTTCGATCTATGTCATCAAGCACCCCATTAATCCCATCTTCATAAATGTTATTATGAGTAAATTCAATTTTTTTATGATTAAAATAATCATCGACTTTCCAAGACAAAGCCCCATTATACGGAATAGCTGTATGTATTATCATAGCTGCAAAGATTAAAGTTATAGCAACAAAACAGCCCATCCGAACTTTAAAATAACTTGCTTTATATCCTCTGGCTCTTAATACTAATCTAATAACCACTAAAACAGTAAGAAGAATAGCAAAAGGCAGCATTATCCTCATCCAATAACGCAAGTCCCCAAGCAAACATAGCTTCCACAACAAATACATGCAAGCTGCATACAAAAACAAAATAATATAATCACTTGATGATTTTAATGTCTTCCTCATATCAACCCTATTCATCTCTATAATCAAATCCCGTACTTCTTTTTCTTTCTCACAAGCTGTGTCTGCGAAATTCCAACAGCTTTAGCTGCCTTCCTCGTAGAACCGAACTGATCGCAAGCGTATTTAAGTATGTTCTTTTCGAAGTTGTTTACCATTTTTTCAAGATCCATGACCTGCTCCTTGGCACCATTAGCCCCATGCGACGCAACTATTTTGTTGCTAACTGGCGAAAGCGGTGTTGAATCGAATATGTCAGAGTGTAATTCGCGCATTATATCGAGCAAGTCAATTCTTTCGCTTTTCGACCCAATCATAAGTCTTTGGACGACATTTTCCAGTTCTCTAATGTTACCAGGCCATGGGGACTGTTTTAGATATTCAATCGCGTCGTCATCTATAGTTCTTTTGATGTCAAATTTTCTGCCATATTTCTCTAGCATGAACCTAACAAGCGCGGGAATATCGCTCGTTCTTTCCGAAAGACTAGGCACTCGAATTCTCACAACATTTAATCGATAGTATAAATCCCTCCTAAACGATCCTTCATCAATCATTTCTTCAAGCTCTCGATTGGTCGCCGAAATAATCCTAACATTGCATTTGACTGGGGAATGCCCGCCAACTCTAAAGAACTCTCCATCCTGAATTACCCTAAGAAGCTTAGCCTGAACATCTATCGCCAATTCTCCAATTTCGTCGAGGAACAAAATACCGTTATCAGCAAGCTCAAAGAAGCCTTTCTTGCCCCTTTCTCCAGCGCCCGTAAATGCTCCCTTCTCATATCCAAAAAGCTCAGACTCTATAAGCGTCGGAGCTATTGAAGCACAGTTGACCTTTACAAAAGGCTGCATCTTCCTTGAGCTATTTTTGTGAATCATGGTCGCGACTTTTTCCTTGCCAACTCCAGTATCTCCAGTAATTAGCACATTGCAATCGTAATTCGAAACTGTCAGTATCTCGTCGAGCACACCTGCCATCGCTCTACTTTCATATATAAAATCCTCAGCCATGCTCTGCCTCTGACCACCAACCATTTGAAGCCGCTCCTCTCTGCCGATAGGATGTGACAAATCATCATCAACAGTCAAATCTGTAACAACTGCATCCGAAACATAAGGCATAAGCTCCTTTACGAGCTGAATATCAAAGTCATCGTACGCCTCGAGGTAGCCGTCAGCACAACGAATATCAAGCTGCCTAGATATGGATTCCGTAATATAAAGCGCTATGTTGTAATTGTTTATAAGGTTAGCAAACACAACGGTACCGCCACTTTTTGTCGCCAAAATATTTATGGTTTCTGCCCCAGGTATATCCGCACAGTTTACACTGACATCAAAAAGCCCGTCCGCACCAAGCCCCTGTAAACATTCTAAAGGCTTTAAAATATCCACATAATGAATTGCGCTAAAAACCTCTTTAATCAGGCGATTAACCGATTCACCCTTAAGTACCATATCAGTTTTTTTGTCGAGAAGGCATACAATCTCAGCATCTGGTCTTGCAACCTTCCTGGCAGCATACCCGAACAAAATATTCGACAAAAGATTGTTCCCTACTATGAGGATTTTTCGCTTTCCGACCGCAGTATTACTAATTCTATAGAGAGTCCCAGACTCGTTAAAAGTAAACAGAAGCAAATTAGTCGGCATTCCCTTAGGCTTTGGTATTAGCGGTACTTCTTCTCCAATTACGGCATAGCCTGTCGCTTCAATCTGTCCAAACGCCCTGTCAATCGAAGTTATACTATCAATATACATTGGAACGCTGGCAAGACTAGCATTGCAAACAACCTCGTCGCCAACCTTAAAGCCTTTAGCATTGGAAAAATCTGGCCCAATCTCCGACACGGCCCCCTCGAAAAGCCCGCCGGTATCGGTTACTGGGTTGTGGAGCTTGCCTCTTCTAATAACAATATCAATTATCCTCTGCTTTATTCTTTCTTCATTATTGTTGCTTTCAAGACAAATTTGCTTAAAGCTCGTCCCTTCAATATGAATTCTTTTTATATCTATACGGATTTCTTTGCTGTCTATCTCCCTGCTGTTATCGAGCCTCCAAGCAGATGTCGGCAAAACATGCTCTGGCTCAATTACTCTTCCTGTTCCATATGGTTTTTCGTTGACTAATTTATTCATTTATCCTCTTCCTTATAAAAATGCTGCGAACATATTTCGGTTCATATATATTTTACTATTCATTAATCACTAATGCAAATCTAAATTACTCATAAAAATCCACAGCTTTTGAAAATTACGCTATATTTAATAAATCTATGTGTTTTGCGATGGCGATAGAACCATTTTCGGTTCAACAAAATAAACGCACAGAGGCGGATGTTTTGTGCAAAAATTGTCAAATGGCTTTACAAGTTTCAAGTGGGTGATATAATATATATAGTTATTATATGATTGAAAAAGGAGAAATAAAATGGCTGAAAAAATTACTTCAACACTTAGACTAAGAATGTCTGCTAAAGATGCTCATTACGGCGGAAATTTGGTTGATGGAGCTCACATGGTACACCTATTTGGTGACGTAGCTACAGAGCTTCTTATCAAATGTGACGGAGACGAAGGACTTTTCTGCGCTTACAGCGACGTTGAGTTCAAGGCTCCTGTTTATGCCGGCGACTATATCGAGGCTTATGGCGAAATCACCGAAATCGGAAATTCTTCAAGAAAGATGGTCTTCGAAGCTAAAAAAGTTATCAAGACTCGCCCTGACATCAGCGATTCAGCTGCCGACTTCCTAGAAGAGCCTGTAGTTGTTGCAACTGCAAAAGGTGTTTGTGTAACTCCTAAGGATTGCCAGAGAAAGAACAAATAAGAGAAATTTGGGCACTTTTTGTGGCGTGTTCTATAACACAAAGCAGTTAGTAAAACGCTGTATCTATCACTATTCAGTAGATACAGCGTTTTTAAATTGCTATAAGATTAAGCTTCCTACTACCATCAGTTGACAGTTTGCTATTCTGCGTAACTTAAACTGCTTTCTTCTTCCGGCTCGTCTTGTCTGTTACGCCTTATCCCCGCAAAGACTGAGCCCGAAAGATTGTGCCAAACACTGAAAATTGCGCCAGGCAATGTAGCGAGTGGGTTTGCTGCAAAGTTCATAGCTGCAAGAGAAATTGCAAGTCCACTGTTTTGCATGCCGACTTCAATTACTATTGCGGTCGTCTTCTTATAGCTAATTCCAAGTGCCCTCGCTATAAGAAGACCGAGGAGCAGCCCACAAAGGTTGTGGATGGCCACGACCACCAATGTCAGAAGGCCGCTGGCCATGATTTTGCCCGCGTTTGCTGCCACGATGCCTGCTATGAGGACGATTATGGCGACCGACGAGATGAGCGGCAAAATCGCTGCTCCTCCTTCGAACCTACGGCCTACGCCGTTATCCTTGGCCTTATCCATTAGATGATTTGTCATCACTCCCAAAATCACAGGAATCAAAATAATAGTAACAACTGTCTTGAACATTGCAAGAAGCGAAACATCGACCCACTTATCCGCAAGCAGATATACCCAGAGCGGTGTTAGAATCGGTGCAATTAGGGTCGATGTTATCGTCATTGAAACAGACAGTGCAACATCACCCTTTGCAATGTGTGTGATAACATTGCTGGCAGTTCCTCCTGGGCAACATCCTACGAGGATTACGCCAAGTGCCAAGTCGGCAGGCAATCTAAAAGCTACCGCTAAAAGCCATGCAACCACAGGCATTATTGTGAACTGAGCAATGAAGCCAATTATTACTTCCTTAGGCCTTTTTATTATCTCCTTAAAATCCGACGACTTTATAGTTGTACCCATTCCAAACATTGCAAATCCTAGAAAAATTGCTGTGTAATTTACAATCCACAAAAATGGTCCTGGCACTAAAAATGCTATTAACGAAAGACCCATAATCAGCATCCAGTTATATTTTGTGAATATTCCGGAAAGCCACACAATCCCACTTATTATCGAGTTACTGTTCCTGTGCTTTTCATCATTCTTATCCTTAGATTTTTTTAAATTTGCTACCTCTGGTTGTTTAATATCACTCATCTTAATTGCCCTCCCAAGAGAAATTATCAATCAATCGCGTATTACCGATATACACTGCCATTGCAACAAGAACCTTACCCTCAATCTTTTCAATAGCTTGAAGCATTTCGCCATCGACTACTTCGATATAATCTATCTTCGCAAGTGGTTCCGCATCAATAACCTCAGCCATGAGCGAAGTAAGCTGTTTTGTGCTCATACCTTCCTTGATATTCTCTTTGCCGGATTTTATTGCTCTAGAAAGACATAGCGCGGCCTTTCTCTCCTCAGCGGACAGATAGGTATTCCTCGAAGACATTGCAAGACCGTCTTCCTCTCTCACGATCGGGCACCCTACAATCTCGATATCAAAGTTTATATCCTTAACCATCTTCTTGATTATTGCAAGCTGCTGTGCATCTTTTTCGCCAAAATACGCACGGTTTGCCTTGGTTATATTAAAGAGCTTCGAAACTACAGTACAAACGCCCCTAAAATGCACGGGTCGCTTCGCTCCACATAGCCCATCAGAAAGTTCTTCAATGTTTACATACGCTCTAGGTTTCTCATACATTTCATCAGGTTCAGGATTAAAAATTAGCGATGCCCCGAGTTTCTCGCAGAAATTCTTATCTGCCTCGAAATCTCTAGGATAGCTCTCGAGGTCCTCGTTTGGTCCAAATTGAGTAGGATTCACAAAATCTGACACAATTACCTCGTCGTTTTGCTCGACTGCCTTTTTTATAAGGCTTCCATGTCCCGCATGCAGAAATCCCATAGTCGGTACGAGTCCAACGCTCTTTCCTTCCGCCTGCCAATTAGCAACCTGTGCTCTAACTTCATCTATTGTTTTAGCAACAATTATATCTTTGCAACCACTCATTTTACATATCCTCCAATCTGCCGTGTTTCTCATAGTTTGTCACCCTCACAGGTCTGTTCTCATCGTCAACAAAAACCACCTTTGGCTTATGGTTTTTCGCTTCCTCGCTGTCGCATGTACAGTAAGCCATAATGATTATTTTATCGCCCACAGATACACACCTCGCTGCTGCACCATTCAAGCAGATTTTTCCGCTGCCAGCTTCCCCCGCAATAGTGTAGGTTTCAAAACGCTGTCCGTTATCAATGTCCGCAATTTGAACCTTTTGGTACTCACAAATTCCCGCAGCTTCCATGAGTTTAGTGTCCACGGTTATACTTCCCACATAGTCAAGCTCCGCTTGAGTCACGGTCGCCCTGTGAATTTTACCCTGAAGCATTTCAATTTCCATACGTCCTCCTTCTATGCGCACACAACAAAAAAGCCAGCCCAACACAAAAATATGTTCTGACCTGGCTTTGTTCTTCTTAAATATTACACTACAAAATATCCGCGTCCAAAAAGTTCTACGATCGCCGTTCACTTCGCTTAATCTAATATGATGTCGCTATGCATTATGCGAGTTCGCTCTCAAGTCGTCATTGGATTGAGCAATGTATCTTGTATCCAGTTAATGCTCAGTTAGACTTGATGCTTGAATCAACGTCGCTACCTCTCTTGAGATTTCCAAAGAATTTCTGCACTGCATAATCCTCGTATTGAATACTTCGCTTTGAATAATCTCAAAATCTCTTGGATATTTTTCGTTTTAAAATTGGTCAGAGTATAGTTTTGTGCGCAAATACTATCTCTGACTCGCATTATACCACGGCATACCCGTTATTGTAAAATAATTTCTGAAAAGAGTTCCACCGCAAACGAAGGATCATTAAAGCATTAAAATTTTTTATACCTTCTCTAAATTATCTCCATCATCTTCGTGAATCACCTGATCTTGATCATCCTCATAATCTATATCATCCACCTCCGAGTATTTCTTGACCGGAGCGAGATATTTTGTGCCCTCATCATCTATAGAGCCTAACTGAACCCTCATAGAACCGCCGTCATATTCGCAGTCATGCACATCGATGTCACCAAGTTTTGCCTCTAGATTTACATTTTTAAGTTTGCTCTTTTCAATATCAATCGACCCAACACTTGCATAAATATTTGAATTATTCAAGATGCTATCATAAATCTCTACTTCTCCGGCCTCGCATTTAATCTCTCCAGATTCAATCGAAATATTTTTAAGGTCGAAACTTCCTGCCTTTAATTCCGCAGTTAAATTCTTTATCTTTAATCCATCTATTTCAACATCCCCGGCATTAGCATTCAATGTAATGCTCTCATATTCTTTTTCCGGCAAGTAGAGGTAGATGATTTTTTCATTGTCAATACCAAGCAATTCATCCCAAATACCCAAATCAATATTAACTTTCTTCTTAGGTTCATATTGTTCGGAAATTTTTAGGAGGCCGTTATCGTTTTCAAACTGCACATCATGATTTTCATCAGTTCTGAATTTAACGTGCGTCCTTGCGTCATCACTTTTTAAAATCTTCACAGGATAGGACTCTGCATCTATTTCTATTTTGTTGAATGCCTCATCATAGTCTATTGTCTTCTCTTGGTATTCCTTGCCCGACGTCAGATCTGTATTTTTGAGTTGCTCCCATCCACCTGATAGCGCACCCGCAATCAGAAGTCCTCCACCAAGGACAATCAAAATAAGTGATGCAATAAGCAGAGTTTTAGTTGTCTTTTTCATGCCTATTCCTCCTCATAATTCTATAATAAAGTTTAGCTATAAGTTGTATCAAGCACTGTATTAGCTTTATCACAAGCAATACCACTGGTATGATTAGCCCTATTGCAAGAAGTGAAGTTCCAAACAAAACCATCCCGCCTGATGATGTGATTCCTATGCTTCCAATACTAACTATGATAGTCTTTATCGCTAAGGCTCCGCCACCAACTACGCCTGCAATTGATGCAAGAAGTATTGCAACGATGAGCATTCCTATGGCAAATAATATAGTAATTAAAAATATGAATATTGGGATTGAAACAGGTGCGCTTAATATCGCCAAAATAGCTATGAGAATGATACTTGGGTTTCTCTTTCTCGCATTCTTGTCGTTCAAAAGACCCACCATAAGTCCATTTGCTGCCTCCTTAGGTGTGCCTAATTCTTTGCAAATATCCTCATAGTTTTCTAGTCCCGAATCTTCTATATATTCAACAAAATAGTTGACCGCGTCCTCGTATTCTTCGTGTGGGAGTTTTGATATTTTTGATTTTAATTCGCTGAGATATTGGTCTTTTCCGATTTTACTCATTCTTCCCTCCTATAAGTTCTATTGTCGAAACAAATCTGTCCCATTCCGACTGCATTTCCTCGAGATGCGACTTGCCTTGCTCTGTTATTTTGTAGTACTTTCTGGCTCTCCCATTGTAGTTTTCGATGTAGCTTTCGAGATATCCGCTTTTGTTCATCTTCTTAAGAATTGGATACAGCGTCGATTCCTTGATGTCTGAAACCATTTTGA
>USBT01000004.1 GCA_900553025.1 uncultured Eubacteriales bacterium | reverse complement strand
ATAGGTGGAGATGAGTATCTGGAGGGCGATGGAGTTTGCGTGATAGAGTGGGCGGATTTAATTTCAGATGTGTTACCCGAAAGCACAAAGATAATTGAAATCAGATGGCCTTCGGGCGCAAAGGTTGATGAAAGGATTTACAGATGTTCATTCTAGCTATACAAACAACAGGAAAGATAGGCTCGGTTTCACTAATCACAGGAGATAAGAGCAAGGGTGAAAGCTTTAAGGTAATTAAAACTTCAAAAACATCTGAGTCTATGTCACACCTCAAAAATCTCCCTGGCTTAATTCATGAAGTAATGAATTGTGGACAAGCTTCAGATGGCCTTGATATGCAGGATATTGATGCGATTGCCGTTTCAATCGGGCCAGGCTCATTTACTGGAACCAGGATAGGAGTTACTTTCGCAAGGAGTTTAGCTCAGGCTCTTGACAAGCCTGTTATTCCGGTGGGCTCGCTTGAAATGTGGAAACTGAAACTTAAGGATTATGAGTTTCGAGATAGCGAAGAAATGATAGAAAGCAATAAAACTGCAGTTACAAAATACGTTGTGCCGATTTACAATGCGAGAAGAGGGCAGGTTTACGGCTCTATATTCCGTTCAGAAAATAATTTCATTAAAAAAGATGCTTCTATCAATAGTAAAGATTCTATAGATAATGGGGAGTGTGAGAAGTGTACTGAGGTGCACAGCGGTTCATGTCTTACTGACAATGCGGACTGCATTGAGGTTCACAGCGGTTCCTGCATAATGCTTGAAGACTTGCTTAAAATACTTGAATCGGACATTACGGAAACCTCAAAGATGCTGAAAAACAAGGAGATTGCGAAGTGCAACAGGAATCATAAAATTGAAGTTTGTTTTTATGGGGATGGCTGCAAGGTCTATGAATCGACTTTAGATGAGTGGAATTCGAAGCAGCTTGAGAAATATTCGGATAGCATTGAGAGATGTTCGGATAGCATTGCAAGCTGCTCGGGTAGTATTGAAAAATCTTCAGATAATATAGAAATCGAAATAATTTGGGACAGCAGGAATGATGAATATTTTGAGCCTAATTCCGAAATGGTCGGACTTTTTGCAGCGGAAGTTCTTAGGACTGAAAATAGATTTAAAAAATACGACGAAGTTCTGCCTGATTATATGAGAATTCCAGAGGCTGAAGCCAAGCTTAAAGCTGGTCTTATAGGGGTTAAGAAGAACGAAAAGAATAATTTTTATGTTAGAACAGCGACACCGGAGGATGCTGATATCATAGCTGAAATGGCAGCAAAATATTTGACGCATTCATGGGGCGCAGGTGAGATTCGCAGAGATATGGAGCAAAATCCAAACAGCAGATATTTTGTTGTGGTTAGAAGTGGTAAAGCTTTTCCTGGGCAAGCTTACAGAGGAGAGTCAGAGGTTGTAGGCTTTATCTCGTATTGGAATGTACTTGGTGAAGGTGAAATTCACGATGTGGTAGTGACTGAGGAGCTCAGGCGAAGGGGACTTGGTAGGAAATTGGTAAACCATACGCTCAGGACAGGAAGACATGAAGGAATCTGCGATTTTACTCTTGAGGTCAGAAGAAGAAATGAAGCTGCGATTAAACTCTATGAAGAATTTGGGTTTCGTAGCGAGGGAATACGCAAAGGATATTATGACAATGAGGATGATGCAGTAATAATGTGGCGAAGAGCGGAAAAGACAAATAAATGAGGATGTTTTGATGATTGATATTAGTAAAAAACAATTTCATAGAAAAGATATAGACGTAATTTCCCGAGATAGTTTTAGAAAAAAATATAAAGATAAATCTAGGGAGAATTTCACAACACTGGCAATTGAGAGTAGCTGTGATGAAAGCTCTGCCTCGATTTTGCGTGGAGAAAGGAATTTGCTTTCAAATATCATTTCATCACAAATTGCGATTCACAAGCAATATGGGGGCGTTGTGCCTGAAATTGCTTCAAGGCATCACCTCGAGAATATCAACAAAGTAGTCGAAATGGCAATGCAGGAAGCCTCCGTATGCTGGAATGACATCGATCTCATTGGAGTAACGCACGGTCCAGGTCTTTCAGGTGCACTTGTGATTGGTGTATCAGCAGCTAAGGCATATGGAGCAGCGCTAAATATACCAATTGTTGCCGTGAATCATATGCATGGTCATATAGCAGCGGCATATTCAGAATACCCTGAGCTCAAGCCACCTTTTATATCCCTTGTGGTATCTGGTGGACATACCAATATAGTTAAGGTGAATGATTATACAGATTTTGAGGTCTTGGGACAGACAAGAGATGATGCAATAGGTGAAGCCTATGACAAGGTTGCAAGAGTTTTGGGTCTTGGATATCCGGGCGGACCAAAGATAGATAAGCTCGCAAAGCAGGGCAATGGCAAAGCTGTAGAATTTAAAAGAACTTGGCTCGAGAAGGGGACCTATGATTTCAGCTTTAGCGGGATTAAGACTGGTGTTTTGAATTATGTAAATACCGAAAAGCAAGCGGGACGTACAATAAAGATTGAGGATGTTGCGGCCTCTTTTCAGGAAGCAGTAGTTGAAGTAGTTGTGACTAAGGCTATGGAAGCCATTGAAAAAGAAAATATGAACAAACTGGTCATGGCAGGTGGTGTTGCAGCAAACTCAAGGCTTACAGAGGTAATGTCAAAGAAATGTGCCGAGAATAATATTGGGTTTTACAAGCCACCTATGATAATGTGCACTGACAATGCTGGCATGATAGCAATCGCAGCGTATCATAAATATTTCAAGCAAGGGGCGGATGCCATTGATTTTGATGTTTTGCCGGGGCTTGAGATATGATAACGATTTCGGCTACATCACTTTCAAAAACTTACGGTGTCATTCCAATTATCGAAAATGTTTCTTTTCACTTAAATGAGGGGGAGAAATTGGGTGTCGTAGGTATTAACGGTGCAGGGAAAACCACACTTTTAAATATTCTTGCTGGAGATATTAATCCCGATGAGGGCGATGTCTTTATTTCATCTGATAAAAAAGTCGGTTATCTCAGACAGCGTAATAATTTCTCGTCAGGCATATACAAGGATAGATATGACGGCCTTACAGTTTATGAGGCGATGAGGAGCGTAGAGGGATACGACTATGAGAGCGAAGTCACGGGTATGCTTAACACGATGTCTTTTGGGGAATCCTACTATGACAAACCCGTTGTTTTGTTATCTGGGGGAGAGAGATCAAGGCTCGCACTTGGATGCATCCTACTTTCGAAGCCGGATATTTTGTTGCTCGACGAACCTACAAATCATTTGGATCTTGATACGATAAATAAGCTTGAAAAGTATATTAAGAATTACAAGGGTACAGTTATCATTGTCAGCCATGATAGATATTTTCTCGATGTGACAACGGATAAAACCCTTGAAATTTCAGCAGGCCATGCTCGAATATATAATGGCAATTATAGCTTTTATGCTAAGGAGAGGAAGGCAGTCAGAGAGTCAGAACTGAAGGCATATCATAAGCAGCAGCGTGAGATTTCAAAACAGGAAGATATGATAAGGCGTTTTAAGGAACGCGGTACTGAAAAGCTTGCAAGGCGTGCGGCTTCTAGAGAAAAGAGGCTTGCTGCGATGGACAGAATTGAGAGGCCTGAGGCACTTGCAGATAAGATGAAGCTGAGCTTCAAGGAGGAATTTCCGTCAGGGAATGACGTTTTGATTGCAGAAGACATTTCGGTTGGATATGAAAAGCCCCTAATTGACAATTTGTCTTTTTTGATAAGACGTGGAGAGCGTGTTGCCTTTGCGGGAGCAAACGGCGTCGGTAAAACTACACTTTTGAAGGTGTTGACCGACCAGATGTCAATTCTTTCGGGACATTTGAAGCTGGGGCACAATGTAAGCTTTGGATACTATGATCAGGGACAGCTGCTATTAAACGAACAAAACACAGTTCTTGAGGAGGTTCATCAGGATTTTAGGCTTTATACCGAGGGGGAGATTAGGAGTCTGCTGGCACGGTTTCTTTTTAAGGGAGACGATGTCTTTCTAAAAGTATCTTCGCTCTCAGGAGGAGAAAAGGCCAGACTTTCGCTTCTCAAACTTATGATGGGTGGCGCGAACGTGCTCGTGCTTGACGAGCCGACTAACCATCTTGATATCGACTCAAAGGAGGCATTTGAGGATGCAATTTTAGAGTATCCGGGGACCGTGATTGTGGTAAGCCATGACAGATATTTTCTAAAAAAGGTTCCTCAAAGAATTATCAATCTCGATGAATATCGTCCTTTAGCTGGTTGCGATGGCACAAAATATAAAAATGATGCGAGCAGAGAATTTGTTGCCACATCATCACAGCAAATTAGAGATGAGATGACAGAGTCTGCGCTTAGAAGGGCAAAGCGAAAAGAAATACAAGCAGAGGAAAGACGAACTAGGCGTGAAAAAGAGAGGCTTGAAGAATTCATAAAGCAGCATGAAGCGTATATACATCAAAATGAAAAAGAAATGTGTAAGCCTGAGAATTTAAGTGATTTTGAGTTACTTGCAGAGCTTGCTGCCGAAAATGAGAAACTGCAAAAAGAGCTTGAAGAAGCATATGAATCATGGCTAGAATTAGAGTAAATTTTTCAGGCAATAGTTTTCGTTATAATACGTGTACGCATTTCGGCTGTTTTGTGCTTGCAATGCAACTATACTTGTACTATAATGAGTGATATTGATTTATGAGAATAAGAAACGGAATTTATTTTTTATTAATTTGAAAACTTGGAGGTAGATATGGTTTTTGAAAAAATCAGAGATATCATCGTTGATCAGCTAAAGCTTGAAGAAACCATGGTAACGATGGATACAAATTTAATGAAGGATTTGGAGGCTGATTCGCTTGATGCCGTTGAAATAATCATGGGTATTGAGGAAGAGTTTGATCTTGAAATTCCAGATGAAGAAGCCGAAACTTTCCAGCTGGTAGGAGATCTTGTTAAGTATGTTGAAGAAAATGCTGAGGATATTGAATAGTTTGTGGACATCAGTTATTTTGTTTTTGAAATTTAATTAAGAATCTATAATACCAAGCTCAATTTGCTTGGTATTTTTCGTTAAAAATGTGTTATAATTATGTCAAAGAAGGGTATCATATAATTTATTGAAGGGATAGAAAAATGAAGAGAACAACTAAGATTTCAAGTGCGGTCATCAAAAGACTGCCAAGGTATCGAAGATATCTATATGAACTTAAGCGTAAGGGTGTTGAGAAAATTTCGAGCAAAGAATTCTCTGAGATTATCGGTTACACGGCAAGTCAGATAAGGCAGGATTTAAATAATTTTGGAGGCTTTGGCCAGCAAGGATATGGATATAGTGTTGAAGGGCTGTATAATGAAATTAGTGGAATTTTGGGCCTGGATAAAAACTACAAAATGGTATTGGTAGGTGCAGGAAATCTTGGCACCGCTATTGCAAATTACATAGCATCATACAAGGGCGGATTTGAGATGTGCGCAGCTTTTGACGTGAAGAAAGAACTCATAGGCAAAGATATGAATGGCTATAAGATTCTTGACAATGATGATCTTGTGGACTATGTCGAAGACAACAAAATAGATATAGGCATAATATGTGTAAACAAGGAGAATGCTCAAGCCATTGCGGACAGATTGACATTTGCAGGAGTAAAGGGAATCTGGAATTTCGCTCCTTTAGACCTTGAGGTACCTGAACGCGTAGCAGTCGAAAATGTTCATTTATCTGATAGTCTGCATTCACTGGCTTATCATATAAAAGACATCGAAAAAACTAATTCTAAAAAAACAAAATAGGTTAGTTGTAAACACAGCATATAACTATTATTAATTTATGACAGAGCATTCCACAAAGTAATTTTCAAATAATGCGAAGGCAGAAACGGTTGCTTTGAATTTTGCGGTATGCCCAATTTGTTTTTGGCTTTTGCTTCAGCGAAACAAAACACGAAAAAACCGCTTCAAACGAAGCGGTTTGCTTTTTCTGGACTATCTGTATTGAAAATCAATTCAAAACAAATAAGCTGCATGTTTAAGTCGAATCAAGACTTGATTATGCTTCTACAGGAGCGCCTGTTGGACATACACCTGCGCATGCACCACAGTCGATGCAAGTATCAGCATCAATTACGAAGATTCCATCTCCTTCGCTGATTGCACCAGTTGGGCATTCTGCTTCGCAAGCACCACAAGCGATGCAGCTATCTTCAATTTTATAAGCCATTGTAAATTCCTCCTTTTAAATGTTTTTAACCGAGTTCATTATATCAGAAGGGACAAGATAAGTAAAGATGAAAGTTTATACCTTGGTAGGAAAATCGGGAACCGGCAAAAGTTATCAGGCGCTAACCCTATGTAAAGACCTAAATATTGAATCAATTATTGATGATGGGCTATTTATTTATCACTCACAGGTTATTGCCGGAATGTCAGCAAAAAGACAGAATACCACAATAGGAGCTATCAAAACCGCTCTGTTTCGTTTGGATAAACACAGAACTGCGGTGCTTTCAGCTATCAAAAGAGTCAATCCGGATTCAATATTAATTATAGGAACATCGGATCGCATGGTAGAAAGAATCATAGAAAGACTTGGAATCCCTGAGCCGTTACCAGAGAATCAAATTAAAATTGAAGACTTGACAACGGAGGAAGAGAGAAAGCTCGCTGCAAAACAGCGGCATATATTTGGTAAGCATGTAATCCCAGCGCCAACGCTTCAATTAAAGAGAGATTTTGCAGGATACTTTATGGATCCCCTTCAAGTATTTAGAGATATCCAACAAAACATCGGACAAATTCCGGGAATATCAGGAACGAAGCTACCGAGGAACTCTCAGCACTCTTCAGAAAAAAATCATGGAAAGAAGAATAAACGTGCTATGAGAAGAGATTTGACCGTTGTCAGGCCAACTTATAGTTATGTAGGTGAATTTTTCATCTCTGATAAGGTCGTAGCCGATATAGCAAAATGTGTAGGTCGAACGACACTCGGAGTTAAGGACATTGTAAAAGTATATGGAAATACATCTATCGATGCTATGCGAATAAATGTTTCGGTGTTGCTTGATAAAAATGTGGATCCGTTCGAAACAGCAGCAAATTATCAGAAAAAGTTGTTTGATATGATTGAAAAGATGACGGCCTTCAACATAGAATATATAAAAATAGAAGTTAAAGGTATAAGATCGCCATACAGTATTCTAGATTAAAATCAGTTTGATTAGAAAGATCAGGTTATGAACAAAATTATTTTTCATGATGTCAGGGATTGTAACCTTGAACATATTTTTAAATGTGGACAGTGTTTTAGATGGGAAAGTGTAAATAACGGATGTCAAAAATATGAATATAAGGAAGACTCTCCAAAAGAAATACAAAGGTATATAGGAATAGCTAGTAAAAATACTGCGATAGTCGAATACGAGTTGCTAACAAGGGAATTAACTATAATAGGAAGTGGCAGTGAGGAATTTTGGCGCAGTTATTTCGACTTAGACAGAGATTATGGCAAAATTAAAGAAACCTTAATTTCAAATGATACCAAAATTACCGAAGCAATAAACTTCGGATATGGGATTAGAATTTTGAATCAGGACTTATGGGAAACTATTTTGTCATTTATAATTTCACAAAATAATAATATCCCAAGAATCAAAGGCTGTATTAATAATTTGTCCATTCACTTTGGTGAAGAAATTTCAGAAGCAAGGAAGATAGGTGAACTGCTAAATGTAGATTTCAAAGCTTACTCAATTCCAAGTCCTGAAACTATCGCAGGACTAGAAATTGAGGATTTAAGCCCAATTCGACTGGGGTACAGGGCAAAATATATTATAGAATCTGCAAAACAGGTTTTGGAGAAGGGCATGCCACAAAATTACGAGGATTTGCTCGAGTTGACGGGTGTAGGACCTAAGGTTGCTAACTGCATCGCTCTATTTGGACTTTCTAAGCGAGAAAGCTTTCCCATTGATGTTTGGGTTAGGAGAGTAATGAATCATGTATACGGACTGCCTGAGGATGATTTTAGTGCGATTTCAGATTTTGCAGCCTCAAATTTCGGAGCCTTTGGTGGATATGCGCAACAATATTTATTTTACTATATGAGAGAAAATAACAGTTAAATTTTAAAAATATATTTCACAATATCCTTGACAAAATAAAAGCAGGTGTTAGAATATAAATATAGTTAGCACTCTTCGATAGAGAGTGCTGACATAAGCCAAACTAGATTAGATATAAATAATATGTATAGGAGGAAATCATATGAGTATTGGTATCAGACCGCTTGGAAGCAGAGTATTGATTAAGAAGCTTGATGCAGAAGAGAAGACCGCAGGAGGAATTATTCTTACAAGTTCAGCTAAGGAAGCACCACAGATTGCAGAGGTTATGGCTGTAGGAGCTGGAACTGAGGATGAGAAAATGGAACTTTCTGTTGGAGATAAAGTTGTATTTTCAAAGTATGCAGGAACTGAAGTTAAGTATGATGGAGAGGAGTACACCATACTTAATCAAAAGGATATTTTGGCAATAGTTGAATAATTATAAAGTTCGCAATTTACATTAAGATATACTAGATATTTAGGAGGATAATATGGCAAAGGATATTTATTTTGGCGAAGATGCCAGACAAAAATTACAGGCAGGTGTTGATAAACTTGCAAATACAGTAAAGATTACACTTGGACCAAAGGGTAGGAACGTTTTGATAGATAAATCTTTTGGTAGCCCACTCATCACTAACGATGGTGTTACAATCGCTAAGGAAATTGATCTTGAAGATAAGGTTGAAGATATGGGTGCACAGCTTGTTAGAGAAGTTGCAACCAAAACAAATGACGTTGCTGGTGATGGAACTACAACAGCAACTCTTTTGACTCAGATTATTGTAAGAGAAGGCTTTAAGAATCTTGCTGCAGGTGCAAATCCTATGGAACTAAAGAGAGGAATAAATGGTGCAGTGGATGTTGCAGTTGACGAGATTAAGAAGATCGCGAAGAATGTTGATTCTAAGGACAAAATTTCTCAGGTTGCTTCAGTGTCAGCTGATGATGAAAATGTTGGTGAGCTCATTGCAGATGCTATGGAGAAGGTAGGAACCGATGGAGTTATCACAGTTGAGGAGTCTAAATCAACAGGAACTGTTCTTGAAGTTGTCGAAGGAATGCAGTTTGATAGGGGATATTTGTCAGCTTATATGGTAAACGATACAGAAAAAATGGAAGCATCTATAGAAAATCCATATATTTTGTTGACCGATAAGAAGATAAACAATATTCAGGATCTTCTTCCACTACTTGAGCAGGTCGTAAAGGTTGGAAGGAAATTGTTTATTATCGCTGAGGATATTGAAGGTGAAGCACTTGCAACTCTTGTTGTAAACAAGCTTAGAGGAACAATTGATGTTGTTGCTGTTAAAGCTCCAGGGTTTGGTGACCGAAGAAAGGCAATGATGGAAGACATCGCTATTTTGACAGGTGGTACTGTTATAAGCGAAGAAGTAGGATATGATCTCAAAGAAGCAACATTGGATCTTCTTGGAGAAGCCGCTACTGTTAAAGTTAATAAGGATAAAACAGTAATAGTAGGTGGACATGGTGAATCGTCTGAAATCGAAAGCAGGATTGCGTCTATCAAGAAACAGATTGAGGAGAGTGATTCTGAATTTGATAAAGAAAAGCTTCAGGAAAGACTTGCTAAGCTCTCAGGTGGTGTAGCTGTCATCAAGGTTGGTGCTGCAACAGAGACAGAGCTTAAAGAAAAGAAGCTGAGAATTGAGGACGCTCTAAATGCTACTAAGGCGGCAGTTGAAGAAGGCATTGTTGCCGGTGGTGGCGTGGCTCTCATATCTGTACTTCCGGCAGTTGCAGATTATTCAGAAAAACAGGAAGGCGACAGAAAGACTGGTGCTAAGATTATACTTAGAGCACTAGAAGAACCGGTTCGTCAGATTGCTGAAAATGCTGGTTTTGAAGGTTCTGTTGTTGTTTCAGAGGTTAAGTCAAGAGAGAAAGGCATCGGATTCAATGCTGCGTCAGAAGAATATGTTGATATGATTAAGGAAGGTATTGTAGATCCTGCTAAGGTAACCAGATCTGCTATTCAAAATGCAGCAAGCGTATCATCAATGCTGCTTACCACAGAGGCAACAGTTTCTGAGATAAAGTCAAATGAGCCTGAGATGCCTGCTATGGGTGGCATGAACGGAATGGGTGGTATGGGCGGAATGATGTAATTGCCCGCAACAGACTAGACATGGTCGTTTACAACCCCTTTGCGCCTTGAAATAATTCCTCAATTCTATTATAATGAAAATAGAAAAATTCGTGGAGGAATTAATGGCAAAGTTTTTAGTACAAAATAATGGCCCGCTATCAGGTGAGGTTACCATAAGTGGAGCAAAGAATGCTGTACTACCACTTATGGCAGCTTCACTTTTGGCTGAAGAGCCTTGTGAGATTAAGGATGTTCCTGATCTTCGTGATGTCAAAGTGATGAAAGAAATTTTGGAATCCGTAGGCTCTAAGGTTAATACTATCAAAGAGGGGCACTTAGAAATATATACAGAGAAAATAACCAGTGTAGAAGGATGTTTTGAACTGGTAAACAAGATGAGGGCTTCATTTTTGATAATGGGGCCCCTTTTGGCGCGTTCAGGAAAAGGGAAGGTATATCTTCCAGGTGGGTGTACGATAGGAGCAAGACCTATAGATTTGCACTTAAAAGGTTTTGAGGCTCTTGGTGCAGAGGTTATTCTTGAAGACAGCTATGTTGAGTGTGTAGCACCTGAAGGAGGTCTGATAGGCAATAGTATTTACCTCGACTTCCCTAGTGTTGGTGCAACTGAAAATATCATGACGGCAGCAGTTCTTGCGAAGGGATCGACTTCTATTTTTAATGCTGCTGAGGAACCAGAAATTGTTGACTTAGCAAGCTTTTTAAACAAAATGGGCGCAAAGATCAAAGGTGCTGGAACTGACCACATCAAGATTGAAGGAGTAGAACATCTGAAATCTGCAAAACACACTGTAATTCCCGATAGGATTGAAACTGGAACCTTTATGCTTGCAGCGGCTATAACAAGGGGAAATGTCCTTATAAAAAATGTTGTGCCTGATCACGTGATGCCTATAGCAGCAAAGCTCAGAGAATGTGGCGTAGATGTATTTCTTGAAGAGCAGGGGATGAGAATAAGAGCAGATGAGAAGGATAGACATTTTAAATCTACAGATCTCAAGACCTTACCATATCCAGGATTCCCAACCGATATACAAAGCCCGTTTATGAGTTACCTTACAACTGTTGATGGTAACAGCACCGTAATTGAAACCGTATTTGAAAACAGATTTATGCATGTTGCGGAACTAAACAGAATGGGTGCAAATATTAAAACTGACGGAAACAGAGCATATATAACAGGCAGTAAGGTTTTGCAGGGTGCACAGGTTATTGCGACCGATTTAAGGGCAGGTGCTGCATTAGTTTTAGCTGGTCTTGCAGCAGAGGGTACTACCGAAATTTCCGAAATATACCACATTGAGCGAGGCTATGAGAAATTTGTTGAAAAATTCAGAAATCTAGGTGCAAATATCTTTAAGTTGGAGGAGTAAATGGCTGATATCAAGTATTTGAAAAGACTTTCCAGGGACTATCCTAATGCAATGGCAGCGGCCGCTGAGATAGTTAATATCAATGCTATACTTGCATTGCCTAAGGGTACAGAGTATTTTTTGAGCGACCTTCACGGAGAGCATGAAGCCTTTGTACATATGCTTAAAAGTGCTTCAGGAACTATTAAGAGCAAAATAGACGAGCACTATGGTGGTATTTTAAGTGATGAGGATCGAGATGCCCTCGCAGCCTTAATTTATGATCCAGTTAATGAGATTAAGCGGAGAAAGAAATCCGAGGATGATTTTAATAAGTGGGCAGTAACAGTGATTTACAGGCTTATCACTATATGCAAATCTGTGAGCACCAAGTATACAAGATCAAAGGTTAGAAGAAAGCTGCCTAAATATGCAGAATATGCAATAGATGAGCTCCTACACGCAGACGATGAGGAGAATAGATCATATTACTATAAATCTATTATTGACACTATAATTGAAACAGGAATGGCGGAAAGCTTTATTATTTCAATGGCTAATGCCACTAGCGACCTCGCCGTTGACTACCTACACATTATAGGAGATATATTTGACAGAGGAGCACATCCTGACTATATTATGGATTTTCTCATGAAGCGAAATGAGGTTGATTTCCAGTGGGGCAACCACGACATGGTTTGGATGGGAGCTGCTGCGGGACACTGGGCGTGCATTGCCAATGTTTTGCGCATGAACATTAGTTATAACAACTTTGATATGCTTGAAATTGGATATGGAATTAACCTAAGACCTCTCGCGATGTTTGCGAACACATGCTATGGGGATGATCCGTGCGACAAATTTATGCCACACATGCTCGATAGAAATAATTTTGACCCTGTTGATGAGAAGCTTGCAGCCAAAATGCATAAGGCAATTGCGATCATGCAGTTTAAACTTGAAGGTCAGAGAATTAAAGCACATCCTGAATACAACCTTGAACACAGGCTATTACTTCACAAAATAGACAAGGAGAAGGGCATTGTCGAGATAGAAGGTGAACTTCATGAGCTTAGGGAATGCAATTTCCCAACGATTGATCCTGAAAATCCGTATGAGCTTTCTGAAGAGGAAGAACAGGTAATGGAAGCTCTTTCGGCATCCTTCCTAAAATCAGAAAAATTGCAAAGACATATCAAGTTCCTCTACAGCAGAGGTGCATTGTACACTATATACAATGGAAATCTTCTTTATCACGGATGTATTCCTATGGATGATGACGGAGAGGCAGGAGTATTCCTCGATGTTAATATTGGCGGTAAAACTCTCAAGGGCAAGGCTCTTATGGACCATCTTGACACACTTGTTAGAAGGGCCTATTTTTCACCCGAAAGCTATGTCGGCACCAACGAATATCCAGGGGATATAATGTGGTATCTGTGGCTTGGGTTTAATTCACCACTATTTGGAAAAGAGAAGATGACGACTTTTGAGAGGTTGTTCATAGATGATAAGGCAACGCATAAGGAACCGGTAAGACCGTATTATGAGCTTATCAAGAGGAGGGAGCCTTGTGAAAAAATCATAAGAGAGTTTGGGCTTGATCCGAACAGGGCTAAGATTCTCAATGGGCATGTTCCGGTTAAATTCAAGGACGGAGAATCTCCGATAAAGGGCGGAGGACTTTTGTATGTAATAGATGGCGGAATATCAAAGGCTTATCAAAAGAAAACGGGAATTGCAGGATACACCTTCATATTCAACTCAAGATTTATGGCTCTTGCCCAGCACAAGCCATATAGCCCACTAAAGGCTGATGGAACTCAAGAATTTGTTTCTCCTATTATGCAAACAGTCGAGACGCTTCCAGAGAGAATGATGGTAATAGATACGGACATAGGTAAAGAGATGGTCGAAATGGTCGTAGACCTCAGAGCCCTGATGGACTGCTATGACAACGGTATTATCAAGGAAAAATATGACGACAAAGCATTTGACCTGATACCTGTGCAGTATTAGGGAAATATAATAAATCATCACGATGATGCGATGTGTTAGGAACTTGACAGTTATGAATCATTTGAGGATAATTAGTAGACAGACAGACAGACAGACAGACAGACAGACAGACAGACAGACAGACAGACAGACATACATACATAGATAGAGTTCTGTCTTTTTGTGATATAGTTCTTGATTGTTGGCAGGAATATATACCTGATGGATAGGTATATATTCCTGCCAATTTTTTTATATATTTTTTAATATAAAGGAGATAATTACAATGAAAAAAACAATGAAAAAAACGATAGGAAAAATTATGCCTCTACTTATGGCGTTTAGTGTATTAATCGGAACAACAAGTGCGTTTGCAGTATCTTTAGATGAAAATAATAATCAAGAATTTACTAAAAATGAAAAGGTAGCATCTGAACTGGATAAAAATCTTGAGACAAAAGTCAAGCTATCATTCCCGGGGAAACAGGAAGTTTTACCGTCGGATATTGTATTTGTACTCGATAAATCGGGTGCATCAGCACAGGAGGATATTTATAATAATGCAAAAATATTCCTTTAAGATGTTAGGAAGCAGGCTGAAGAAAAGGGCCTTAATATCAAGGTCGGCGTTGTTCTTTTCAACAGGAGTGGTAATATCAAACAAAACTTAATAGATGTTGTAGAAGGGTATGATAATATCATAAGCGCAATGAATTCAAGTGTAAGCATGGGAACAAATATGCATGCTGGACTTCTTGCAGCAAAAGATATTCTTGACAAAGATAGCAAAGTTAAGGCTGAAAATAAACATGTAATACTTATTAGTGATGGAGCAACATATCTTTATTCAAAAGACGAAGATTATACAAAAGCATATACCAGATCATTTGGAAACCCAACGAAACAGACAAATCCAACAACGGGACAACCTTATGCTTATGGTGCAGATAGAAAGGGTGGTATTTGGGAATCACAGAGCCGTGAATATAATACTCCTAATGACCTTAAGAAATTTGAAGATGATACTAATTTTATATTTTCACAGGCTATGACAAATCCAAAGAAACTTGGAGAATATTTGGATTATTATAGAATACAAGAAAATGATACTGCTAAAAACTGGTCTCAGTATGAATATGAGTATAACTTCGGATCAGCTTATTTAGGAACGGGCAGAATGACAACGCCGATAGAAGTAAACGCGCCAGCAAATATTGACATTGCTTTCATGAAGACGGATGACACCTTCCAAGAAATGGTTAAAAAAGGGTATAATATGAATGTGTATTTCAAGAATGCCGCGGATTTTGACGGGACTACTTTCCTGAAATACATGACTAGAAATTCAAACCAGGGTGAACTTAACAAAGGTTTTGAAGAGTTAAAGAAATCTGTACTAGATAAAATTTCAAAAGGCTCTTATGTTGAAGATTACATAGGAAGCGACTTTGACTTTGTAAATGATATTAAAAAAATTACGCTTACAGTAGGAGACGAAAGTCTGAAGCCTAATAAAATTAAAGAAAATATGTATGGATTTGGAAAGCTTGATGACGGAACATATAGATTTATCCTCGAGTATACAAAGGGAGATAATGAAAAATTAAATTTAGAAATAAATGAGACGATATACCCGAACAAGCCTGTGGTACTTAAATACTCAGAAAAACTAGTCAACAAACCAGAAAAATCAGGAACATATGAATATGCTACAAATGAAAAAGCAATTCTTCATCCGATAGATGGTAATGCTATGAAAGGTGAGGCTATGATATTTCCTGTTCCTGTTGTGAAATATGAATACAAGGCACCAGTAAACAAAGATACCGAGAAAACAACTCATATTGAAAATAATATAGTGAAGACTGGAGATATGACAAGTCTTGCATTATTTGTTTCCGTGCTTATGATAACTTTACTAACAACGATACTTATATTTAAAAAGAAAAATCTCAAATAATATCTGAATTTGTAATCATTAGTGATTGTTAAAATCGATATTTAAATTCCTTATGAAGCTAAAAATCGACCTCTTTAATTAGTTAAAACCGATTTGCGGAGGTCAATTATTGATGTAACTCGCTCGTTAAAGACTGGGTAAAAAGCAATATTTGGTTAAGGAAGTGTGATTTATCATTACTAAATAAAAATAATACCAATATATAACTTAAATATTACAAATGGCTATGAGCATTTCGCTCATAGCCATTAATTAGTTTAACTTTAGCCCGTAATTACTTTAGATACGATTAATATCAGTATTATAAGATAATTAGTCTACACAATACCCTGAGCCATCATTGCATCTGCAACTCTTAGGAATCCTGCGATGTTAGCACCCTTTACAAGGTCATAGTCATAGCCGTATTTTGCTGAAGCTTCAGCAGCCTGCTTATGAATATTAACCATAATCTGCTCAAGCTGTTCATAAACCTGTGCAGGTGTGAATACAGTATGTCCTGCATTCTGCCCCATCTCGATGCAAGAGCAAGCTACGCCACCAGCGTTAGCTGCCTTTGAAGGTCCGATAACAACCTTGTTATCACGTAGGTATTCGAGAGCTTCATTAGTTGTAGGCATGTTAGCACCTTCACATAGGTATCTGCATCCATTTTCAACCATCTTCTTAGCATCTTCAATATGGATTTCGTTCTGAGTTGCACAAGGGATATAAAGATCTGCTTTAACGCCCCAAGGCTTCTCTCCCTTGAAGAATTTAGCCGATTTAAATTTCTTAGCATAAGGCTCTACGATGTTCTCTCCACTTGCACGAAGCTCAAGCATGTAGTCAATCTTTTCTCCAGATACGCCATCTTCATCATATACATATCCATCTGGACCTGAGATTGTAACAACCTTTGCACCTAGCTCATTAAGCTTTGCAACAGTACCCCAAGCTACGTTACCGAAGCCTGAAACTGCAACTGTTTTGTTCTCAAGAGTTTCACCAAAGTGTGCCAGCATTTCCCTTGCGAAGAAAACAATACCATAGCCAGTAGCCTCTGTTCTTCCCTGAAGCCCGCCATAAGGGATTCCTTTACCGGTAAGAACGCCGCTGTATTCGTTTACGATTCTTTTGTACTGTCCGAACATGTATCCGATTTCACGTGCACCTACACCGAGGTCGCCGGCAGGGATATCTGTGTCTGGACCAATATGTCTATAAAGCTCAGTCATGAAGCTCTGGCAAAATCTCATGATTTCAGCATCGGATTTTCCAGTAGGATCGAAGTCTGCTCCACCTTTACCGCCTCCGATAGGAAGACCTGTAAGAGAGTTTTTGAAAATCTGTTCAAATCCAAGGAACTTGACTACTCCAGAATAAACTGAAGGTGCAAATCTAAGACCGCCCTTGTATGGTCCTATAGCACTGTTAAACTGTACACGGAATCCTCTATTTACTTGAACTTTTCCCTCGTCGTCAACCCAAGGTACTCTGAAAGTAACCATTCTTTCAGGCTCAATAAGTCTTTCCATAACACCTGCTTCAATGTACTGAGGGTTAGCCTCAAGAACAGGCTCGAGTGAAGTCAACACTTCCTCAATAGTCTGGTGAAATTCAGGTTCGCCAGGGTTTCTTTTCTTTGCAATATCGATATATTGCTGAACAAGTTTCGCCATTTCAATTCTCCTCTTTCTCTATTGAATATTTAAGTAAATAATCTACTACTTAAAATATAACACTCCTATTTTTTTTGTCAACAAAATAACAGAATTTTCGCATATTGTTTTGCTTTTTTTTTCGCAAATACTTTTTCTTGCGCACTATTTTTTTTGAGAAAAATAATAAGAAAATATGAGAAAAAAATTATAGAATTTATCTTGACAAAATAATATTGGGGGTGGGGGGTAGAATGATAATAGAATATTTAAGGAGAACGGAGAGAACATTATGAAAAGCGATTATTTGTTTCAAAAAAAGACGATGATTTCGTTGATGCTTGCGATAGTATTAGTTTTATCGTCATTGGGAGTAGTTTATGCTATTACCACTAAGGAAAAGCTTGCTGATGAAAAAGAAAAGCATACCACATTTGAGGAAGCATATACCAATACCGACAATGCAGTTTCTAAAGCAAGAAAAGATGTAGAAAAAGCTGAACAGGAGCTTAAGGATGCGAATGAAGCATATGGAAAAGCTGAGGAGAAAGCAGCCTTAGCTCAGTCAGAGCTTGAAAAGGCTAAATCAAATATTGAAAATCCTTTAAATAATGAAAAGATTAGAAAAGCTAAGGAAGAACTTGATAAACAGAAGAAGATGTTGGCTGATGCTGAAGCAAGGCTTAAAAAAGTAAAGGATGAAATTGCTGAAGGGGAGAAGGCGGTTGAGGCATATTTGCAAGACCCAACAGATCCTGACAAGAAGGCTGCATACGAAGAAGCATTGGCAAAGAATGACGGATGGGCAGACGAGCTTGATGCTGCACAGCAGGCACTTAATACGATTAAAACTGATGACTATCTAGGAGATGCTCAGCGTGCATATGATAAAGCTTTGAAGGAATATCTACCTGAAGCTAAAAAAGATTTAGAGGAAAAGCAAAAGGCCTATGATGATGCAAATAATGAACTAAAAATTGCTACAGAGAAAGCTAAAGCTGCTCAGGAGAATATGGATAAGGCAGCTAAGGCTTTGCTAGATGCAAAAGAAGCATTTGACGATGCAACTGATAAACTGGATAACAATAATAGCAGCATTGAGGACTTATCTAACAAACAAGCAATTAAATTCCCACCTGTAGGCAAGAATATAGTTGTAAAACAGGGAGAAAAGCCACTAGCTTCAGATGCAATCGCAAACAAAGATGAATTGCCTAAAAGCACTGTTTACACATGGAAGGATGATGTTGCTACAAAAGTGTTGGGTACATACAAGGGAATAGTAGTTGTGGATTATCCCGATTATTCTAATGATGAAGTTGCAGTCGATGTTAAGGTAGTATCTGTAGCAGAAGAACCCACAATGCCTGATAAGAAGGTGGTTGAGAAGAAGTCTGTGAAAGCTCAGCCTAATACTGGCGATAATGCTATGATATATTTATATGGTTTTGGTTTGGCAGCTGCTGCATTTGCAACACTTATTTTAAAAAATAGAAAAGAACAAAGATAGAGTTAAATATAAAACAGTATTTAAAGGGAAATGGCTTGCGTGAAAAATCTCATGCGAGCCATTTTTTTGCTACCTGCTTTGCTAACTATTTTGCTACTTATAATGTTCATATTTAAGGTAAACTTTCAAATTATGCAACCTAGAAATCCCCAAAATCTAATTTGAGTGTGCTGTTGTAATGGCGAGTAAAAAAATGTATAATTAAATGTAATACTAAGCGAGGAGGGATGTGCTGTTGACTCATAACAATTTATATGATTTTGAAACGATTAGAGAAGAGACTTTACAGAATATTTTGGAACTCCTCGAGGATAAGAAATATTTTAAGGCTAGAGATGAAATTCTGAAGCTCAATGCGCCTGATATCGCCGATATTTTGGATGAAATCGAGCAAGTGGAGGGCGAGCAGGCTGTTATTTTGTTTAGGCTTCTGCCAAAGGATATCAGTGTGGATGTTTTTGCGGAGCTTTCAAGCGATGACCAGATTAAAATTGTAAATATCATAACTGATAAGGAGCTTGATTATATAATTAAGGAGCTCGACTTTGACGACAAAATTGACATATTGGAGGAGTTGCCGGCAAATGTAGTTGACAAAATTTTAGAGAATACTCCTAAAAATGAGAGGAAGATGATAAACACATTCCTCAATTATCCTGATACCAGTGCAGGCAGCCTTATGACGCCAGATTATATAAGCCTTCAGAAGGAGTGGACTGTCGAGCGTGCTATGAGGCATATCAAGGAAGTCGGCATGGACGCAGAAACGATATATACATGCTATGTCAAGGACGCTGGGCGGAAATTAATTGGAATTGTATCACTTTCAACGCTTGTGGTGAGTGATGATAGTACGAAGATTAAAGATATAATGCGTACGGAGTATGTATATGAGAGCGTGTACAACGACCAAGAGGCTGTCGCTTCGGACTTTGTGAAGTATGGCTTTTTGGCCTTGCCAATTGTGGATAATGAACACAGGCTTGTTGGAATTGTAACTGTCGACGATATTTTAGATGTTATTGAGGAGGAAACGACTGAGGACTTCGAGAGAATGAATGGTGTCTTAGATTTCGATACAGTTGAGAGAGATTATCTTGATATTTCTGTGCTAAAACACGTTATGAACAGGCTTCCGTGGCTTGTAATACTTATGGTATCTTATGTTGTGACAGGTTCTGTTATTTCAAAGTATGAGGTTTTGATTTCGGATCAATCAAGTCTTGTTGTGTACATGCCTATGCTTATGGGGACCGCTGGAAATACGGGCTCTCAGGCTGCAACCCTTGTAATTCGTGGAATTGCCACGGGCGAGATTTTAACAAAAGATGTTTTTCGCGTTCTGAGCAAGGAGTTTCGAGTTGGCGCGGTGATAGGAATTGTTCTCAGTATTCTGAATTTCCTTAGGATATGGATTTTAGAAGGGCAACCAATTTCAATAGCATTTACTGTTTGCGCCTCGATGCTTGCAATTGTTATCTTTGCAAAGGTGCTAGGATCTATGATTCCAATCATTGCGAAAACGTGCAAGATTGACCCTGCACTCATTGCAAATCCTGCGATTTCATCTATATCAGACACGGTGACTTGTATAACGTATTTCACTATGGCAGCGATATTTTTGGGCGTGTAGTTATATTAGAGTTTAGATGCAACAATGCAGTTCATATAGACTATAAAATAAATTATGTAAATGCAATAGCGTGAAAATATAGAATGAAAAGTTAAAGCATAAGTTACAAGAATACGGAGATTACTATGAATATTGAGAAAAATTATGTTATGGAAAAACTACCTATGCACCCAGACCATTACAGCAAGGCAGAGGTCGGCAAAACATTAATAGTTGCGGGTTCTGAAACAATGCTCGGTTCAGCTGTGTTTTCCGCCGGTGGTGCGATGAGAGCAGGCGCAGGCATGGTGTACATCTCGACTGATTCGGAACTACATTTTGCAGTTCAAAACTGGGTTCCTGAAGCTATCTATACTACGTGGGACAATGTTGAAAAATTCCTCGAAAGCTACAATGCTGTTGCATTCGGGCCAGGACTTGGACAGGGTGAAGATACCATAAAAAAACTTGCTTTTCTATGTGACAATTTTAAAAACACTTTAATAATCGATGCGGATGGTTTAAATGTAATAGCAGCCAATGAGGAGCTGCAGAGTAAGCTTAAACAGAGGACAAAACGCGGCGATGAAACAATCCTAACTCCTCATTTCCGTGAAGCGCAGAGATTAAAGGGTGTAGATGTAAGCGATAGACTTAAAGAAAGCAGACGTTTTGGACATGACGTATCAAGAAGAGGATTAGCAAAACAACTGCACGAGAAGCTCGGAGCTACTATAGTAATGAAAGGCGCGGGAACCATTGTGTATGACGGAGGCGACTATTTTGTGAACACAACAGGTAACGTCGGCATGGCGACAGCCGGTTCGGGAGATGTTCTAACGGGGATAATTGCGTCATTTGCTGCTCAGGGAATTTCGGCTATAGATGCGGCGATTTGCGGTGTGTATGTGCACGGGCTAGCAGGCGATAGGGCAGCGGAGGAGCTGGGAAGCTGCGGCGTTTTGGCACGAGATATAATGAACAAAACAGCATTGGCGCTCAAGTCACTTGGAAGATAGTTTTTCACGATTTTATGGGTTTGTTTTATGGGTTTGGAGGTTTCGTACGAAATGAATAACAAAGAATATGAGGAAATTGCTTCTCAGATAAGGCAACATGTTATCAGGGCAATTTACAATGCAAAATCAGGACATCCAGGTGGGTCGTTATCTGCTACAGATATTCTGACAGCGCTGTTTTTTAAGGAAATGAATATTGATCCTGAGAATCCTGAAAAAGAGGACAGAGATATGTTTGTGCTCTCAAAGGGTCATGCAGCTCCTGGGCTCTATGCAACTATGGGAGTTAGAGGATTTTATCCAGTAGAAGATATGTATTCTCTGCGTAAGCTAGGCAGTAAGTTTCAGGGGCATCCAAGTTCATATAAATTGCCTTGTCTTGAGCATTCTACAGGATCACTGGGACAGGGATTTTCGGCAGCTGTCGGCATGGCAATCGGTGCTAGACTAAAGGGATTAGGTCAGAGAGTTTACACAATTCTTGGCGATGGAGAGCTTCAGGAGGGTCTTGTTTGGGAAGCGGCGATGTGTGCGGCTCATTATAAGCTTGACAATCTCTGTGCCTTTGTGGACTGGAATGGACTGCAAATTGACGGAGCAAACGATGATGTAATGACCGTAAAGCCAATTGATGAAAAATTCAAGGCATTCGGTTGGAATGTTCTGATGATAGATGGCCACAATTTTACTGAGATATTCGAAGCACTTGATTCAGCAAGGCAATTCAAGGAAAAGCCAACGATGATTGTTGCAAGGACCCACAAAGGGCAGGGCGTTTCATTCATGGCTGATCAGGCAGGTTGGCACGGCAAAGCACCTAATGAAGAGCAGGCAAGGGCTGCAATTGAAGAACTTGGAGGTGAGTGGTAATGGGATTTCTAAAAATTAAAGATACAATCTTACAGGACAACAAAATAGCTACGCGCCAAGCTTACGGTGAGGTGCTTGTTGAGGTTGGCGCTAAAAATGAGAATTTGATTGTAATGGACGCAGATTTATCCGCATCGACACAAACCAAAAAATTCGCAGCTGAATATCCTGATAGATTTTTTAATGTAGGTATTGCAGAGCAGAATTTGTTTGGGACAGCAGCTGGTATTGCTCACACTGGGAAGGTCGTATGTGCATCTACATTCGCAATGTTTGCAACTGGAAGAGCTTATGAAATTATTAGAAATTCAATTGCTTATCCTGAACTCAACGTTAAGGTTTGTGCTACGCATTCTGGAATCACAGTGGGTGAAGATGGCGCTTCACATCAGACATTTGAGGACTTGGCGCTGATGAGGGCGATACCAGATATGACAGTCGTTTGCCCGTCGGATGCAACAAGCACAAAAGAACTTATGAAGCAAGTAATTGAGCACGATGGCCCCGTTTATGTTAGGCTTGGGCGATCGGGCGTTCCTATTTTGTATGATGAATATGATGGGAAAGCTCCAACGCAAAATGAAATTGAGCAGGAAGACGACGAGTTCTGCCCGGTTGTAGATTTCAAGCTTGGAAAATCTGTAATGGTTAGACCAGGTGAGGATGTGACACTCATTGCGACGGGTATAATGGTTGCGGAAGCAATAAAGGCAGCGGAGTGGCTAGAAAATAGAGGAATTAGCACTAGGGTTATAGATATGCATACGATCAAACCAATTGATGAGGATGCGATAGTGGATGCGGCTCTTGATACAAAGTTAATCGTATCGTGCGAAGAGCATTCAGTTATAGGTGGACTAGGGTCTGCAATTGCTGAGGTTCTTGTGAGATGCGCACCTACACAGATGAGATTCATCGGGCAGTGCGACACCTTTGGGGAATCAGGCAAGCCTGAGGAGTTGATGAGAAAATACGGCATGACATGGCAGGATATATGCGACGAGGTCTTTGAATATTTTGATAAATAGAAGATGTTTTGATAAATTTTGGGTGTTTTTGTTGGATTAATTAGGTATTTTGTGTTATACTGCAATGGTTATAAATAGTTGCGGAGAGTTGTCAGAGTGGTCGATCGTGCGGCACTCGAAATGCCGTGCCCATAAACGGGCCCAGGGTTCGAATCCCTGACTCTCCGCCAAACACAAAAAGATAAAACGGTTGCAATCACTAGGTTACAGCCGTTTTTATTTTCTCAAATATTCAATTTGACAACAATTTTGACAACAACAGTTTTTTCTCAACCACAATATATTGTTAAATAACTTTGCAGCGGATGAGTGCTTATTTTGTCGTCAGCATTATATATGCTCGTTTTGTTCATTTCTTCACCACCTCATTATTCTGTTTTAATAATTCGATTATTTTGCCTCTAAAATCATGTAATAGCTCGTTTAACAGTATAAAAGCAGGTTCATAGGCGGAACATTCAATATTGCCACCATATATAGCCTCGGATAGTGCAACGCTTAAACTCTCGATTTTCTCTATTTGTATTTCTAGTTTATCAAATTCCATTTTGTTAATTGCCATGTTGCACCCCCCCTTAAGCAATTGTTAATCTTTTATATTCGTTTTCAGTGCTGTAGCGAGCAACTAGGTCGGGCATTTCCGCTTTTAGTGCTTTGCTGTCTAGTCTTGTACTCTTTACCGTCTTATATCTTACCTTGTAATCGCCAACTCTTAATTCTTCAACACCACGCTCTAGCATATCGGTCTTAACCTCATCTTCATAATATTTAATTTCCATCTCTAAATCATAAGCCATAGCCTTTAAGCCTTTAAGTTCCTCAATTTTCTTTACCATCAATTCATTGCTCATCATTTTTAAACACCTCACATTTCTTATCTTGGTTATAGTATAAAACAATTTGGGTTATATGTCAACTGTTTTATAATATTTATTTTATTATTTTTATTATTTTTAGGTTGACTTATAACCTTGTTTATAGTATTATGTATATGTAGAGGAGGGCTATTTCATGATTGTATATAAAAATAATGAGCAAGTAATTATTGAAATTAAAAAATTGATGCTAGAAAAAGGGATAACACAAAGAGAAATTGCTGAAAAACTAAATATTACCCCGCAAGGATTAACAAAAATGCTTAATAAGAAAAATTTTGGATTTGAAGACGCAAAAAAAATCCTCGATGTAATGGGTTATGTTCTTGTGTTAGATTTTAAAGCTGAATAGAGAGGGCAAAAATAATGTCTCAAGAAAATAAAATAAGAATGGCAGCGGCTAACAAAAATATAAGCCTGTCCGAACTGTCAAGGCGGATAGGACAAACGCCGCAAAATGTTAATTCAAAACTAAAAAGAAACACATTTACAGAATCAGAACTAGAACAGATAGCGGAGGCACTGGGGGCAAAGTATGTGCCTATGAAGTTTATATTTGACGATGGAACGGAGATATAACTAATCTGATAACTGAATATTATAGGAATGAGCAAAAAGCCTGTTAGAACGCAAAATAGAGCGTTTTAGCGGGTTTTTTAGTATATTTTTTTACTATTTTTTACTATTTCTTATTATTTTTTACTCTTTTTTACTCTTTTATCAACCTTTAAGGCGGAATTTGCAGCGGTTATTTACTCTATTTTAGGGGCTCATTTATATAACTGTTCCTTTAGGGTAGGGGGTTCACGTGTGCGTGGCGTGTACAATTTCTAGGTATTTCGTCGGTCTTTATTCTTAAATAATCTAATAGCCTAATAGGGGGGGCAGTCGTTTGTGCGGTGTGTTGCATACTGGCTTGTATGGTCGTTTGTGCAGTCGTTTGTGCAGTCGTTTGTGCAGTCGTTTGTGCAATTTATATTTCACTATTGCCACAACGCAGTATTTGCAAGGGATATAAGAAAATATTTGCTTGTGCAAAATTGTCAATTCTTATATGCGTTCCGCTGCAATAATTTTGTTTTTTCTGTGCATTTGGTTTGTGCGGTCGTTTTTATTTGTTACAATTTTGATTCTACTGGGCGGGGCTTAATGTGTAATTTTGTATACTTTTGTATACTTTTTTACAATTTTTTATCTTTTTGTACTTTTTTTACTATTTTGTCAATATATAAAATGCCATTTGCAGCGGTTCTATTCGTTTGCTATTTAGTGTGATGTTTCAATGTGGGGTTGCGTGAGGTTTATTTGTGGGCTATCCCGATGGGTTGCCCGATGAGGTTTCCTGTTCTATTTGCTGCAACTCCTAATTTGCAATAGTTATAAGACTTTTTCAGCGTGATGGTTTTATTGAAAATTCGTTTTGCTTTTTTAGTTTTCTCAAACAGTTTATTGATCATCTATTGGATATTTTGCTTGTCACTTTGCTTGTCACTTTTAAAACTTGCTATGTCTATAACTCACTATTTCAAAGGCTTACAAGACTTTTTTGGTTTGTCACTTGCTTTGTCGTTTTTCGCTATTTGCTTTGTTACTCGTTTGTTAATTGCTTTGTTAGTTTTACATTTTAGAACTGGAATAGTCCGCTATTTTCAAGAGTTACAAGATTTTTTTGCTTTGTTAATTACTTTGTTAGTTTTTCCGCTGCAGCGGTTATAGGTTGGTTGTGAGTTGGTTCTTAGTTGGTTCTCGGTTGGTTCTCGGTTGGTTCTCATCAACTCCGCAATGCTTAAATAATGTTGAAATTCCAACGCTTATAGTTTGTTATTAGTTTGTTACGTTTTGCAATTTTTTGTTTGCCCTTTGTTTGCCCTTATATTGATTTTGTGCAATACGGCTTTATTCAATGCACATAGCCCTTGTAAACGTTGAGATTGCAGCGGTTATAAGGCTTTTACAACTAAGGCAATAAGCAGTTAGCAGAATGTTGCAATTATCTAATAGGTGTGTAAAAAAAACTTCTAGAGGTGTGTAAAAAAAACTTCTAGAGGTGTGTAAAAAAAACTTCTAGAGGTGTGTAAAAAAGACACTAATTAGAAATACATAACTAGAGATACATAACTAGAGTGAACAAGAAGACTAAGAATACCCCCCTCTTCTGAGGTCCCCCCCCACTGGGGGACCGCGTTTTTTCTTTTTTTCTTTTTGCTTAATCTCTAAAACTAAGTTAATGACAATCTAAATTTAATGCTTTTAATTAGTGGTTGTAAAAAACACTTCTAGAGGTTTACAAAAAAACACCTAACAAATCAAAATATCGTTAAAAGCCGTATTATTCGTTATGAGAGTTTTAAAACGTTTTAGGCAATATGTATCGACAATTACATAAAAAACCGTTAGAATTGAAATTAGGCACGAATTAGGGGCATATTAGTCATGTATCACTAAGAGGGTTTTTGAATGAGCAATGAACAGTTAGTAAAAGAGATTCAAAACGGTAACAAAGAATTAACGCTTGCACTATGGGAGCAAGTAGAGAAATTTATAAGATTAAAAGCAGATGAGCGAGCCGCTGCAATAAATAACAAAGATATAGCAGATGATCTCTATCAGTCGGGATATTTTGCCTTAATCAATGCGGTTAAATCTTATGATGATTCTAAGGGAATGACATTTTTAGGTTACTTAAAATTTCACTTAATGAGTGCGTTTGATGAGTGTTTAGGCAGAAAAACAACTAGAACGAAAAACGAGCCAATACACCACGCAATAAGCCTTGATGTTAGAGCATACAAAGATGATGAAGATACAATGCTAGGAGATACAATAATTGATCCCGCTGCAGCGGCAATGTTTGATAATTTTGAAGAGGCTGACTATTGGCAAAGTGTTAGAAAATTGCTTTTAGAGGCAATAGAGGCATTAGAGAATCACCAGGAACGAAAACTTTTTAGATACATAATGTCAAGCGATACAAGCATAATTGCAGCAGCTAGGCATTTAGGAATTGAAAACGGCTATAACTGTTATAAGCAAGGGCTATTTCACCTAAAAAGATACTTGACTAAAGACGGCGGACGAAGATTAAGGGAATATGATCTAAATTACAGATATTTTCAAACAAGCCTAAGACGTTTTCAAAACACATTTACATCATCGGTTGAATATATAGCAATTTATGAACTTGACAGATGGCTTAAATATAATCGCAATTACAATAATTAAGTTATTGTCTTTTAACTTGCTAATGCAGCGGCTTATTTCATGAGAAAATATTCGCAGTGACGGCGTGAACTCCGGAGGCAGGGGCTAGGGGGTTACCACGCCCCACTTTTTCTGATTGATTTTAAGAATAGAATGTGAAAAAATAATGTTTTAACCACTAACGAACAGCAGAAAAAATGTATTTTAACAACTAACTGACAACTTAAATTATTCTGTTTAAGTTATCCGCTGCAGCGGCTTGGCTTATATAAGAGCATAGAATATCCAACATGCTAACTGTAAAGAGTTATAAGCAGCAATTAACAACTAAAATACAATTAAGATTGCACATTGTTATTGTTTGCTCAAATGAGGCTTATATATCGCATACAAGCGTTTTAATTGTATTACAGGTATAATGACACCTTTTTAGAAATAAAATCGCTTGAATCGAAGAATAGAGGGTCAAAATAGGGCGGTAATTTAAAAAATGCGTGAAATTTAGCACATAGAGGGGTATAATTACATTTAAGGACGTAAAGCCAACAGAATTGAATCCTATATGTAAAAGTGTCTTTGCCAACACCTCAATTATTTTTATATATCCGCTGCACATTCTCTTTTGAAATATAGCAAGATGAATAAGACTAAAAAGAGTGCAGCGGGCAAAAAGAAAACAGCGGCACTCATAACCGAAGCCGCTGCATATAAACTATATCTATTCATTGAATAATTTGCCTTTTAATACATATATTCTGTTGGCACGCCCTTGACCACGCCGCTCTCTATAGATAAGCCCATACACCTCTAATTCATTAAGTATTTTTAATATTTTACTTTTTTTTCTTGGCACTGTTTCCATCATTTCGTCTATTGTAAAATATATATATGCAAAATTGTCATCATCGACAAAGTCAACACTATCTGCGGAGGCAAACGCTCTATAAAGAAACGCCATATATAATATTTTAGCGTCTGATGATAGTTTTCTATAGGTAGGGTCGTCTATTAGTTTTTTAGGGAATTTGAAAAATAGCAATTTAGACTCTATCGACTCGTCAATACTAATGCCATACTTTTTGATTATATCCATTTTTAACACCACAAAACAGACTGCTGTTTTTTCTAAGCCTAAGCCGCTGCAATGCTTGAATTATATTTAAGTGCAATTTCTAAGCATTTGTTTTTTTGGTCTTTGCAGCGGGTCTGTTATAGGCTAACAATCAGCCCGCTTGCCCTCTCTTTCCTTTGTCTTGATTCATTAGCCATTCATCGAACCTATCTATTGGCACAAGCCATCTATTACCAATGTTAAACGATGGGAAACTGTCGCATTTCATTAACTCGTAGGCTTTGTTATTGCCTATGCCCAAAAGTTCCTTAATGTCATTTACGTTATACACTTTACTCTTAATCATTTTCTATTCCTCTTTCAACAGTTCTTCAACTTCAACATCTAGAAACCTTGCAATTTTACCTAATGGAATAGGGCTAATGTCATCTTTTGCTAGTGTGCTATAATTTACGCCAGTTTCTTTTACAATGTCACTAACTCTTATCATTTTTTTTGCCCTTGCTAACTCTAATTTGTTTCTATCAATTTTCATGCTTCAATTCCTCCGTAAATCTCAAAATCTTGTTTAATCATATTATACCATTTAAAATAGAAAAATGATAGTATAATTTAAAAAATATTTAAATTGCTTTTTTGTTCTTTTGGTTGTATTATATATTTAAATGATAAAAAAGGAGTTGGCAATGGAAAAACAGGACGATATAAGGGTAATTGTCGGTAAACGTTTGAGTGAGATAAGACGAGAGCAAGGCAAAACACAAAAAGAAATATCCGAAAAAATAAAAGAACTTTTTAATATTGAGATAAAGCAAGGCACATTGTCATCATACGAAAAAGGCAAAACATTGCCACCAATTAACACTCTAATTGCTTTGTCAAAGACTTATAATGTATCGCTTGACTGGATATGTGGAAATTCAAACGAACGTGGAAATGTAAAAGATTTAAAGTATTACACTGATGTTATGGATTTTATTTTTTCTATGTTCAAAAATGAGTTTCTTGATTTATCTATTGAACATATATATCCGACTTATCCAGATGGTGAAGACCGAATAGGGATAAGTTTTAATGACAAATTGTTATTTGACTATATTCTAAAATTAGAGGATATAACAAAAGCATTCAGAAATGAAAGCGGCATAGACTCGGAACTATTGGAATTGTGGCACGAAAAACAAATAAGAGAATTTTCGCAGAATGGCGGAAATCTTATAAACCCTTTTTAATATTATTGTGAGGTGTTATTGTGGCTAGACGAGCAAATGGAGAGGGTACAATTTGCAAGCGTGCTGATGGTCGTTGGGTTGGTGCTGTAACGCTTGGCATAGATAGAACTACAGGCAAGGCAATTCGTAAATTCATTTATGGCAAGACTCAAAAAGATGTAATGAATAAAATCAGTACATTAAAAAGCGAGGTTGCAGCGGGTGAGTATGTTAAGCCGTCAGATATGACTGTTGAATTATGGCTTAATATATGGCTTGATACATATTGCGTTCATTTAAAGCCGTTAACATTAAGTTCATACAAAACAATAATTGAAAAGCATATATTGCGTGAATTAAACAATGTTCCGCTGCAAGCACTAAATACGTATGATATACAATCTTTTATTAACAACCTAACTGTTAGCCCCAAGACAATCAAAAACATTTATGGCGTGCTTAATAAAGCCTTAAACAAGGCGGCTGAACTCATGTATATAAAAAAGAATCCTTGCGGTGCTGTGTCGCTCCCTAAAGTCGCAAAGCCTAAAATAAGGGCGTTGAGTGATGAGGAAATAAAAGTACTGTTTCGAGAATTAAAAAATACTAGATATTATGATTTTTACAGGTTGGCACTATTTACAGGTTTAAGACGTGGTGAACTTTTAGGTTTAACATGGGATTGTTATAAGCGTGAAGCGGGTTATCTTAGTATATACAGGCAATTACAGATGATTAACGGTGAATATACCTTTATAACACCAAAGGGTGGAAAGTCAAGGACTGTTGCACTGCCTAATGTGGCAATAGAACTGATTGACGGCTTAAAGTCAAATGATGAATCAGAGTTTATTTTTCATAATGAGATAGGTGAGCATTTCAGTATATCAAACATCGGAACAGTATTTAGGGAATGTGTGAAAAAGTCGGGAATTGAAAACGCAACATTGCATGATTTACGCCATACATATGCGGTTAACGCCTTAAGGGCGGGTGATAACTTTAAGAGTGTACAAAATAATTTAGGACACGCAACACCCGCATTTACCCTTGACAGATACGCAACCATTACCGATGATATGATTAGAGAATCACAAAATAAATTACAAGGGTTCTTTAGAACGCTTGATATATAACGGTTACAGGCATTATTTTTGACAACAATTTTGACAACAACCGTGACAACAACGCCGTTAAAATCGTATAAAACGTATTAAAGGCAAATAATAAACAATCATTGAAATTTCAACGGCTGTAGGCGAAATATAACAACGCCTAAAAAGCGTTAAAAAGAGGGTTAAAGGGTTCGAATCCCTGACTCTCCGCCAAATGCAAAAAGACCGTTGGAATATCAACGGTCTTTAATTATACATGGAAACTTAATTGAGTTACTTACAGAAGGTTATTTTGGAGGTGCGATATGGCACTTGAAAATAAATTAGGACTTACAAGTTCTGTAGACATTGCACGTGAAGAAGAACGCATCAGTAAGGGAAAAGCTGTAAAGTTGTTTGAAAACGGTATGCTTGATTCTCTTCCTGCGGGCAAATTTTCTACCTTACAGAAAATTCATGAGTATCTGTTTGAAGATATATATGATTTGGCTGGGAATATTCGGACAGTAAACATGGCAAAGGGAAATTTCCGATGTGCACCTACCATGTATTTACAAGATGCACTTAAAAACATTGATGAAATGCCACAGCCAAACTTTGAAGAGATTGTTGAGAAATATGTTGAGATGAATATAGCCCATCCGTTTCGTGAGGGAAACGGCCGAAGCACTCGTATTTGGCTCGACCATATCTTGAAAAATGAAATCGGAAAAGTGGTGGACTGGAGCAAGGTGGATAAAGAGGACTACTTACTCGCAATGGAACGCAGTCCGATTAAAGATGTGGAGATTAAAGTATTGCTGAAAGGTGCGCTTACCGATGAAATCGATAGCCGAGATATTTATATGAAGGGTATTGACCATAGTTATTATTATGAGGGATATACGACCTTTAAGACGGAAAAATTGTAAGAAATGAGGTACAAATATGCCCGATAAAAATTGGCAATTTGAACTTGAAAAATATATAAGGCAGGGCGAGCCTGACAGAGCCGAAAGGAGTGAAGCGTGGCAAACGGCCATCGGCTTGCAGGCTGTTGACGGCTTGAACACCTCCGAATATTTGCTGGATACAGCCAAGGAGCATATCGAAGGCAAAATCACAATTGACGAGGCACAAGAGCGTATTCACAGCTATTATGAACAGCGTACCGTAAGAACCGAAACGGAAAACGAAACAAAAGAAGCTGATATCGTTTCGGCGAGGATCACAAAGCTGTTGGGTGAAAAAGCGTTTCAGTTTTCTCCTGCTGAATGGATTACCATTCACCGCAGATTGTTTGAAGGCGTATTTGACCACGCTGGACAAATTCGTCAGTATAACATTTCCAAAAAGGAATAGATACTGAACGGCGAAACAGTTATCTATGCAGATTTTAACAGTATAAAAGATACTTTGGATTATGATTTTGCCACAGAAAAGTAGTTTTCCTATGAGGGAATGTCGGTGGAAGCATCGATAAAACACCTTGAAAAATTTGCATCGGATATTTGGCAGATTCATCCTTTCGGCGAGGGTAACACAAGAGCCACCGCTGTGTTTATGATAAAATATATGAAAACATTCGGCTTTAGTGTAAACAATGATGCATTCGAGAAAAATTCTTGGTATTTCCGAAACGCTTTGGTTCGTGCAAATTACAACAACCTGCAAAAAGGCGTTCATTCCACGACTAAGTTTTTGGAATTGTTCTTTTCAAATCTTTTGTTAGATACGCATTATGAGTTGAAAAACAGATATATGCACATTGACTATGTGAACGGAAGCAATCTCCAAAGTGTCAACTCTAAAGTTTCAAAGTCTTAATTTGACACTTTGGACTGCATTTTAGAGGAAGTGGCGATTTTAGAATTGATTGCAAAAAATCCGAATATCAAACAGCAAGAACTTGTTGAAGCTACTGGAAAATCTCTCAGCACCATAAAGCGAATTATGAAATCTCTGCAGGATAAAAACTATATCCGACGTGAAAGTGGAAAGCGATACGGAAAATGGGAAGTATTAATTTGATAGATGATTTTAATAAGTTGAAAATACAAAATAACTCAACTGCAATACAGATTACAATACATTTATTGCAGAACAACTAGAATTATTAGGATTTACTATGTGCTTTATTGTCGGTAAAAGTTTAATACTTAACGAAATTGATGAGGTTATAAGAGAGAATATAACTGATGAAATCTTCACCGTCGGAGACTTGTTTAGCGACTCAGGAATAGTTGCACAACATTAAAAAACAAAGTAAACGAATTATCTCTAACTAAATTATGTATATGAGCTCTGTATTAGTTAGATGGATAACCGAACTGATTAATGCACCGAAATTTACCGAATTAATATTAATGTTTTTGACTATCTCGACAGCATATCAATTCCGCTTGATAAAGATAAAGCTTTCATTTATCATAACTATACAATAAACAGCACTTGTAATCGAATGTATTTTCAACCGAGTAACGCATTAAAAATCGATTCAGTTATAAAACAGATAGAAAAATGGTTTTTGGATAATATAATAACAGAAAGTGAATATTATTATCTACTTTATTGTCTTATATCTGCCGTTTCATATGTTGCAAATATAACAGACATATATCCGTTAGTGTAGACTATTTGTGGAGTTTTTGAGAAAATAAAATAGAGATCGTCTCCATAGTTTTTTAGTTGAAAAATTAGTTTTTGAGTAGTACAATTTAAATGAGCGTGCAACAAGATTTTTTGCTTGTGTTTCGCAAGCATTGACTAAAATGGCAGGGAACTTGCAATTCTGTCGCGCTGTTACTATTTATGTTGAAAGTGTCTAAACTATTGCATAATGAGTTGTTGCACGTTTTTTCTTTTTTTTATATGAGGAAAAGCAAATGCGTCTTAATGAAATACAAACCCGTAATCAACTTGCTGATTTTTTGGATATACAAAGAAAAACATTAACATATGTTTTATTTGAAGCAAAAGTAGATTCGTTCTATTCTTCTTTCGACATTCCCAAAAAAGATGGTTCTCCACGCCATATTTTTGCTCCTTCTGGTCCGTTAAAATTGATACAACGCAAATTAGCCGATGCGCTATATGAATATCAAAATCAAATACGAGACGAAGAAAATATTAAAGCCAATATATCTCATGCATTCGAGAAAAATAAAAGTATAATTTCAAATGCACAGATCCACAAGAATAAACGTTATGTTTTGTGTATAGATTTAAACAATTTTTTTGATGCGTTTCATTTTGGTAGAGTTATGGGCTATTTTTCGTTAAATCGATATTTTAAGCTCCCTAAAGAAGTCGCAGTAACCATCGCTCAAATTGCGTGTTATAACGGATCTTTACCACAAGGTGCACCCTCATCCCCTGTAATCACTAATTTAATTTGCCAAACGCTAGACATGCATTTGTTAAAAATTGCAAAAAAATATAAATTAGATTATACCAGATATGCAGATGATCTAATTTTTTCTACTAATAAAAAGGATTTTTTAGAGAGCAAGGATGAATTTTTAAAAAATCTGCAAAAAGAAATTGAAAAATCTGGTTTTTCAATAAACGAAAGAAAAACTAAATTTATATACCATGATTCTCGCCAAATTGTAACTGGGTTAGTAGTGAATCGAAAAATTAATATTCCTCGAAATTTTTACAGAACAACAAGAGCTATGCTTCATTCTTTATATACCAAAGGAGAATTCAAAATAGATGGAGAAAATGGCACGGTTGCACAACTTGAAGGCAGATTATCTTTCATAGATCAGATAGAATTTTACAACAATAAGCATGATATTAGCGGTGCAAAACATAATTATCGTTCACTATCCGGAAAAGAAACTGATTATAGGAATTTTCTTTTCTATAAGTATTTTGTTGTAAACAAACAAATGCTTTTAATTACAGAAGGAAAAACTGATGTGCTATATATAAAAGCTGCACTCAAAAGTTCGCCAAGTCAATCCTAAGCCAAAAGAACAAAGCTGTCGATTAATTACAAAAGATTTCAATGGAAAATTTCGCTATCATTTATCTTTCTTTTCACGATCAAGGCATTGGAGTTATTTCTTCGGGATGGGATTAGATGGTGCTGATGCGATGAAGTCCTTATATAACTATTTTGTTGGTAAAAATGGATTATCTAATCTCTGTGATTATTTTGTAAATTATAAAACTGAGTTCTCACCGCACCCGACCATTATGCTGTTTGATAACGAAAAGAATACCAAACGCCCGCTGAATAAGTTTATCGGCTACGCCGAATTGTGTGAGTTAAAAAAAGAGCAACTTGAAAAAGAAAATTATGTGCGATTAGAAAAAAACTGCAATTTAAATTTGGTAGCAGTTCCATTACCTTTAGATAAGAGTGAGTGTGAATTGGAAGACCTTTTTTCTGAAGAAACTTTAAATATTGAAATTGGAGGCAGAAAGTTTTCTAGGAAAGACGAGAATCCACAAAAGTATTATAACAAAACTATATTTTCCAAATACATATTTCAAAATTACGAAAAAATTGATTTTACTGGCTTTAAGCCACTACTTAATATTTTGAATGAAATAATTGAATAGTTATCCCTTAATCTAGTAGTGTTTTATCCACTGTTTAATCAAGTTTATTTGTAGATTGGTTCATTTATTATAATCTCTATCACTAGGTTTCGAATATTATTCATCCTCATATTATGTATTTCTTCCTGCACCTATATTCTTAATAGCTCCTTTTTCTATCAGCTTTTAATGCAATCACCAGATATCATTACGTAATTGCATTTTATAATATAATCTTAAATACCAAGCATTTCATCCGTTATGACAACATTTTCAATATAGAATTCTTTGTCATTTAATTTCAATGGGATACGTAGAAAGGTTAAAGGGAACTGATGAATCAGGCTATTATATGCTTCAATGGACTGGTTCAAAATTATTTTGCTATCGGACAAATAATTTTCACTGTTAATGATTTCGCTTAAAAGCACCTGAACATTATGGTTATTGCTGAGTTCTGGGAAATCTTTGATGAACGTACCAAATTGCTTCGAGGTAGTTATTTGCACATCATTATCACTGTAAGTTTTTAGATGATTCTTTGTGTTTTGCTCGTGCCTTTCTTCCTTTGTTGATGAACTTGCTTGAGCAATATCTATATAGGATTCTTTTTCATTTTTCTGATGCTTGTCTATCAAACGATTTGCTTTATTAATTAAGTCGTTGTTGCGAATCTTAATAGCATCAATATTGCTTGTATTGCTAAGTATCTTTTGTTCCATTGCCCTTGCAGAATTATATTGATAAATCAAATATGCGATAAAGGCGGAAGTAAATCCAATTAAAATACTGGCTCCAGGAAAGGGCTCTGCAACGGTTTCCACATTTTCTGGTGATATCGAAGCGAATACGATTAACCAAACAATAGTTAATAAAAATCCTAGAGAGATAAATAATACTACTGATTTAAATACACTTTTTGATTTCATAGACGACCTCATTTTATTCAATATTATTCTAATGTGTGAATTAAATAAATTCATTTAGTTTAATTAAAAAACCTGAAACTGCTAAACAAAGCAGCTACAGGTTTTTGCTTAGTGCAGTTCATATAAATCCAACCGTACAACAAAGATAAAGTCTGGATTTGAACGATTTGGTGCGCTTAAAGGGACTCGAACCCCCAACCTTCGCATTCGTAGTGCGCTACTCTATCCAATTGAGCTATAAGCGCATATCCTCACATGATGAGATAATATTATTTGTTAGAATTAAAAAATTAAAAATATATGGTAAAATTTAAAATGCTAACATCTGAATTATACTAAAAAACGAATAAAAAGTAAAGGATTTATTCATCCTCTAAAAATGAGTTTTTCAAAGTTTTTAAAGATAGACTTATATAATTTCCATAATGCTTCCTTTATCTCATTGTCTTCGCATAGAAAAATTCTATCATATTTACAGTTCATTAAACGTTCAGGTTCAATATTATTGAAAAATTTTATGTTACCACCCCTTAGCTTCTCTCTAATAAATGATTTCGGGAGTCCTTTTGTATAACCATTTACTAGCCATAGAAAAGCGCCTCCATTTGATCTAAATGTTTCTATTGCCCGGATATCTTCATATGCATATTCAAGATTATTTCGATAGGCTGATGAAACGGCTATTAGGATATCCATATCATTTAATAGTGATTCCTTCTTTAGTCCTCGCCCGATGTTGTATATAACAACGGAAATATCATCATCTGAAAATAAACTTGATGAAATCCTATATATCTCATCATTGTAATGTTGTTCTTCTGCAATGCAACTCTCATCATTTGTTAAATTATAAAAATTATAACTAGGTACTAACCAGTTTACTCCTAAGGAAGAATTAGGCAATTTATTCATTTTAAAATTTGATTCATATTTTGATGTTTTGTTAATCAACAAATCAGCAAAGATATCAACAAAATCATATTTTTCAATATGCCGACTAAGAGTATATTCAGCAAAAAAATTCCTATTATGAGCTTCTAAAGGTGCAAGTTGAAAAAATGCTACAGAAGGGTTTTTGTAATTTAAAAAATATTCTTTTGAAATCCAAATTGCAAAACATGAGGATAATTCTGTTAAACCTACATCTCTACCAGCGCCTACAAAACCAATTTTAATAGGCCTATTATTTTCCAATTTACATTTATTTGATACTGTTGAGTTAAGTGTATTCATATTAGTGATGGTATCCTTTTAATTAGTTTCGGGTTTTGCATTAACTTAATGAAAATCAAACTATGGGAATAATAAAAGCTTTAACTCGTATCGGTTCCTATGAAGTGTTACGCCCATAGTTTAATTTCTTACTCCCATAGTTCTGAAAAGAGTGTGTATTATTAGTCTAAGTGAGTATTTTAAGAGTGTTTAATCAGATTGTTTTTTTTTAGCAATTTATTTTGTTGAGTTGCTTTTATAAGTGGCATTCTGATTATAACTTTCCAATAGATGTCTTGCATATCGTTGTTTTGTTTTTATAAAGTTTGAGCGTCCCATTGAATATGTCATACCGTTCTGTAGTCAAAACAAACATTTCGTCTGTTTTGATATTTTGTTCATTGCAATTCGCTAATTTGCAACAGCATAAGCATCTCATACTTTCATATGAGCACAGACTATTTCTTATCCCTCCCAAGGGATCTACCCGCTTCGAATGCCAATCGCTTGCATCCTACTTCTCTTATGAGAATAGTCGTTGAACCTTCTTCTTTTCAAAGCTTGGCTGCTAGTTGCCCATTGTATTCGATATTTAGGATTTAACCATGTACCATCTATGATATTTTTTCTGCTTTCACAACATTCACGTTTAGGCTTTTTTCATCCCTGCGTTGTAGTTATCATAGCTTTAGGGTTTTCTAGCAATTCTGGTAGTTTACTGAGATGTTACTTTCGAATTACTCAGTGCATACAAGTTTCCCTATATGTTGACTATGTATAAAATTCAATCAAAAACGACGGTTTGATCTGCAACTGATTCAATGCGATCCATATTAAGGAAGCAACCATCCATACAACGATAAAAAACTTGATTAAGTAGAGGCTCAATCTGATCCATCTTTCCATAGTACCAATAATCCTCTTTGTCTGTGGTAACATTGATTTTTCTATTAAATCTCTCTATCTTTAAAATGTTATCCTGATTGATGTTTGCACAGACTTGTCTTGAAACAATGGGCAGTCTGTCAGGGCTCTTTTTTATCCATAAATTAACCTCCTTTTTGTTTTGTTGAAAATAAATTGTATAACAATTATAAATTGCAAGAGCGCCACTGAGAATAGCTTTTAATATGATAAAATAGTAAAATAAAGTAAGAAAAAACCGTTGAATTTATCGAGAGATATCGTATAATGGAAATAAGAACAAATGTTTTGCTGTTAAGGAGAATAAAATGAAATTCGCACATTTAGCAGATCTTCACATAGGAAAGAGACTTTATGAATACTCACTTATTGACAATCAAAGAGATATATTGCTCCAAATAGTAGAGTTAATCAAAAAATGCGATGTCGATGGAGTTGTAATATCAGGCGATATTTATGATAAATCGGTACCACCAGTAGATGCGGTGGGAATAATGGATGAGTTTTTGAGCGCATTAGCTGCATTGGATATATTTATAATCATAATTGGCGGAAACCATGATTCAGTGGCAAGACTCTCATTTGGTTCAAAAGTTCTAGAGAAAAGTAGAGTATTTATTTCACCTGTGTTCAATGGAAATATTGAAAAGGTTGAACTGCAAGACCAATTTGGTATCATCAATTTCTATCTTTTACCTTATATAAGGCCGATAAATGTGAAGAGAGTATATAAGGATTTTTCAGGGGAAAGTTTTACAGAAGCACTTAATTTTGTTATAGACAGAATCAATCCGGATAAATCTATGAGAAATGTTTTGGTGGCACATCAATTCGTGACTGGTGCCCAAAAATCAGATTCAGAAGAACTCTATGTAGGTGGCAGCGAAAATGTTGCATATACATTGTTTGATGATTTTGACTATGTAGCGCTTGGACATCTCCATATGCCACAAAATGTTGGTCGAGATACTGTTAGATATGCTGGGACGCCTCTGAAGTATTCTTTTTCTGAAATTTCCCACAAGAAGTCTATGACAATTGTAGACATAAAGCAAAAGGGTGATATTAAAATTCAAGAAATACCTCTAAGTCCAACGTGTGATTTGCTTGAACTTAGAGGAACTTTAAATGAACTTGTCAGCAATTCAACTGCAAGCTCGGTCGATAAAAAATCTTTTGTAAAAATAACCTTGACAGATGAAGTATTAAAAAATGATGCGCTTGATATTCTAAAGAAATTCTATCCTTGCATTGTATCAATTGGATACGATAATAGCATGACAAGAGATAACAAGCTCATTCGTAGGGAAGAAAAATCTGAGGAGCAGGAACCCAAGCAGATTGTTGAGGAGCTTTTTGAGCAACAAAATAACAGAGAGATGAACACTGTCGAGAGAGATTTAATAAATAAATTAGTTAAGAAAGTGTGGGAAAGAGAATATGAAGCCGATTAAACTTGTATTATCAGCATATGGACCTTTTCCAGATAAAACAGTGATAGATTTTGATAAACTGGGTTCTGACGGTGTGTTTCTAATATCAGGGCCTACTGGATCAGGCAAAACAACGATTTTCGATGGTATATGCTATGCACTTTATGGGACTGCAAGCGGTAATTTAAGAACGCCAAAAATGATGAGGAGTACCTATGCTGAATCCGACGATAAAACTTTTGTTGAACTTACCTTTTCAAGCCATGATAAGGAATACAAAATAAACAGAAGACCAGAACAGGAAATTAAAAAAATAAATGGAAATGGCACTACAGTAAGACCAGCAGAAGTTTCTCTTGAGATATTAAATGGTGGGAGCACAGTATACACAGGTAAACGCGAAGTAGAAGAAAAAGTTAAAGAAATTATTGGACTGGATGCTAATCAATTTAGACAGGTAACGATGATTGCTCAGGGAGAATTTCTAAAGGTTTTAAATGCCAGTACGGAAGAGCGAATGGAAATATTTAGAAAGATTTTCAAAACAGGCAGATATACGGAGCTTCAAGAGGAGCTTAAAATCGCTGTTAAAGAGATTTCGTCAAATATTATCGAGATTGAAAACATTCTCAAACGGGAATTTAATAATGTCTTTACATCAGAACAGCTTGAAAAACAAGGGCTTAACGTTGATGAACAAAGTTTATTATATGTACAAAAGAAGTATATTCTTGAAAGGGCATATTCTGAAAGCAACGAAAAAGTCAAACAAAATATTGCAATAAAAGAGAGGCTTAGGAGAGATAAGGAACGATTAATCAAGGAATCGGCAAATCTTGAATCTGTTCTTGGTTATTTTTCTAAGTTGAAATCCATATCGAGTAGCTTGGCGGAGTTAGAGAAAGAAAAGGAATCAATTAATCAGCAACAGAACTGTATACCAGAAATGAAAAAAGATATTGAAGATATTATCTCTGCTACATCAAAGCTTGAAGCACTGAGGCCACGGTATCAAAGGCTAGAAGCTGACAGCGAGAAAATTTCAAAACAGCGTGAAAACTTAAAAAACCAAGAAATATCGTTAATTAGTATAAGCAAAGAAGTTGAGTCGATTGAGAATTCTCTGGCCTTGGACAGAACAAGCTTGGCAGAGTTGGAAAAAGAGTTAAATCGTTCAGACGATGTCAATTCTCAGCTTAACTTGAGACTTAATTTCCAGACCTCTCTATCAAATGTCCTAGACAAGGTTACAAAAATTGAAGATATAGTCGAAAAGCTCAACGTTTTTTCCAGTAAAGTTAAAGAAAGCCAGATAGATTACATAAATCTAAAAGAAGAATACAACAATATGGAAGTGTTTTATCTCAAAGAACAGGCAGGCATGCTGGCACGTGAGCTTGAAGATGGGGAACCTTGCCCCGTATGCGGATCCACATCTCATCCCGAGCCTGCCGGGCATGCAGATATTTTGTATGAAAAAGAAGACCTTGATGCCAAGAAAAAAGAGGTCGAATCAGCAGAGGAAATCCTGAATAGAAGTAAGCAGGAATATTCTTTAGCAAAGGGGAATCTGGCTACTTTGGAAGAGGAACTTTCAAAAAACATCGCTGCACTTGAGAAATCCTATGAGGCACAAAATAGTTCTTTTAAAAAGCTAATAGAAGGGTTTGGGACCGATTCATTCGAAATGAGCCAAGAGAATTATTTGAATATAAAAAATATTCTCATAGAAGATATCAAAAATTTGAAGGAGGAACAATCTATCCTTGCAGCATATAAGAAAAAAAGCATATTGTTAAAATCAGGTATTAGTGAGAATGAAAATAAATTGCAAAAACTTATCATAGATAAAAATAATCAAAATAAAGAATATAATAAACTAACAGGTGAATACCAAGCATCTAAAGCCTTATATGAAAGTGAATTAAAAGAATTGGAATATAAGGATTTATACAGCTTAAATGAACAAATTAATAATTATAATGATAAACTAGCTTGCAAGAGAGAAGCAGTTGCAGAAATTGAAGAGAAAATTGAAAATTATTACACAGAGTATAATGAGTTGAAGTCAGGGAGAAAAACATTGCTGTCATTGACAAAGGGGGAGGATGAGTTATCGGTTAAGAATAACTATGATAGGTATAATATTGAAATCGATACCCTAAAAAACCGCATTAATTCTGTTGAAATAGAGCAAACAGAGATTCTTTCGCATCTAAAAAATATATCAAAAGCACTAGAGGTATACGAAAAGTCTATTCCAGAATTAAATGAGAAAAAGGACTTATATGATATATATTCAAATCTATCAGCAACTTGCAGTGGTGAATTGCCTGGAAAGACTAAAATCAAGTTAGAAACCTTTGTTCAGATGTCATTTTTAGATCGAATTTTAAGCCGTGCAAATATTCGCTTTTTAAAAATGTCAGAGGGCAGATATATGCTTACTAGGGATGAAAAGGGCGATAATAAGAGAAGCCAGACAGGGCTCGATTTAAGAGTGCACGATTTGAGCAACAATACATATAGAAGCACAAAATCATTGTCAGGTGGTGAATCTTTTCAGGCTTCTCTTTGCTTGGCCTTGGGACTTGCGGACGAAATCCAATATTCAGCTGGAGGTATTCAAATTGAAACGATGTTCATAGACGAAGGCTTTGGGACACTGGATAATGTTGCCCTTAAAAATGCAGTTGATAGTCTTGTGGATTTAAGCAAGGGAAATAAACTGGTCGGGATAATATCACATGTTGATGAACTGAGAGAGAGGATTGATAAGGGAATCGGTATAGAGAAGAGTAGTATAAGTGGAAGCAAATTGACCATTCAGAGTTAAAATTTAGATATAAAATAACAACTAATAAAACCAGGCAATTAAAACCAAACAATAAAATATAGCCACCCGAGTTAGAGCAGCTATATTTTGGAAAAAAGTTATAATTATTAACTGTCAGAAGTTATGGACTACTAATATTTTGGTTAGAAATATAATGCCACTAAAGAGATAGACTTTCTCCAAGTGAGTGACACTCGTCGATACCAGCTTGATCTGGAGTTTCATGGAGAATCAGTGCAGGCTGAGCTAACTCAATGCCAGCTTCATTTGCTTCAGATTCCCACAATCTCATCCATTCTCCATCGCCCCAACCATATGAGCCGAAAAGAGCAACCGACTTACCTGATAGATTTGGGACTAATTCCTCCCAAAGAGGTCTAAATGTGTCGGATTCAAGTTCTTCTGCTCCCATGGACGGACAACCAAGAGCAATGGTATCAAAGTCATTTAACATTTCTGCTTTAAATTCATCGGCAGAAAACAACTTTGCACTATCTCCTGCACCTTCCTTGATTGATTCAGCCATAATTTTTGTGTTGCCTGTACCACTCCAATAAACAATAGCAATGTTTTTCATATTTCCTCCTTTTTGGCAATAGACAAACCTCTACATGAAATGCTTGCTTGAAACTGCCAATCTTTCTAGTGATATGCCGGCGTTATAGCACTTGCAGTATATATTTGTGCATTTCTCATGCTTACAAAACAAACGCTTTGCCGAACAGACATCGTGATAGACTTTCCACTGACCGCTGAGCAGGTAGTTTTTGCCCTTATTCTCAAGGAAAGAAATTACATCCTCATGAGGATATCCTAGAAAAAATCCGATTTCATGAGGAAAATCATCGTTGCCTACATAAAGCTCAAGTCGTTTTTTCAGCGATTTTAAAAGGCCACTGATAGACGATGTATCATAATTGAGTTGTTTCAGAACACATAATATACTGGAATTGCTGAGAATTTGAGATAAACTCGATGGTCTGAATATATACAACAATACAGAGTCGTTAAAGGTAACAAGGGGCAATAAATAGATGCCCTTGTTGTTTAACTTCCTACTAATTATGCTTATACAGGCATTGCAATCATCTGATTTAGTTGTCTTAACTCGTATTAAGCTCCCTGCTTTTAAACCTGCAAGTGTGGGAGCGCAGTGTTTGATAATTTGATATTCTGACATATTTTCACCCTATGCTTGAATGTGTTTGTCAAGGATGTTTCTCAATGCAGATAAAGAGCTTGAGTGGCAACGCTCAATAGTAAGATTTGCAGCTTTTGCTTCGCTTGTTGCTACACGAATCATTTTGTGCGATACAGTATTTGTAAATAAAACTAAAAGGTCAGGATTCCCTATTCTGTTGCGCATTGTTCCCTTCATCTGTGTAAAAACCTTAGCTTCACAATTATAATCATTGCAAAGATTTTTATATTTACATACCATACAATCATTACCGCCAATTATTACTATACTCATATAACCTTGTATGATGTTTATAGAAGCAAAAACACCATATTTCCTTTCTTTAATATCGTGGTTTAATACATTAGATACTGTGGAATTTTGATAGAACCTAACTATTATTAATACTTTTTAAAACGTTGTTGATATAGCTGTATTTAAAAATTGAAAATACTCTATAGAATATAATCCTCACATTAGTTAGCGATAGGTTACAGACTAACTATAGTTAGCATAAGCTAACGGATGCTATTTGTCAAGCTATTTTTTGAAAAATTTCACATTTTCTTTTGACATTAGAGCAATTCACAACTACATAAAGTAATTCACAATTACATCAAACAAATTCACAATTGCATCAAGTAACTCACAATTACATTAAACAATACTAGAAATACACAATTACATTATATCAAACAAGTATCGATTGATTTAAGAAAAGTCATATGATAGACTGATATTTATACAATGTTTCATACCCCCCTGCTTTAGCTGTCGGGAGTGTCAAACAAAAGCATATAGAAAAATTAATAACGAAGGATTTTAAGTTATGAGTAGCTTTAAAAACTATTTTGTTGAAACCTTTGATTTTTCAAAATATAATTCGTTTAAATGTAAATGGGCAGTTGTTTTAATCGGCGTTTTTACATTTTTATTCTTGCAAACGGAATATATATTTGTGGAAGTAATTTCAAAGCTTCTTTCATCAAATAAAACCGTAATATTTCAAAATTACGCTCTTGGGATAAGTGCAATAGGATTTTTATCATACCCAATTTTTAAAAAATATTTCGAAAAGCTCTTTGGAGAAAAACCTCCATATATAATAGCGACTATATTATCTATTATTGCGTTAGCTACAATTTCTTACGCAGAAAAAGACATAGCTATATTTATATCTGGTTTTTTTCTGTTTTCTATTTTAGGATTTTTGGGCAGTGCTTGCTTTTATGTTTCTATGATACTTATTAAAAGCATATCTTGTTTAGCTCGAATAGTGGGTACTGGGTACGCGCTAGGAATTTTGCTCCAATTTTTAAATAATAATTTACTTCATGAAGTGCGCTACGAGATAGATGTTGTTTATCTATTTTTTATATTTTTCATAGCGTTGATTTACCAATTCGATAAAGAAATAACAAGGTCAAAGCTATCACAAAGGGCAAATACAAACAATATAAAATCACAAGGTTTTGTCGAGGAAAAATCGAATTTATCACTTAATATTGCTATTTTGCTGATATTAACTATAATTTGCATGACTTGCATTTTTAGCATCATGGATAGTTCAGTAACAATTTTACATGTTAGAGGCAGCTTGGAATTAGAAAAATGGCCGAGGATTATTTTAGCGTTAAGTGCTCTAATATCAGGCTTTTTATTTGATATTAAAAATCGTCAGCATGCTGCAATTATAATGTATTCTGTCATGATGCTATCGACATTATGCATTGTTATACTAAAATTAACCGACGCATTTGTAAGTGGACTAATAATATTCTACTTTTCGGCTGGATTTTTTGCTGTTTTTTTCACTGCTAGTTTTATGGAACTTTCTACTTACATGAAAGCTCCTGAGGTTTGGGCAGGTCTTGGGAGAGCAATTAACAATCTAACTGCTGCAATTATCGCTATCCCTTGTATAACAATTTTGCAGTCGTGGGATATTTTGCCGTTAATCGTAGGTTCACTTTTCCTTTTCGCAGCTGTCAGCTATTTATCATTCATGTATACCATTAAAAGATTGAAACTGATTCGAGAGATAGAAGAAGTAAAAGAAGCCATGATAGAAAAGGAAAAGAAAATTGAAGCTATTTCAGAAAAATATCATTTTACTCAAAGGGAAAAAGAAACATTTGGTTACTTGGTGAGTACAGAAGATAATATCCAAATTATTGCAGATAAATTATATATTTCTAGAAGAACACTGGAACGATACATAACATCAATTTATAAAAAAACTAACACGAAATCGAGAGTGGGGCTCATTAAAATTTATAATGCATGCTAAATTACACTTTGGTTGTCAAAGAATAAAGTAGTTGCTAACGAACACCGTGGTTATGCGACTTTTTTGAAAAAATACTTTTAAAATACAAGATTGACGGATTTCCCTTATATATTTTGTGGGCCGACACAAGGTATAATAACTCAATAAATCTAATTTTTTAAGAGGAAGCTTTATTGGGAGGTTAATCATGCAAACACAAAATAATGCTTTGAGAAAGCTGTTTATCTTGCTTATCGGGATATGTACAGCATTATCATTAGCCACAACAAATGTAACATTTGCCGGAACATCTACTAGTATCGAGAAAGTCGATATAAATTATGACAAGATTGATTATAAGCCGGGAGATGCTCCAAGGCCAACGTTTTGGAGAACAGACAGCACTCCAAAATGTCTAGTTATGGTTCCGTATGAAACGTGGACAGAAATTAAAAAGGCACCGGATGGGAATTGGGTTGGAACAACAAATCACTGGTATTCAGACCCAGAAATGATGGATAAAGTCGAGCCTGAGCATAGACTGACTAAATTTGAGGCAGGCAAGAGCTATCGTCACGATGTTTATCTCGAAATATATGATGATGGATATATTTTTGATGGAGATAAGACGAATTTTACCCTCGCTGATAAGAATTTAGGAGTGCCAAACAAAAGCTCACAGGTTGCGTTAAATACAAATACAAATGCTACAAAAGCGATAATATTTGAAGTTGAAACCTTGCACTTCGATAATACAACTAAAACTACGGATAAAGTAATTAAATCAGTTAACATTGCAAATGTTAACACAGACCTTACTATGTCTGAACCGGTAAGGTTTAGCGGTAAGGCGGTTGGCAGCTCAGCAGAGCAAATTGATATTAAAGAAGAAGCATGGGAGAGATTCGCCTTTGGTGAGGATCCACCTATAGAGGACATAATAAAAAGCACAGAAAAACCTCGTGCTCCAATCAAAGGTGGTCGATATTATTACAGCATTGTGCTAACTGCTAAAGACGGATATGTATTTTCTGATGACTTTTCAAATGGGTTAAGAATTAGAGAAGGTAGCGGTGTCAGTTTCACCTTGAACGGCGTTTCTTATACCCACGCCATTGATATAAGCCCAGACAAAAAAACCTTGACTGTTTGGGAATTTATGCAACCAGTTACTCCGAAGGACGGCACAAAAGAGGGGACTGCAAAAACAGGTCAAGAACAAAAGGATGATGCCGATAAGAAAGTGACAGATACTCATGTTACAAAGACAAGCGTGGAGAATCCTAAAACAGGAGAACAGGAAAACGCACTATATACTTATTTGATTATTGCATTTCTTGCCATGATACCTTTACTCACATATAGGCTATGGAGAAAAAAACGCATAAGATAATGAACAAATAATTTATGTGCGATTATAACTCATGTAAATTTAAACTAAATCTTAAAAAGTATATTTTGTCATTGTCAAATGCTCAGGGGAAAAATAAACAAAAACACTCAGAAGAAAGAACTGAGTATCATCTAATATTTCGCAAATATTAGAATATACACACGTGCTCAAAACAACCGCTGTAAAAGTATATTTATATATAATTACAGCGGTTTTGTGATTAAAAAAATCGGCGATAAACTGAATGCTCAAGGTGTATTTCCCTTGCATATTCACATTCAATCAAATATAATTATTTACACGATACATTTTAAGCGGTGGTTTGATATAGATGAGAGTTTTTTTTTCGACAATACTTATGGCTATGGTACCTGTTATAGAATTAAGGGGTGCGATTCCATTTGGTGTAGCGGCAGGGATTTCCGTTAAGCAGGCACTGATATGTGCAATTATTGGAAATTTAATACCTATTCCATTCATTCTTCTTTTTCTGAGGAGGGTTTTTGTTTGGATGAGAAAAATCAGCCCAGGATTTGAAAATTTGGTCGAAAAACTTGAATTAAGAGCGAAAAGAAAAAAAGGCATAGTGGATAAGTATGAAATTATCGGACTCATCATCCTTGTCGCAATCCCGCTACCTGGAACAGGAGCATGGACGGGCGCTCTCGTTGCAACAGTTTTGGACATAAGGATGAGGAGAGCTTTGCCTGCAATAACAATTGGTGTGATAGTTGCAGGAATATTAGTATCTGTCATAACATATGGCGGTTTTGCAGTTTTTGGATGATTATACTTAATTCAGATAATTATATTTAATGCGGATAATTAAATTTAAAAAGACACTATTTTGTTGTATATATTTTAAAAAGCATCATATATTATGTGAGGCCATTAAGCGTATGAGGAGGAGAAATGGAAATTTCAATGGTAACATTTTGGATAGTGGCGACAAGTATACTCCTTGTTGTGGAGGCATTTACAATGGGACTGACAACGATTTGGTTCGCTTTTGGAACTGTGGCTGCTCTTGTTGTTGCCTTGCTCGGGGGAAGCCTGCCCATTCAAATTGGATGTTTTGTTGTAGTAAGCATAATTATGGTTGCGTTTACCAGAAAAATTGTTGTTGATAAGCTTAAGACGGGAAAAGAAAATACGAATATAGACACAATTATCGGCAAGGTAGGTGTAGTTAAGAGGGAAATAAAAGCTTATGAGCCTGGAACCGTATATGTCTGGGGGAAGGAATGGTCTGCGGTATCTAAAAACCTAGGTGAATCAATTGGCATCGGTGAAGAGGTTAAGGTGCTGAGGATAGATGGTGTGAAGCTTGTTGTTGAAGAAAATAAGGAAGTTGAAAAGGAGAGTTGATAGCTTATGATAGGAATTATTTTGATTGGGGTTCTTGTAGTCGCTGTAATTGCACTGGTTGCAATAAATGTTAGGATTGTGCCACAAGCTCAGGCTTATGTTATCGAAAGGCTTGGAGCGTACAAAGGAACATGGCCGGTTGGGCTTCATTTTAAGATACCTTTTATTGACAGGATAGCGCGCAAGGTGTCTCTCAAGGAACGAGTGATTGATTTTCCACCTCAGCCGGTTATCACAAAAGATAATGTAACTATGGAAATTGATACAGTAGTATTCTTCCAGATAACAGATCCAAAGCTCTTTACTTACGGTTCAGAGTCACCTATGCAGGCGATTGAGAATCTAACGGCGACAACCTTGAGAAACATTATCGGTGAGCTTGAACTTGATGAATCGTTGACATCAAGAGAACATATCAATACCAAAATAAGGATTGTGCTTGATGAAGCAACAGATCCTTGGGGAATAAAAATCAATAGGGTTGAGGTGAAAAATATTACTCCACCAAGGGATATACAGGTTGCGATGGAAAAACAGATGCGTGCCGAACGTGAGAGAAGGGAAAGCATTCTGAAAGCTGAGGGCGAGAAAAAATCTGCAATACTTATCGCAGAGGGTAATAAGGAAGCTATGATTTTGGAGGCTGAGGCGAATAAGCAATCTGCAATAAAAAACGCAGAGGGACAGGCTGAAGCAATAAGGATGGTTCAGAAGGCTACTGCTGATGGAATCAAAATGCTGGTGGAATCAAATCCTAATAAAGAAATTATTGCTTTGAAATCTCTTGCATCTCTTGAAAAGGCAGCAAACGGTCAGGCAACGAAGATTATTATTCCATCTGAAATTGCAAGTGTTGCAGGACTTGCTACAAGCATCAAAGAACTTATCAAAGATTAAGGAAAGTTTTTTTAGCAAAACAAAACAGCTATGAGTTGAGTTGCTATATATGAGTTAACCTCCTTTAGTTAGTTTTATGTCTAACTTTCGGAGTCAGTTCAAATAGTAAATTCTTATAGCTGTTTTATATTGTTTAACTTTATGTAATCATGGGCTAAGCTGACAAAAGGAAGCTAAGTGAACAAAAAGATCAAGTGGCTAATCCCAATAAACATGATGTTTTTTGGCTTGCAATTTTTTTTACTCTTACATTCAATGGTGGTTAAATAAATGTATAAATCAACGTTTAAATTAATACTTAAATATCCTGCATAACCCTAACCTTGATTACGCCCTCGCCAGCTTTTATCTTTGTAAATGGCTCGGATGAACTTATCAGGGCATATCCATATTCGCCTCGTAATCCACCTGTAGCGGCTGTAATAACATTGTTATCACACATTCTTATAGCAAGTTCCACAGGATTGCTGATTCCTTTTGTCATTATCGCCACACGTGCTTCCCCGTCACGAATAGATCCAAGATTTGCTGGTGGAAAATTCACCGAATTTGAAATATTACCATTGTCTATGAAATCCATAAGCTCATTTGCTGCCATAATTGCACAGTTATCCTCAGCTTCCTCAGTTGAAGCTCCCAGATGTGGAACACAGAGGACACCAGGTTTACACATTATTCCATCGGTTGGAAAGTCTGTAACATACTGCTTAACCTTTCCTGAATTTATCGCATTGAGAAGATCGTCCTCATTAATCAAACTATTTCTTGAGAAATTCAAAATAACAACATTATCCTTGCAAGCAGCAAAGATATCTTTATCAAACATTTCTTTATTATCAGGACTTGCTGGAATATGTACTGTAATATAATCACACACATTCAAGAGTTTCTCAATTTTATCAACAATTTCAATACATGGATACATATCATGAGCTGCCTTAATACCAAGATAAGGATCAAAGCCTACTACGTTCATTCCAAGGTCAGAAGCAGCATTAGCTACTCTAACACCAATCGCGCCAAGTCCTATTACACCGAGTGTTTTGCCAGCAATTTCATGACCTGCGAACTGGCTTTTTCCCTTTTCGACAGATGCAGAAACATCGTTAGATAGTGAGCACGCCCAGTTGATTGAATCATAGAGGTTTCTTGCACTCATAATTATGCTTGCAATCACAAGCTCCTTTACAGAGTTTGCGTTTGCACCAGGGGAATTAAATACAACAATTCCCTCATCCGCACATCTATCAAGAGGAATATTGTTAACACCAGCACCAGCTCTGGCAATTCCAACAAGAGATTCAGGAAATTCCATTGAATGCATATCTTGGCTTCTAACTATAATACCATTTGCAACATTTACGTCATCAACAATTTCATATTGATTAGAAAACTGTGCAAGACCAATTTTTGAAATTTTGTTTAAAGTCGCTATTTTGTACATACTGCTATTCCTTTCAAACTAAGAATCAAACTATTATACAGCATCACTATATTGCGGTGCATTTATAAATTAATATTATATTTAGGATTATAGCACATCAAAGCATTGACATCAATACTGATTGTGATATAATTTAGAACAAATCGAGAAATACTTAGTGATTTAAAACAAATTTATCGAAAAAAGGTGATTAAAATGAACAAAAAAGAGAGGGTTTTTAACTTTTCGGCGGGGCCTTCAATGCTCCCACTTGATGTAATTAATGAAGTTTCAGCAGAACTTGCAAACTACCAGGGGTCAGGTCAATCCGTGATGGAAATGAGTCATAGATCAGCAGAGTTTGATAAGATAATAAAGGATGCGGAGAGCGACCTGAGAAAACTCATGAATATACCAGATAATTATAAGGTGCTCTTCTTGCAGGGCGGTGGAACTACTCAATTTTCAATGGTAGCATTGAATTTTATGGGTGGAACGCATAAGGCAGACTATATTATTACAGGGCAGTGGGCTAAAAAAGCCTACACAGAAGCATGCAAATACGGCGATATTAATGTCGTAGCAAGCTCTGAAGATAAGAAATACACATACATTCCGAGGGTAAGCAAGGATGATTTTAGAGCGGATGCTGACTATGTGTACATTTGCGAAAACAATACGATTTATGGCACGCACTATAATGAACTGCCTGATACTGGTGGGATACCACTAGTTGCGGATATGAGCTCTTGTATTTTGTCGAAGGAAATTGACGTAACAAAATACGCTGCTATCTTTGCAGGGGCACAAAAAAATATAGGTCCGGCGGGAGTGACAATTGCGATTATTCGTGATGACATGATTGGAAAGGCTCATCCTATGACTCCTGTTTATATGGATTATAAGGTGCATGCAGACAAAGCTTCACTGTATAATACGCCACCTTGCTTTGCTATTTATGTTGCAGGCAAGGTATTCAAGCATCTTCTGGATATGGGAGGAATTAAGGCTGTTGAGAAAGTGAATTTGCGAAAGGCTGAAAAACTTTATAACTTCATCGATAATAGTAAGCTCTTCAAATGCCCTGTGGCAGAAGAAGATCGTTCGATAATGAATGTAGTAATGGTTACCGGTAATGATGTTATGGACAAGAAATTTGTCGAGGAAGCCAAAGAAGCTGGATTTATAAATCTAAAGGGGCACAGATCCATTGGAGGTCTGCGTGCGAGCATTTACAACGCTATGCCTGAAGAAGGTATTGATAAGCTAATTGAATTTATGAGGAAATTTGAGGAAGAAAACATTTGATGAAGTATTTTATATTAGTAACAGATGGTGCAGGTGATTATCCACTAGAAGACAGGGGCAACAAAACACCATTGCAGCTGGCAGATAACCCTGTTGTAACCGAGTTGGCTCATCGAGGAATTGTAGGAAGATGTAGAACTATTCCGGATGGCATGGAAGCTGGAAGCGATGTGGGACATTTGTCACTTTTGGGTTATCCACCTGAAAAATTTCATACTGGTAGAGCTCCACTAGAAGCTGCAAATATTGGAATTGAACTAGGAGAACATGATGCCGCATTCAGAGGGAATATTGTCACCTTAAGGAATCCGGACAATGAACAATGCGGAAGTAGTGACGGCACATATGTTGAAATGCAAGCTTTTGAGAATCTTGAGATGGTTGACCATAGTAGTGAAGATATCACGACCGAGGAGGGTCTTAGGCTATATGAGGATTTGAGCAATCACCTTATTAAAAACGGAATTTTAGAGGGAATCGATATGAAGCACGGCGTTTCGTATCGAGGAGCATTTGTTATCAGAAATCTCGATAGAAGCATCAATCCAATCGATATAGGTAGTGAACCGCCTCATAACATCTTGGGAAAGAGAATTACAAATTATCTTCCAGGATACAAGTTAAACGCAGGATTAAATTTAGATGTTTTGGAATCAGAAAAGCATGGCAAGGAGATAGGTTCGGGTGACAATTATTTTGTTGCTGAGCGTATTAAGGAGATAATGCGAGCTAGTTACGAGTTTTTACGTAGCCATCCTGTTAATATATCCCGAATGGAAAGAGGACTTAGACCTGGAAATTGCTTGTGGATATGGGGTGGAGGTAGAAAACCGGCTCTAATTCCTTACGGAAACGGGAGAGCTATGGAGAGCTCAGTTATAAGTGCAGTTGACCTGATTAAAGGCATTGGTATTCTAACAGGTATGAAGGTTATCGATGTTGAGGGTGCGACAGGGAATAAAGAAACCAATTTTGTTGGTAAAGGCATGGCAGCTGTCAAAGCATTTGAAGAAGGCGATGATATGGTTTTTGTTCACGTCGAGGGACCAGACGAATGCGGACACCAGGGCGATGTTGAGGGAAAGATATTTTGTCTTGAACAAATTGACAAGTTAATTCTCAAACCAGTACTTTCGCACTTGAAAAAGTCTGGAGAAAGATATAAAATTTTAGTAATGCCTGACCACTATACACCAATCAGATTAAGGACGCATAGTGCGGATCCTGTGCCTTTTGTACTTTATGATAGTGAAAATGAAAAGGAATATGATGAGGATAGAAATTTCACGGAGGAATCGGCAGAGAAGGGATGCATTTTTGAGAAGGGTGTGGATATTTCCGAAGCCTTTCTGAGAGAAGAAATTTTATAGAGAGTATGTACTTATGAATTTGAAATTAGCTTCTTCGAATAGAGCAATTAGTAAATTAACTAGGATCGCATTAATAGTGGTCCTTGTTTTGGTTTTTGCTATCATGGAATTAACTCATGTCTTTGCAATGGAAACATACAAAGGAAATACTGGCACTGAAAAAAATGTTTCAGCATTTTCAAATCGATTTTTAACATCTACTCATTTAGATAAATCTAAATATAAAACTGCAAAGACCAAAAAAGATAAATCAAATAAGAGTAATTCTAAAAAAACCAATGCAAATAAGAAAAAAACAGATAAAAAGCCTTCAATATCTTCTTTGTCAGCGGTACTTTACTGCGAAAACACGGGAGAGGTATTATTTGAACAGAAATCAAGAAGCAGAATTGCACCACTTACAACGACCAAAATTGTCACTGTTATTTTGGCAATTCAAAATTTACAGCTTAGCACAGAGATTGAGATTTCAGCCGAAGCTGCAGGCTTTGGTGGCCCAATGGAGCTAAAAGAAGGTGAAAAGATAAGCGTAGAAAATCTTATTTATGGTTCCTTGATGCTAGATAGCAGCGATGCAACATTTGCCTTATCAGAAGCGGTTTCAGGAGATGACAAGTCAAAATTTGTGAATATGATGAATGAACTGGTTAAAAACATGGGATGTAAAGAAACTCATTTTACAAATCCAGTTGGAACTCCTGAAATGGATCACTATTCTACGGCAAATGATATGATGCAAATTATGAAGGTAGCATCTTCAAATGATATTTTCAGGAAGATATCCTCTGCTAAAAAGCATAAAATTAATGCAACGAACGTAAGCAAAGCAAGGACATTTAAGAATCAATATCCCGAGATTTTGCAGGATGAAAATACTGTTGCAGTTCAAAAATCCACAGGTAGCAAGGAAGGTGAAGGCTCAATTCTCATGTCATATAATTATAAAGGACTGAAAATTATTCTTTCTGTGATGGGCTCGCCTGAAGATAAAGTTCGTGAGAATGATGCAAAAAAACTGATAGATTATGCTGTTTCATCTGTTCGTGGCATTAAGGTTATTTCGAAGGGCGAAAAAATTGACAAGGCCTACATAAAAGGTGGCGAAAAGACAAGGGTTAATGCCTACGCAGCCGACGATGGTTACGCATATCTGCCAGAGCAAGGCTCGAAGGAGCTGATCAGCGGTGTGATTGAAATGGATGAAAAGATAAAGGCACCTGTAAAAAAAGGCACTCAGGTTGGAACATATGTGATTAGTGTCGCTGACGATCCTGTCAACAAAATACCTCTAATAGTGAAAGAGGACATAGGAACGGGTTGGCTTCCTTCGAAAATAGGGATATCAAACCTTGGAACAATTTTGATAATTTCCGCGATATTGCTACTAATTATTATTTATATTTACATCAGAATTAAAATTGCTCAGATTAAGAGGAGAACTGCTAGAAAGAGAAAACAAATGGCATACCAGAAGGCACTTCGCCAGATTGAAATTGAGGAAGATAGGCGTAGAAGGGGCTGGAATATATGAGTGATTCTGGAAATTCTGAGAATAAAACAGATAAAAAGGTCAATAATACAAGCGATATTAATAATACAAACGATAATAATATTCATAATAAAAGCGATAATAGCATCAATAATAAAAGTGATATTAATGTTAACAATACAAGCGATATTAAAATCAATATTGACAATCGAATAGAAGAAAATTTGAAACAATTGCCTGATCTTCCTGGTGTCTATCTGCATAAAGACAGACTTGGTCAGGTAATTTATGTTGGGAAAGCTATATCACTTAAAAATCGTGTACGTCAATATTTTCAAAAATCATCTCAGACAAATCCAAAAACTCGTGCGCTAGTATCCAACATAGCAGATTTCGAATGGATTACATGCAGCAGCGAGATGGAGGCCCTGGTACTTGAAAACAACCTCATCAAGCGATATATGCCGAAGTATAATGTTTTGCTCAGAGATGACAAGACATATCCATACATCGTGATTACAACGAATGAGGATTATCCGAGGATTCAAAAAACACGCGTTCTCAAAAATGATGGAAATAAATATTTCGGACCGTACAGCGACGTCGGCGCAGTAAATAGGATGGTTGAGTTCATTAACAGAGTATTTAAGCTCAAAAGATGCAATTTACAGTCGTTTCCAGACGGATTTAGACCTTGCCTTAACTATCATATCGATGTATGCCCCGGAGTTTGCCTAGGGACGGTCGATATGAAGGAATATCGCAACAAAATAGACGAAATCCTCGAATTTCTAAGAGGCAAGACGTCACCTCTGCGCAAGAAAATGGAAGAGCTTATGAAAGCTGCATCTGAACGAATGGAATTTGAGGAAGCCGCTCACTACAGGGATTTAATTCAGGATTTGAATTCACTTACTCAAATTCAGCGTGTTACGATGATAAATGACGATGATCTTGACCTTGTGCTCTCTCTTGCTACAGGCGAACAATATTTTGTTGTTGTATTCTCTGTGAGAAACGGAAAACTCAGCGGGCGTGATTCTTTTGAAATTGAAGCAAAATATGAGGAGTCAAGTGAAGAAATCGTTAGCAGTTTTCTGAAACAGTATTATAGTCAATGGGCGAATGTTCCACGAGAAATTTTGATCGAAAAAGAGATACCTGAAAACAGTCTAATTGAAGCATTCCTATCGAGTGAATCAAGAAAAGTGAAAATATTCACTCCAAAGAAGGGAGTAAAGAGGAAACTTCTTGATATGGCAAGACGTGACAGAGATCAGCTTATAAACACAATAAACCTAAAGGCTGAGGGGGTGCGAGAGAAGGAGGATGCTCTTGCCGAGGTTATGTCAGGAGTTTTACAACAATTATCTAAAGATTTTAGACCGCCAGTAAATGGATTCAGGGTGGAGGCCTATGATATATCGAATACTAATGGAATAGACACCGTTGGAGCAATGGTGGTTTTCCAAGGATTAAAGCCTGTAAAAAAAGATTATAGAAGGTTCAAGATTAGAACTGCAAATGCACATGACGATTACGGCAGCCTTCAAGAGGTTCTTTACAGACGATTCAGACGTGCACAGGCAGGCGACAAAGGCTTTATCAGGATGCCTGACATTATTTTTATGGATGGGGGTGCTGGTCAAGTTTCAGCTGCAAAGACAGTGCTGGATGCCATGGGAATAAACATTCCTCTGGTGGGGCTTGCAAAGGATGACAATCACCGCACTGATCGAATGGTGTTTGAGGACGGACGCGAGATTTCACTTGCTGAAACCCCTGTTTTGTTTAAATATTGCGGGAGGATACAGGAGGAGGTTCACAGGTTTGCAATTGATTACCATAGGAAACTCAGAGGAAAGCATTCAATAGGGTCAGTACTAGATGAAATTAAGGGGATTGGACCTGCGAAGCGTAATGCCCTGCTAGCTCATTTTGAGTCAATCGATGCGATAAAATCTGCGACAATCGAGGAATTACAGAATGTACATGGAATAAGTAAGAGTAACGCAGAGGCGATTTTCGAGTTTTTTAGCACAAAATAGTTGCTTGCGTAGATGTGAAAATCAACTCAGGCTTGTATTGATAAATTGTTGAGGTATGCAATAGCCTTCATAAAACCCCGAAAAATGGATATAGCGACAAGAATTGATACAGTCCCCCAAATGACAATGCACACAAAATTGATACGACTAAAAACTAGAAAATTGATACGACCCAAACCTAGAAAATTGATACGGCTAAAAATTTATTTTGTTTGAAATTCTGCATTAAAAATGTTATAGTATCTGTAGTTGAAAGAATTTTAAGGATTTAAAATTCAATACATTTCATGGAGGAACTTAATCCGGAAATAAAGGCATGATAAAGAAAAAGATATGATAAATGAAGATGATGTTTTGATACTGGAATTTGAAGATGGCAGCATCGAGTGTGAAATCATGGGGACATTTGACCATGACGGCAAGGAATACATGGCTCTGATTCCACTTGACGATTCAGATGATATCTATATATACGGATACAAAGAAGTTGCTAGAGATGAAGAGGGTGTTGAATTTGAACTCATAGACATCACAGATGACAAGTTATTTGAAGATGTTGTCAAGACCTTTGACGAGATAATGGCTGAGGATGAAGAAAACGAAGGTGTCATGAACTAGGTAAATTTCAATTGAATATTTTGTATTTAGAGGCACCCAGTTTGTGGTGCCTTTTTACAGTTTTTATGAGGATAATCAAGTGAATATAGATACTAAAAGCAATGCTGAGATGAATATGGATATTACAAGGAATTATGATGTTATTATTGTTGGTGCAGGTGCTGGCGGAGTTTTCGCATCATATGAGCTATGTAAACTAGGATATAAAGGTAAGGTGCTGGTGATTGATCGAGGTGCTCCTTTAGAGCGCAGGAATTGTCCAATTAAGCTAGGAAAAACGCCAAAATGTATAAAGTGTAATCCATGTCACATAATGAATGGGTATGGCGGAGCAGGCACTTTGTCAGACGGGAAATATAATATTACTACAGAATTTGGCGGCGACCTACACAAGGTTGTTGGCTATGACAAAGCAATGGAGCTGATGGAGTATGTCGATTCAGCACTTTGTTCCATGGGTGGATCAGAGGCCAGACTGTATTCGACTGCGGATACCGACTTAAAGACGAAATGTCTACAAAATAATTTGCATCTGTTATCTGCTAAGGTGAGACATCTTGGAACAGATAGAAACATTAATATACTTCACAATATATATGAATATGTTTCATCAAAGATTAATTTTGAGTTTTATACTGCATGTGAAACCATTGATATACTAAGCGACGGGAGTTTTTTGCTCCATACAAACAAGGGCGATTTTGCCTGTGATAAACTTGTAATGGCTTCAGGCAGATCTGGCTCAAAGTGGATTGGAGAGGTCTGTTCCAAGTTCAATATTCCTCAGGAAAAAAACAGAGTTGACATCGGAGTCAGGGTAGAGCTTCCTGCTGAGGTTTTCAAGTCTATAACCGACGATGTATATGAGAGCAAAATAGTATACAAAACTGATAAATATAACGATATGGTCAGAACATTTTGCATGAATCCATACGGTCATGTGGTGTCAGAAAATACAAATGGCATAATTACTGTAAATGGACACAGCTACGCAGATCCAAAGCTTCATTCTGAAAATACAAACTTTGCACTTCTTGTCACAAATAGGTTCACAGAACCTTTTGATGATAGCAACGAATACGGTGAATCCATCGCTAAACTCTCAAATATGCTGGGCGGCGGAGTACTTCTTCAGAGATTTGGTGATCTGGAAAAGGGCAGGCGTAGCAGTGCTAGAAGGATGGAGAAATGTTTCACGCGTCCAACTCTTGAGGCAACGCCAGGGGACCTTAGCCTTGTAATTCCAAAGAGACAGCTTGATAGCATAATTGAGATGATTTATGCGCTAGACAAAATAGCACCAGGCACAGCGAATGAGGATACGCTACTTTACGGTGTTGAGGTTAAATTCTATAATTCAAAGGTGCCAGTTGATGAGAATATGCAGACTCACATCCCTAATCTTTATGCAATTGGGGACGGTTCAGGACTTACGCACTCGCTATCCCAAGCATCTGCAAGCGGAGTGCTTTTAGCACGACACCTTATGGAGAAATAAAAAATGGAAACTGCCATGAAAAATATGTTCAGATGAACAGTTAAGATCTTGAGATGAAAAACTATAATGAATATATAAAATTATTGTTGTCATTATGAGAAAAATATTTTGCCAGATATTGAAAAATTAGAATTATTCTAGTATACTATTTAAGTCGTCTTGAGTTACTGAAATGCAAACTGAAGTGGAATTATTGAAAAATGCTCTATTTTGCAAAGGCATAATCCCATTCAGCAATTGTGTTTGCTTAATTCGAAGACTTTGCGGTTATGGCGGAATTGGCAGACGC
>USBT01000003.1 GCA_900553025.1 uncultured Eubacteriales bacterium | reverse complement strand
GTTTTCTAAGATTTCATATTCATCTAACGTAATAGCTTGCTTGCCGTCACAGAGAGCACATTCAGGATTTTCGTGAATCTCTATCATTAAACCATCCGCACCAGCTGCGACAATAGCAAGGCTAACTGGCATGACAAGCTCTGAAATGCCTGTGCCATGGCTTGGATCACCAATGACTGGAAGATGAGTTCTACTTTTTAGAATCGGTATAGCGTTTATATCAAAGGAATTTCTAGCGGAAGGCTCAAATGTACGTATGCCTCTTTCACAAAGAATAATATTATGATTACCTTCACGATAGATATACTCAGCACTTTCAAGGAATTCGTCTATAGTATTTGCCCAGCCTCTTTTTAACAAAACAGGTTTTTCTTGCCTTCCGAGCTTCTTAAGCAAGGAATAATTCTGCATATTCTTTGCACCAACCTGCAAAATATCCACATCGTCAAATAACGATAAATCTGCAATATCAATAATTTCAGAAACTGTTGGAATCCCAAACTCGGATTTAACATTAGATAAGATATCAAGCCCTTTGGATCCCATACCTTGAAAAGAATATGAGGAGGTTCTGGGTTTAAATGCACCTGCCCTCAAAATATCTATGTTTAGCTTTGAAAGTCCTGACGCAACATAATGAAGCTGATCAAAGCTTTCGATGGTGCAAGGCCCAGCAATTATGCATAAGGATCCATCACCTATTGAAACATTCCCTATTTTAACGATTGTATCGTCCTTTTTGTATTCTCTTGATACTAATAATCTCATAGTAAAATATTGTGATTTTTCGCTCCTCTATGGTATACTAATAGCAAAAGAATTGTATCACAATTCATCTTTAAATGCAAAATACTAAGCAGGCACCTAGGCAGGGCTCTAAGCAGGGGACGAGATGTTTCATAACATGAAAAAATCAAGAAAAATAATGCTCATAATACTCATGGTCGTAGTGTTTATCATTGCTTCCATACTATCTGTGAGCCAACATATAAAGACTTTAGAAAAGGATAATATAATAGGTCGATATCAAGAGAGTTCTGATACGGCAAGCGATGCTCTCTACAATAAAGCAACGGATTTTGGAGCCGAAGCGATAATAGTGCCGGGGGCGGCTATTTTGTCGGACAAAACTCCTAGTCCAGTTCTCAGGGCTAGACTTGATGTTGCAGTTGACCTATATGATAAGAATGTCGCTAGAAAGATTCTTTTGACTGGCGATGGCGATAACGCGCAGGATTATTATGATGAGATTTCATCGATGCTCGCATATATTAAGGGCAAGGGGATTCCTGATGAGGATATATTTTGTGACCACAAGGGGTATAGCACCTTTGAAAGTATGGTTAGAGCAAAACAGGTTTTTGGCATAGATCGCGCTATCGTTGTGTCGCAGACGTTTCATCTGCCTCGGGCTGTGTATATAGGGCAAAAGATGGATATGAAAACCAGAGGGATTGCAAGTGATCAGGTTTGGCCGAAGGAGATACATCGCGGGATTTTGAGGGATGAGAATAGAAAGCTAATACTCAGAGAGATAATGGCTAGAAATAAGGACTTTTTCATTCTTAAATTTAAGAAAATACCTAATCTTATGGACGAAAAAATTGATATAAACGGTGACGGAACAAGGACGCACACAATTTCGAAGTAAGCACATACAATTGTGAAGTAAATATATACAATTTTAGGGTGTCCACTGCGAGATAAACCATGCAATTGTGAAGCAATCACATACAAATATAAAATCACACACAATTGCGAAGTAATATAATAGGAAGCTTGGCAAAACCGTAGCGAACATATCCCCCTTGTAGCATTGAAGTGTTTTGCATGATGCCATGTGATTTTAGTAGCATTGAAGTGTTTTGTATGAAGAAAGGAAGCTGATTTTCGAATGGTTTTTGAGCAAAATACAGGATATAGCATTATCCAACTTTTGCAACTGTTTGCAGTTTATTCATTTATTGGCTGGCTTGTTGATAATGTATACTGCTTGATTAAAGATAGACATAGATTTGACCGAGGCATTTTAAAAGGACCGTATATGCCTATGTATGGGGTAATGATGATTATCTCGCTTCTTGTTGCTCATCAACTGGAAGAAGATTTGGCATATATGATAATGATACTTTTTGTAATAGCTACAGTTGTTGAATTTATTTCAGGCTTACTAATTCACCTTGTAAGTTCAAACAGATATTGGAACTATTCTGGGAGATTTCTAAATCTTCATGGGTATACATGCTTTTATCACACCTTGAAGGTAACACTGATGCTGGCGGGGTGTCTTGTTTTGGTTGCCCCAATTGTTATGAGTGTATTGGCCATTATACCACCATGGGTAGATCTTGTGTTTCTAATTGTATTTTATATCTGTTTTATTTCCGATAGCATTGACGCCATTTACGAGGGATTGTTTATGCGCAAGTTTATGAAAAGCGATGTCAAAATATATCATAGAGGCAAATAGTCAAGTAAATATGAGGTTTTTTAGACTTCTACCAAAGTTAAAAGCTGAAAAATTAAGTGGTTGGTGTACTGTTTAGAGCTACTATTGTATAATAATTGTTGTAAACAGTACATCAACTCAAAGGAGGAAATATTTTGGATAACGAAATTAAACTATTTGAGGGAAATCAAATTCGTTCTGCTTGGGACAACGAAAAAGAAGAATGGTATTTCAGTGTTGTAGATATTGTAGGAGTTCTTACAGAAAGTAAAAATCCACGAGATTATTGGTACAGAGTCAAAAAAAGAATGACAGATGAAGAAAAAAGTGAGTTGTCGACAATTTGTCGACAACTGAAGTTAGAATCTTCAGATGGAAAAAAGTACAATACTGATGTTGCAGATATGCAAGGCATTTTTCGTATTATACAATCAATTCCATCACCAAAAGCAGAACCATTTAAAATGTGGTTAGCTGAAGTAGGTAAAGAAAGAATTGATGAGATAATTGATCCAGAGCTTACAATTGATAGAGCGTTGGAAACATATGCCAAAAAAGGTTATTCAAAAGAATGGATTAACCAAAGATTGCAAGCAATACAAGTTCGTAAGGAACTAACTGATACTTGGAATGAGCATGGCATTGACCAAGGAATAGAATATGCTATTTTAACCAATGAAATTTCAAAAGCTTGGTCCGGTATGACTACAAGACAATATAAAGATTTAAAAGGTCTTAAAAAACAAAATCTAAGAGATAATATGTCAACTACAGAACTCATTCTTAATATGCTTGCAGAAACAGCTACAAAAGATATCACTAACACTTCAAATCCCCAAGGATTACAAGAGAATAAAAAGGTTGCTAAAAGAGGTGGTAATGTAGCGAAGGTTGCAAGAGAAACACTTGAAAAAGAAACAGGAGAACCAGTCATTACATCAAAAAATGCCATTGATTTTGGTAAACTAATAGGAGATGTAGTAAAAGATATTCCAAACACCAAAGATGAGGATAAAGAGGAATAGCGTCGATTACAATGTGGCGTTTATTTAGCCAAAAAATTTGCAAAATATAAGGCAATTAGCACACAGAATAAGATAAATTTTATTACAGGCTTACAAAGATTATCAGACTGTTTGGTTTATGGTTTGTATGTTGTAATGAACTCTACGCTTTATGATAATTATTACAGAATTTTAAATGGTTCTACTCAAGTGAATGCTACTGAAATTAATTCGATGCCAATTCCACCACTAACCTGTATTGAAAATATGGGAAAGGAACTGATTAAATTAAAGGATATGTCTGAGGAGAATTGCGACAAAATACTAAGGAGATTTATGTATGTCTAAATTAGAGGAAGCAAAGAGTATTTAACCTTGTAAAAGCTCATCTAAAGTCAATTCCCTTCCGCTCAAATTATCAAAATCAATGTTTAATGATTCAATTTCTTTCTGTTCGTTGCTGTCCATATAAGAACAATTTTCATTGATATAATCAAGCAGACTCAAATTTTCGCTTTTAATAATCGCTTTTAAGGCTGAATCTCTTACAAATTCCGAAAATGACATACCACATTTTTTAGCATAATCATTGATAGTCTCGTAAGTTGTAACTGACAAAGTGATATTTTTTCTAATCATATTCATAGTATCCTCTACTCGTATACTTTTATTATACACACTATACGCACATCATCAATCATTCCAGCACTTTTGATATTCCCCACAGCTAAATCCGAGGGATTCTTACTTCAATCACTACTGCATTGGATTATACCATACGGTATCGCAAGTTCACCTTTTAATACAGTCATAAGCATATAAACACCTTGTTCTGTAAAAGCATTTGGTAGATACCTTGAACCGCCCCAACTTGAGGTGAAATTTTTACACCTCAAATTTTCAAATTCCTCTGTTCAAGGTGAAATTTTTGCACCTTGAAAGTTCTAACATTTCTTCACCAGTCAGTTGAAACATAAAATCTTCGCCTTCAAACTTTTCAATATTTATAGCGAGTACCACTGCTTTTATTTATATATTTTGCTTCTATGTTCCACCTCAAAAATTTCTACTGTTACAATATTATCATGAATATCCGCAAACAATCGATAATCACCAACCCTATAACGCCATATGCCAGCCAAATTTCCTTTAAGAGCTTTCCCATGAACTCTAGGGTCGTCACAATCTACTAAATGCTTTATAACCCAATTTTTAATCACTCGTGCGGTTTGCTTATCAAGTTTTTTTAAAGCCTTTAGTGCCGATTCCGAAAATTCCACTTTATACATCATTAAACACCAAGAATTTTCCAAACTTCTGTATGGTCATATTTTTTTTCGTGCTTTGCTTTTTCATGAGCATGTAAAATTCTCGCTTCATCCATCTCAAATTCTTCTTCTAGTTTGTCAATAATAAGCTCTCTAATAAACTGACTCATATTTAATTTATTGACAGAGACATACTCTTTCAGTAGCTTTGCATCTTCATCGTTCATTCTTAAAGATATGGTATTCATAACGCCCTCCTTATTATGTATTACTTATAATACAATTATACCTATCTAAAAAATTTTGTCAACCGTTCCACAACTTATAATTTTTTCAGTTTCCTCTGTTCAAGGTGAAATTTTAGCACCTCGAGTTTTCAAACTCATTTTCGGTAAATTGAATTATAAATTTGCAAAGAAATCACAGCTCCACGTTAAACGTGGGGTTTTACATGTGCAGTAAGAAATACCCTGCTTAATATAATTAGGCAGGGTATTATAGTGTGATTTAAAATTTTTTTATTCTAGTTCTCTTGGCTTCTCAGTCTTAGTATTAGCACAAATGAGAATATACTCATCATTAGGTAAAGCATGATGTTCTGAGAATCTGCTGTAAAAGGCGCATGATTCGAAGTGGATGTTTTGTTCGTATTAGCTCCGTTTGCTCCAGCTGTTCCACTCGTTCCAGTTGTTCCAGTTGAACTGTCATCTGTCTTGGATGTATCCTTTTTCTCCCAAACAGCAGTAAACTTGTGTTCACCTTCGACCTTGTACCTATCCCCTGGCATGTACTTAGAACCCTTCCAATACTTGAATGTGTAGCCTTCTTTTGTTGGTGCGTCCGGAAGCGTAATATATTCACCTATCTTGGCATTATATACTATTGGATCGGTGCTTCCATTCCAGTTTCCGCCATCAGGATCTATGGTGATAGCAAACTTCTCAGTAGCTACTTCATATGTTGCTGTGATAGTTGTATCCTCTGTGAACTTTTTCTTAAGTTCAGAGTTCCAGCCTGTATGCTTAAATCCGATGTCAGCCTTTACCTTTGGTGCTACTGTCTTTAGGTCTGTTACCTTAGTCGGATTTACATGCTGGCTTAGTTCACCTGAAAGACTTCCGTGTTCACCCTTTGCAAAGGTTACTGTTACATAACCCTCTGGTTTTTCTTGGCTTCCCGGGATAACATCTGGAAGTGCCTCATATGTTGCTGTTACTGTAGTGTCTTTCTCAAATTTAGCCTTTAGTGCCTTATCCCAGCCTGTATGCTTAAATCCGATGTCTGCCTTTACCTTTGGTGCTACTGTCTTTAGGTCTGTTACCTGAGTTGGATTTACGTGCTGGCTTAGCTCACCTGAAAGACTTCCGTGTTCGCCCTTAGCAAAGGTTACTGTTACATACCCTTCTGGCTTATCCTGGCTTCCTGGAATAATATTTGGTAGTGCCTCATATGTTGCTGTTACTGTTGTGTCTTTTTCAAATTTAGCCTTTAATGCCTTATCCCAGCCTGTATGCTTAAATCCGATGTCTGCCTTTACCTTTGGTGCTACTGTCTTTAGGTCTGTTACCTGAGTTGGATTTACGTGCTGGCTTAGCTCACCTGAAAGACTTCCGTGTTCGCCCTTAGCAAAGGTTACTGTTACATACCCCTCAGGCTTTTCCTGACTTCCTGGGATAATATTTGGTAAATTTAGCGTTACACTAACTTTCTTGCTATCACTTAAATTAAATTTAGGATGTGTCGCCTTAACTGTTACCTCAACAGTTTCTCCATTTTTTATTTTCTTAACTTTTTCTAGGTCTGCATCTGTTACTGTTACTGGTACATCAACATCCAATTCATCTATAGCACTTGCATTTAATAACTTGTAAAGCTCCGCTTTGCTTATTTTCTTTGGCTCGTAGTCAATTGTAGCATTTTCTGCCGAAACAATAGGCTTTCCTATATCATCTATAGTTACTACTTTTTCAGATTCATTCCCAGAATCATCATAACCCTTAAAAATATATGTGCCATTCTTGGTTACTTTAAATTCTCCTGTCCACGTAGGATTTCCCACATTAATAACCTTTCCGTCTGGCATAACTATTTTTGACACAAGCTTCTTTTTATCAATATATGCTTCTATCTTGATATTCCTTGCATACTCCCCTTTTACCTTTTCAGAAGTCATGTCTATGCTTACAAATTCGCCCTTATAAAACACCTTTGTTGTATTCGATGCTCCCCAAGGCTGATTTCCTACAATGCGTGAATCTGATCTATTCTGGTCTACATATATGGTTTCTATTCCTGAATCTTTAAAAGCGTCGTTTGGTATGATATCGGTTCCTTTAGGGATGTTTATTTTTCTTAGTGAAGTGCAGCCTCCAAATGCATTAGATAATATGCTTGTAACACTTTCTGGGATGGTTATGCTTGCTAGTGAACTACAGTTTTGAAATGCAGACATGTCTATGCATTTAACGCTTTCTGGGATGGTTATGCCTGCTAGTGAACTACAGTTTTGAAATGCAGAAGTATTTATGCGTGTAATGCTTTCTGGCATTGTTATGCTTGTTAGTGACTTACAACCAGAAAATGTGCCCCATCTTATCTCTGTCACCACTCCTGGAATTGTTATGCTTCTTAGTGAAGTGCAGCCTCCAAATGCAAAATCCCCTATGCTTGTCACACTTTCTGGGATTGTTATGCTTGTTAGTGAGCTACAACTGTTAAATGCCGCCTTCCCTATGCTTGTTATCCCTTGCTGAATGTTTACATTCTTTATATTCTTATTTCCGAAAAATGCACTGTTAAATATACTATTTATTTTGCATTCTTTTCCATCAATATTGAAGCTTGAAGGAACAGTTAAATCTACTTTTGTACCTATATATTTAACAATCTCGCCTTTAGTTATGTCAACAACAAAATCGTCTACTATCTTTGTGTCTTTCCAGTATACTATAGCATTATCAGCATCCCATGGTTCACCTGATATTTCTCCTCTAGTTTTAGTTGGGATATTGATTTTCTTTAGCGAATTACAATATATAAACGCCTCATGCCCTATGCTTGTCATACTTTCTGGGATTGTTATGCTTGTTAGTGAACTGCAACTTCTAAATGCCTGCTCCCCTATGCTTTTCAATCCTTCCGATAAGGTTATGCTTCTTAGTGAACTACAGTTTTGAAATGTAAGATTCCCTATGCTTACCACACTTTCTGGGATTGTTATACTTGCTATTGAACTACAACCTGTAAATGCCTGATCCCCTATGCTTGTTACCCCTTTTGGAATTGTCACCTTTGTTAAGGATTCACAGTCATAAAATGCAAAATCCCCTATTCTCGTCATTCCTTCTGGGATACTTATGCTTGTTAGTGAACTACAACCATCAAATGCAAAACTCCCTATGCTTGTTATCCCTTGCTGAATGTTTACATTCTTTATATTCTTATTTCCGAAAAATGCACTGTTAAATATACTATTTATTTTGCATTCTTTTCCATCAATATTGAAGCTTGAAGGAACAGTTAAATCTACTTTTGTACCTATATATTTAACAATCTCGCCTTTTGTTATATCAACAATATAATCATCTACTACCTTAGTATCTTTCCAGTATACTATAGCATTATTAGCATCCCATGGTTCACCTGATATTTCTCCTCTAGTTTTAGTTGGGATATTAATTTTTGTTAGCGAATAACACCTATTAAACACATTTTTCCCTATGCTTACCACACTTTCTGGGATTGTTATGCTTGTTAGTGAACTACATCTATAAAATGCAGTATCCCATATGCTTGTCACTGTTTCTGGGATTGTTATACTTCTCAGTGAACTACAGTCAGAAAATGTACTACCGTATATTTCGGTCACTCCTTTTGGAATTGTTATACTTCTCAGTGAACTACAGCTACTAAATGCAGCACCCCCTATTCTTGTAACACTTTTGGGGATTGCTATGCTTGTTAATGACTGGCAGGCATAAAAGGCATCATTCCCTAAGCTTGTTACTCCTTCCGGGATTGCTATGCTTGTTAATGACTGACAGGCATAAAAGGCATCATTCTCTATGCTTGTTACTCCTTCCGGGATTGTTATGCTTGTTAATGAAACACAGTAAGAAAACGCATGATTCCCTATACTTGTTACTCCTTCCGGGATTGTTATACTTGTTAATGAACTACAGTTATAAAAGGCATAACCCCCTATGCTTGTTACTCCTTTCGGGATTGTCATACTTGTTAATGAACCACAGCTATAAAACGCATAACCCCCTATGCTTGTTACTCCTTCCGGGATCGTTATACTTGTTAATGAAGCACAGTTATAAAACGCATAACCCCCTATGCTTGCTACTCCATTTGGTATTTTCACATCCCCCTTTAGAGTCGTATTATTATAAAAGGCATATGACCCTATACTCTTTAAACTGGATGGCAATTCAAACGATAGTCCTGTCAGCTGCTGCCCTGAAAAGGCATTGTTTCCAATGTGCTCGACATTTACTCCATTTATCGTAGCCGGTATCTTTATGTCTTTAGGTGCATCAGGAGATGAGCTATATCCCGTGATAGTATTAGTGCTCTCGTTAAATATGAAGTAGTCCTCAGGATTCTTAGGTGTTTTAGCGGGTGCTTGACTGCTCTTTAGAACATTTTGGACTTTATCCTTCACATTCTTTACAATCTTCCCTACAGAAAAATCTTCATTCCCCTGAGAAGGCTCTCCTTGAAGTTCCTCAGTTATTTCCGCATTAAATTTCGGATTTTCTAATTGAGTATTGCCTTCCTCAGGGTTTGTCGCTTCTCCGCTTCCCTGAGGTTCCTCAGTTATTACGTTCTGAGGAGTTTCTGCAATCTCATCTGTTGCAAAAACTACATTCCATGGCATATATGACAGAAATATACTCATGCATATTAGCATTATTGCCATCTTCTTGAAAAAACTCTTCATTTTGAGCCTCCTTGATTTTTATTTCTTTAATTTTATTTATATTGTTATTTTTTGATAAAAATATACACTTTCATTCTACCCCCCCCCATATGAGTATTTTCAAGGGTTTTCTGATATTTTATTGCTCTTTATTTATGCAAATAAAGTTTATTGTTGAGTTGTTTTCTCAAGCTGTTTTATTATTCACAATATGTTGTATTAACTGAATTTATTTTGCTATATGTTGTGCCTGCTACCAAAATGCCTTTTTCCTCCAATTTCCTCCAAGAAAAAACGCCGTATCAACTGGTTTACCAGTCAATACAGCATTTCTCATCTACTTGTGAGCTTCTTTTGCCCAAAACTTAAATCAAATATAGTAACAACTATCTCATCTCGTCTTATGTTGCCTTATGTTATATTATTCTGTCGTCTACTCCGTCGTGCTTATTATCTCCTTGCTGTTTTTATCTATCTGGCTTACCTTCATTTCGCTGGCTTTGCTCGGATCAACCTCATCCACAAGTCCCAGAAGCGTCGGTCCAAGATAGAAAGTCTTGAGCAGCTCGCCGTCGAGTGTAACCTTGCTATATTCGGTGAAATTTTCGCCCTTAATGTAGTACTTATCCCCTGCCTGCACAATCTTTTGTATCTTTATCGGCTTTACACCCATCTTCATTTCCGACGGCTTAACAATGGACTTCTCGCCGTACATGTACTTTTTGCCATATAATACATCATAAGCTAAAGCTTCCAATCCTTTGAGATACTCAGGACTATTCCTATCTATATTTTGTCCGTATTGGATTATGTTTCCAGCGTGTATTCCAAGCCTCTCAAACAAAATACTTGATAGCTCATATGCCTTTACATCTTGGTCAATTTTTTCCGTCTTGAAGTTAGACCATATTAAATATTGCGTCTTATATAAATCCTTGAGCGCATAAGTCTCCTTGGTTATGTCAAGTGCCGGTATGTGGTCCCCAAACATCACAAGAACTGTCGGTTCATCGAACTTTTCAAGCTCATCAGTTAACCTCTTGACAAACTTGTCCATCTCGTAAATCTGATTCACATAGTATTCGTATTTCCATTTAAGCTCCTCATTTGGTGCCGCGGTAATATTGATATTTGGATTCTGTATAAGCTGCTCTGTAGGATATTTGCCGTGGCCTTGTACCGATATAGTATGTACGTAATCACGCCCATCAGTGCTCTTTAGTGCATCCATTATTGCACCAGTAAGTACATTATCCTTTGCCCAATTCTTAGGTGTTTTGTCGACATCACTCATATATTCAACAGATGTGAAGGTGTCAAAGCCCAAATTTCTAAATACTTCGTGCCTGTTATAAAAGACTGCTCTATGGTTGTGGATAGCGTGTGTCCCAAAGCCTAGCTTTTTCAGGTCAAATGCTGTGCTCTCCATTGTGTTGTCCGTCAGCACCGACTTATATGGATATTCTCCTGGTCCGAAGAATCTAGCACTTACGCCCGTCAGTGTTTCAAATTCTGTATTTGCTGTTCCTGCACCACAAGCCGGAACCTCAATCAGTCCAGAGGAGTAGTCCTTCATCAGCTGTCTGTAGTATGGCATTGGGTCCTTGTCGCATTGTATATTCGTGAAAAGCTGAGGGTCCACAAAGGATTCAAGCTGCAAATATATTATATTCGGATATTTCTTACTGTCTGCGGCATCGCCCTTAACAAAATAGTCTGCTTTTCGTTCGGATAGTCCTGCCGAAGCGAGTATTTTGTCGACGGATTCCTTGGAGTAGTTGTCCGGCTTTCTAATTCCAGTATTGACCCATGTGCTTATGAAGCAATATGGTATGCCATAATCTCTGTATGCATAGGCTAGATTTCCAAAGAAGGTGTTTACAATGCCTTGGTTAATTACTCCCATTGTAGCCGCACCCGTAAATACGCAGACGAGGATAAACCCTGCCACATTGCGTCTATAGTTAATTTTTTCTTTCTTTTTCGGGCCCTTGATGAACAGAAATACAACTCCGACCACGAGCAAAACAAGTCCAATCGCAATAAGCACAATCTGGAATTTCGAGAGGTAGTTTGTGATAAGGGTCGCTCCCTCTGTAATAGCACTCAAATCCTTTACGGTAAAAGGTGTCATTCTCTGGGTCAGGATTATTCCATTTGCAATACCGATTGCAAGCCAACAAGCTGAAATTATTGTTATTACAAACGTTCGTCGTCTAAAAAGAGCAGCAAAAGAAAGTGTTGCAAATATTATAAGGGTGTTATAAAAAAATACTATTGGCGAGTTGACTAGGAACAAAAATCCACCAGCCCACGATACGCCCTTTCTGGCAAGAGTTTCCAGAAACAAGTTAAGAAGAAATGCGTGTATAACACAAAATCCTAAAAATCCATGCCTATATCTGTCAAATATATTTTTGATATCTTTAATGCTCTTAACTTCAATATTTATATTTTCTTTGTTTTCCTTGTCCATTAAAGCCCCCTTGTCCTTTAAGGTTTTCTAGCCCATCAAAGCTCCCTTGTCCTTTAAAGTTGCGTCGTCCATTAAAGCCCCTCGTCTGTTAAAGCTCCCTCTGTCGTCCTATTGCGTTTGCGACATTTGCAAACTCCTGAATTGATAAGGTCTCCGCCCTCCGGCTTGGCTCAACTCCTGCTTCGTCCAATATGCTCCTAAGCTCTGTCTTGTCCATGCCAAGTGCGGTGAGTGCATTTAAAAGCGTCTTCCTTCTTCGGTTAAATCCTGCTCTGACAACCTCAAAAAAAAGTTTCCATCCACCTGCGCCGATTTCCCATGGCAATTCCGCTCTTTTGTCGAGCCTTAAAACAGCTGAATCGACCTTCGGCTGCGGCTGGAAAACGGTTCTCGGCACTGTCGTGACATAATTCGTCTCACAAAAAAATTGACAGGCTATTGATAATGCTCCATACGTCTTGCCGCCAGGTGTCGCGACAATTCTCTCCGCAACCTCCTTTTGCATCATAATAACCATTGTATCCATCTCGATTTGTCTTTCGAGAATTCCCATAATTATCGGCGTTGTAATATAATACGGCAAATTTCCTAAAATTACAACCTTATCAATCTCGTGATCTGAAGTAGCAAAATTTTTCTTCTCTGAGTCAATTAATTCATTTATATCCGTTTTGAGAATATCCTGGTTAATAATTTCAACATTATCTAGATGTCCAACAACCTCACCTAGCACGGGAATCAAATGTCGATCAATTTCTACCGCAATCACCTTGCCTGCTTTCTCCGCTGCCACTTGCGTCAAAGCACCCATCCCAGGTCCAATTTCAATCACAAGGGTATTTTCTGTCAATTCTGCCGCGTCAATTATTTTCTCAATTATGTTCCTATCAACTAAAAAATTCTGTCCCAAGCTGTCAGCACGTCGAAATCCATGCTTTTCGCTGATTTCCCTGACCGCGTTCCTCGTATATGGTTTCATTTTTCCTCTAAAATATCATTGCAGTAAATGCTGCTAAGAGCACTCTCTATCTCAGCCTCGCCAATCTCGTATTGATTGAGCTTTTTCAGCAAGCCCTTTGCGTTGCTATATCCTATACCCAGATTGTCACAAAATACTTCTCTTCGCTTTCGGGAATTCGATTCTCCAACCAGATTCCACTTAACAAGCAAGCTCATATCATAGCCCTCTTTATGGGTATCTTTATATTGCTCCTTGTGGCTCTCTTCATAGCTATTTTTATATCGCTCTTTTGTTCTTTCCCCGCTTGAGGGTGCAAGGCTCGCTCTGGCTTTGCTTAATGCTTCCCAAATATCATCAGGGGCTGCGTTCTCTATGCCCACATCCCCCTTTTTGCTTGCCTTTTCCGTGGATACAAATGCTTCCTTGCTTCCTGGAAATCGATTCAATATTTTTCTTCTTATGCTTCTTCCGCCATGGTCAGGGTCCGTTAGAATTATCAGACCCCTTTCTCGGTATGCTTTATCAAGAATTTTCCACGTCTTGTCGCTAAGACCGAATCCATGAGTTTCTATTATAATTGCATCCACAGCCTTGCTAACCGCAAGTGTATCATCTCTACCTTCAACAACTATTGCCTCTTTTATTTTAGGCTTTTTATCTACCCTAGGCTTTTTATCGTCATTAAAAGCTCTATTATTTTTATCATTCATTTCTCAGTTATCTTTTTCTTTATTTTGTTTTTCCTCATATCCGGGCAAAGCGTTCTCTTCTCCAAGGATAAATAAAGTTTCGCCTGGCTTTATAAGCTTAAGCTGCAATTTGGCTTGCTCCTCAATATACTCTGGTTTATTTACGTTCTTAAGCTCATTTTCCAAGCTTTTTTTCTGTTTTGTTAGCTCTGTATTTTGTTTTTTTAATTCTGAGTTTTCAGAAAGTAGCTTCGACATATTCTTTACAATAAAAATGCCATAAATCAATGATACTACGATAATTGATATTACGATAATTCTCAACCAATTGTATCTAACCCTCTTTTGCATCACTGATACCCCTTCTTTAGAATCTTTTAGCATTAATTTCTTTAAGCCAATCTCTAGCTTCTGAAATTCGGATTGGTCTACACTTACAAACTCCATCGTTTGTAAGACAAGTATCCGAGCAAATCTCGCACTTATATGATGGCTCAAGATAGTCACTGACAAGACCTGCTTCATCAAGCAACTTTTGTTTTCGCACCTTTAAGTCTTCAATCATTTTGTCATACTCGGCACGTGTTGCCACTCCACCTTTTGAGCCCTTGATTATTCTTTCCCTATAAGCCTCTTGAAGTCGCCTTTCAATATTTTTTACATCAGGATATTTCCTGAAGATATCTGCTGCTCGTTTCTTTGCTTGTTCCTGAGCTTCCGCTCTTATAAATCTTAAATATTGCTCCAAAACAGTAGGAGTTACTTCAGCTTCTTGGTTTAATATGTTCTCCTTCTTCCTCTCATCATCACGCATACCTTGTAAAACCTTGTTTACATAATTAAAATTAGGCTCCCTAATTCCCGTTGTCTTCTTGCATGCACTGATAATTCTTTCTAGCGAATACCCTTCATCATCAAGCCACCTGTTCATCATCTCTTTTTCCCCCTGATTTGGTGGCCTATCATATCCAAAAAGATTTTTCATAATAACAGAGTATACAAAATATCTCTCATCGTGCTCTCTGACATAATTAACCGCAGATTCCCTATCTCTAATCCCTTTTTCAAGCCAATTTTCTACCACTCTTACAATGTAACGCATATCGCCCTTTTGTCGATTATTTGAATACTGTGCAGCATAGTCAATCATATCTATTGCAGCATGCTTTTCATTTATAAGTCTAATGATAGCTTCAAAGCCATAGGTGGTCATATTAGTGCCTATTGTTTTTTCGATATTTTTAATAAGTGTCTTTACTTCTTCATTCCCAAAAACATTTGCAGACTCATCTGGTTTGTTGGAATTATCCGCGTTTTCATCTTCACTGCTTGATTTCTTTTCAAGACCTATCGAATAAAAACGGTTCTTTAGCTTGAGAAATTGTACGGAAAAATCAAGTTCTCCACTGTCTCCGATGTAAAGTCGTTTGATTGCTCCCATAGTTTCCCAATATTCCCAAGCTTTTAAAACTTTGTCTTCAGATATTCCTAGTGTAGAAGCCATTACTTTGGTTTCAAGAGTAATATTATTTTGGCTACACATCGCGCCAAAAAGATATACTTTAACATAATCTCCTGGAGCACTTACAATATATTCACTTATAAATAAATTCTCAATAGCGGTATCGTTGAGAAAGAAATCGTTAGTTTCTTCAATTACGTATTTCATTATATTCCCCTAAGCGCTTCTTCGCTTGTAAGGTTCACAAACTCTGTATATTCCGATCTCCATCCAAGCTTGATTGTGCCCGTAGGTCCTGCCCTATGTTTTGCAATATGAACCTCTGTTATACCTCTCTCGTCTGATTCTTCACCGTTGTAATATTCATCATTATATAAAAACATAACAATGTCAGCATCTTGTTCTATTGACCCAGATTCTCTGAGATCTGACAAAAGTGGTCTTTTATCGTTTCTAGCCTCAGGGCCTCTGGAAAGTTGAGATAGCACCAAAAATGGACAATCCATTTCTTTTGACATAAGTTTAAGGTTTCTCGATAGTTTACTAACCTCCTGCTGTCGGTTTTCGCCTTCAGCTTCCATGAGCTGCAGGTAGTCAACTATTACAAGGTCCAAACCATTTTTCGCTTTGAATCTTCTGCACTTATTCTTCATTTCCAAAATTGAAATTGCAGCTGTTTCGTCGATTGCAAGCTTGCTTTCGTATAAATCATCCACTGCTTGGTTGAGTTGTTCCCAATCTTCTATCATCAAATCACCTGTTCTAAGCTTCGTGGAACTAACTCGAGCCTCCATAGAATGTAGTCTTGATCCTAATTCTTCCTTTGCCATCTCTAACGAAAAAATTAGAACAGATTCTCCTCTTTTAGCTACGTTTTTTGCAATATTTAGTGCAAGTGCTGTTTTACCCATGCCTGGCCTTGCCGCTATAATATTAAGCGTACCTTTTTGAAATCCTCCTATACGTTTATCAAGGTCTATATATCCAGTTTCAAGACCTACATTTCCATCATTCTTACATGCCTCATCTATTCTAGTCATATTTGCAATCAAAACTTCGCTTATCATTGTATAGTCACGTTTTTGACGGGCCTTTGCAATCTCAAAAATTGCGCTTTCTGCATTTTCCAGTATCGTTTCTGCAGGTAGATTTGCATCATAGCTTTGAGCTTCAATATCGCCTGCAATTTTAATTAATGTGCGCAAAACTGCTTTGTTGTGAATGATTTTTGCATACTCTGACGCATTTGATACAGATGGCACATCGGACGAAAGACTTCCAATATATGCTCTGCCTCCAACGGTTTTTAGTGTCCCTCTTTTGCTAAGTTGTTCTGACACAGTAATTTGGTCAATAGGTGAATTGCCCTTGGCTAAATCCACTATAGCTGCAAAAATCTCACGGTTATGAGGATCATAGAAATCCTCTTCCTTCGCATAGTCTGAAACGTCCGTAAAAGCCTCTTCTCCCCGCAAAAGAATCGCTCCCAGTGTTGTTCTCTCAGCATTTAAGTCTTGTGGTGGTACCCTACCTGCCATTATACTTCCTCTTTTACTTCTACTGTAAATTTACCGATCACTTCAGGATAAAGCTTAGCCTCAACATTAACTTCCCCAAGTTCTTTTATAGGATTTTCCAAAACAATTTTTCGTCTATCAATTTTGATCTCAAGTTGTTTTTCTATAGCTTCGGAAATGTCTTTGTTTGTTATTGAACCAAATAATCTTCCGCCTTCTCCAGCCTTAGTCTTTATTACAATATTTCCCTCTGAAAGTTTTAGTGCAATTTCTTCGGCTTTTGCTTTCTCTATAGCCTCATTTTCCTTTTGGATTTGTTTTTGTTTTTCAAGATTTCTTATATTCCCTTCGGTTGCCTCTACAGCAAGACCTCTTGGTATAAGCATGTTTCTAGCATATCCTGGACTTACTTTTATTACATCTCCGGATTTACCGGTTCCTTTTACATCTTTCTTTAATATTACTATCATGTCTTACCTCCATGTTTCTATTTTCTATTTATATGTTATTTGATACATTGCTGTTTTGTTGTAGCGTTTTTCTTCTACTTCTGTAGAGCTTTGCTGTAGTTTATTAGTTATAGAACTTTATCTATAGCACCTTAGTCGTAGCGTCTTATGAGATATCCAGCACTAATTCTTTTACTTTTTCAATGATTTCCTCAGGTGATAATTCTTCAGACTGTGCACCAGCTGTGGTTAAATGACCACCTCCGCCAAGCTTTTCCATAATAATCTGAACATTCATATCTCCAAGTGACCGTGCACTGATTACTGTCGTTCCCTGCTGGTTTCTTCCTGCGACAAAAGAGGCCTTAACTCCTTTAATTGTCAACAATTCATCCGCAACGGTTGAATTAATTACTTGAACGTCTTCATTCTCGCCTTTGCATATTGACATCGCAATACCTTCATCATAAAACTTTGCATCACTTATACACCTTGATTTAATTCTAAATGATTCAAGATCAGTCTGAAAGAACCTCTTAACTTCCGTTGTATCTGCTCCAGAACGTCTTAAATATGCAGCTGCTTCAAAGGTTCTTACGCCAGTTTTTACAGCAAATCGGTTTGTATCTATTGTCATTCCTGCTAATAGAGCTTCTGCTTCAAGCTTAACTAGAAGCTTTTTTTCTCCCGAGTATTGCAAAATTTCCGTAACGAGTTCCGCTGTTGATGATGCATATGATTCTAGATAATGTAATGTAGGATTTTTAATAAAATCCTCGGCTCTTCTATGATGGTCAATAACAACGATATTTTTGGCTTTTTCAAGAAGCTTAGGACAATCTACATAGCTTGATCTGTGTGTATCTACTACTATAACTAATGCGTTCTCTCCTATTTGTTCAAGTGCCCTTTCTCCATTTGCAAATTTATATGTTTCCATATCCTCTGCACTCTCATAGATGTCCTTAAGCGACTTATTTACCGTTGAAACAACTATGGTAATATCCTTGTCCTTGTTTTCAAGTTTGCAAATTCTAAATACTCCTAGTGACGAGCCAAATGCATCCATATCAGCATTTCTATGTCCCATTATAAAAATTTGCTCGCTTTGTGAAATAAGTACCTTGAGTGCATGAGCTATAATCCGTGATTTTCCCTTGTTTGATCTTTCTCTTGCTTGAGTTTTTCCTCCATAGTAAGTGGTTTTGTCATCCGTTTTGATAACAGCCTGGTCGCCTCCTCTACCAAGTGCAAGATCAATCGCACTATTTGCAAGATTTTCCGTTTCTTGCATGTTGTCTTCGCTTATTCCAACGCCAATACTTAAGCTCAATGGGAAATCCGCACCAGTATCAACATTTCTCACCTTATCAAGTATCTCAAATTTATTTTCAACAGCATGCTCCAATTTATAAAATGGAAAAAAAAGTAAAAACTCGTCTTCCTTTATTCTATTTAGTGATGCCTTCATATCCTGAGACCACTCTGTTATCAAACTAATAATTGTGTTAATAGCTTGATTCCTTTGCTCAGCTGAGACCCTATTTTGAAGCTCCTCATAGTTATCGATGCTGATTTTACCCATGCAATTTCGATTGCCGATATACTTTAAACGGAGTTCCTCAAACGCTGTCACATCTTCAAAGGTAACAAGGTATGATCCAGTTTCTGTAGTTGCTACAAGCAATCTAAAGATACATTTGTTTCGTTCTATCGTAATATAAAGGTTGTCTTTGTATATTTCTTCAAGTGTATCTAATTTAATGCCTGTCAAAGCAAAAAAATCCATCTCTTCAAGAGCATCATAAAGAAACACCTTGTCAATAAATTGATTTGCTGAACTTATTTTACCATTGCTGCCAACAATACAAGTCGGAAATGGTGTATCTAACCCTTTAATGCTTGTCTTTTTTTTAATACTATTAGTTTCGTCATTCTCTAGTATCATCAGACTGTTTTTTTTGCTCAAATCATCCATTGTTGTTATTGCCTCCGATTTATAGTTTCACGTGAAACAAAGTCAAAATTTTATTGTCTATTTCGCCATCTTTAGCAGGTCAATGAGTCTATTGAGTTCATCTTCCCCATAGTATTCAATCTTTAATAGGCCTTTTTTCCCCTTATTAACAATGGAGATTTTTGTACCATATATTTCTTTTAGATCTCTTTCAACCTGCAATATATTAACATCTTTTGATTGCTTTGTTTTCACAGCCTTATTTGACTTGAAATGATTTGCAAGTTCCTCGGTTTTTCTGACAGATAATCCCTCATTTATAATCCTATCGCATAGTTTTTCTTGATATGCTTTGTCTTTTGCTGCCAAAAGAGCTCTGCCATGACCAGGTGAAATTTGCCCATTCGCAAGTTTTTCCTGTATTTTTTCAGGCAGTTTCAAAAGTCTTAGGGCATTGGTAATATACGGTCTGCTTTTGCTGACGCTTCTACTCACTTCTTCTTGTGTGAAGCCATAAGTTTCTATCATCTGCCTCAGACCTTCAGCCTCTTCAATAGAGTTAAGATCTTCTCTTTGCATATTTTCAATGATAGCAATTATCATATTCTCTTCGTCTGTGAAATCTCTTATTATTGATGGTACTCTTTCAAGTCCTGCTGCCCTTGCGGCTCTCCACCTTCGTTCTCCAGCTACTATTTCGTATCTTTTTTCGTCAATTTTTCTTAAAACCAGAGGCTGAATTATCCCATGCTCTATAATTGAAGACGCTAATTCTTTAATTTTTTCTTCATTAAAGTGTTTACGAGGCTGATTTTCATTTGGTTTTATCTGATTGATATCAATATATATTACTTTTGTTGCAGTATCTTCATTTTTATCATTAGAGGAATTTGATTTTTCATTCTCCTCAGATTCAAGAATAGGAGCTCTGTTATCAAAAAGAGCGTCGAGACCTTTTCCAAGTCCGCCTTTTCTACTTTTCATTACGCTCCGCCTCCCACTCTAAAAACTCATCTGCAAAATCCATGTAGGCCTCTGCACCCTTTGATTTCGGGTCATATTCTGTTATTGCCATTCCGTAGCTTGGAGCTTCAGCCAATCTTATATTTCTTGGAATAACTGTAGAGTATACCTTTGATCCAAAATATTTTTTAACTTCTTGAACAACCTGAGCAGACAAGTTAGTTCTCCCATCAAACATACTAAGAATTACACCTTCGATTTCAAGATTTTTATTTAAATTTCTCTTAATTAACTCTATCGTATTCACAAGCTGACTTACGCCCTCAAGAGCATAAAACTCACACTGAATTGGAACTAAAACACTTTCAACTGCAGTCAGAGAGTTAATAGTAAGCAAACCAAGAGAAGGAGGACAATCAATGAAAATATAGTCATATTCATCACGAACCTGTTCAATCGCATTCCTTAAGCGGCGTTCTCTTCCCTCAAGAGCAACTAGCTCTATTTCTGCGCCTGCCAGATCAACACTTGCAGGAATAATATCTAATCCCTTAATGGAAGTGCCCCTAATTGCATTTTTTGTCTTAAAATTATTATCTATAAGCAGTTCATACACCGTATAGTCAAGATCTCTTTTAGAAATTCCGACCCCACTCGTGCTGTTACCTTGAGGATCTATGTCCAGCATCAAAACTCTCTTATTTTTCATTGCCAGGCAGGCTCCTAAATTTATATTAGTTGTCGTTTTTCCTACCCCACCTTTTTGATTAAAAATTGCTATTGCTTTGCCCAAAACACTCTCCTCCTAAAACAAATTCTATCTTTGATTATACTATAAAATACACAAAAATGCTACAAAAATGCATGTCCCAAAGGGGCGGAGCATTTTTAAAGGTTTCACGTGAAACTTTTTTATTCCCCTACAAACGGTTTTATATTTCCTTGCAAAAATTTGATGATTCTCTACTTTATTTTTTTACAAATAACTGCATTATGCCTTAATTCTCCAAAAGACAGATCTTCTACTCTTATAATCTTTCCCCCTAGTTTTCTTATAATATCTTGTGATTCCTGAAGTTCACAATCTATGCTCGGTCCCTTTAACGCAATGAGGAATCCATCTTTTTTTACATTCGGTAAAGTGTATTTTGCAAGTTTAGCCATATTTGCCACAGCTCTTGCAATTACAAGGTCTGCACCATTTTTAAATGGCGTATTTTTCTCAAGAGTTTCTCCTCTCGCATGGACTGTCGACACGTTAGATAACCCCAAAAGATTAATTCCATCATTGACAATTTTAACTCTTTTTAAAAGAGAATCTACTAGAAGAAACTGTTTCTCACTACTCAAAACAGCGAGTGGGATGCCCGGAAAACCTGCACCCGTTCCTATGTCAATAACTGTTTTGGCACAGGCATACTCTTTTAATTTTGAAATTATCATAGAATCAATAAGATGCTTTAAAATAAACTCGTCCTCATAAGTAATTGCCGTCAGATTAATATATTGGTTACAATCAAGTATATATGACATGTAGGAAATAAGCTTTTTCGCCTGCTCATGATTAATATCAATACCTAACTTGCTCGAAAGAGTGATGAGATTACATATATAATTTGAGGAATTATTTTTCATTCTTTGTTCTCCTCTTCTTGCTTAGCCATATCAGCAAAACGTTGATATCTGCGGGAGATACGCCAGAAATTCGAGAGGCTTGCCCTAGCGAAATAGGCTTGATAGCATCTAGCTTCTGAGCTGCTTCTATTCTAAGCCCCTTTATTTTGCTATAATCAATATTCATGTCTAGGCTTTTATTTTCAAGTTTTTTAAATCGCTCGACTTGTGCAAGCTGCTTATTGATATACCCAGCATACTTGATACTAACTTCCACTTCCATTTTTTCATGTCTAGTGAGTTTTGGCCATTCAATATTATTTTCATCAATTATAGAAGCTATCAACTCATACGTTATCTTCGGTCGTTTTAAAAGCTCTGAAAGCAAAATAGACCCAGACACGGGTGCATTCCCAGTTTTTTCCATTATTTTGTTCGCGATTTCGGGCTTAATGCTAGTATTTTCAAGCCTTTTGATTTCCAGCTCAACATTATGCTTTTTCTGTAAATATTTTTCATAACGTTCCCTACTAACAAGTCCTATCTGATATCCTAACTCTGTCAAACGGGTATCAGCGTTGTCTTGCCTTAAAACGAGTCTATATTCCGCTCTGCTGGTCATAATTCTGTAAGGCTCATTAGTACCTTTTGTTACGAGATCGTCGATTAAAACGCCAATATAAGCCTCGTTTCTTTTCAGAACAAGAGGATTTTTTTCTTTTACAAGAAGTGAGGCATTAATTCCTGCCAAAAGTCCCTGTGCCGCAGCTTCCTCATAACCCGAGCTTCCGTTAAACTGACCAGCACAAAATAGCCCATTTATTTTCATATGTTCCAAAGACGGTTTAAGTTCTATCGGATCTATGCAATCATATTCGATAGCGTATGCAGGTCTTGTGATAATCAAATCCTCTAGGCCGGGAATTGTTTTGTAAAAATCATACTGCACATCCTCTGGAAGGCTGCTTGACATTCCCTGGATATACATCTCCTCCGTATCAAGACCCTCTGGTTCAATGAAGGTCTGGTGCCTTGGCTTATCTGAAAAACGATTCACCTTATCCTCTATTGAAGGGCAATAGCGAGCACCTATTCCTTCGATTTCGCCCCCGAACAATGCTGACCTATGAAAATTGCGCCTAATTATGTCATGCGTTTTTTCATTCGTATATGTAAGCCAACAAGAAATCTGATTTTTTTCCAAGGAATCGTTCATAAAAGAAAATGGAACAATTTCCTCGTCGCCTTTCTGCTCAGACATATTTTCAAAATTTAGTGATGAAGAAAGGCATCTGGCTGGCGTACCCGTTTTGAATCTACGCATTGAAATTCCATATTTTTTGAGGTTATCAGCAAGCAGCATCGATGGCGATAATCCGTTAGGTCCACTAAAATAAGAGGAGTTTCCTATGAATATTTTGCCACGCAAAAATGTTCCAGTGCACAAAATAACTGCCTTTCCCTCATATATACAATTCGTTTGTGTTACTACACCCCTAACTGTACCCTCGGTTACAATAAGCTCAACTATTTCGGCTTGCTTAAGAAAAAGATTTTTCTGTTTTTCAAGAGTTTTCTTCATTTCTGTATGGTAGAGCGCCTTGTCAGCCTGTGCTCGTAAGGAGTGAACCGCCGGCCCCTTAGAAGTGTTGAGCATTCTACTTTGAATAAAGGATTTGTCTATATTAATCCCCATTTCGCCACCGAGAGCATCAATTTCTCGAACCAGATGACCCTTTCCAGTTCCGCCAATTGAAGGATTGCATGGCATCATTGCAATTGCTTCCAGGTTCATCGAAAAAAGACAAGTTTTCAAGCCCATACGTGCTGACGCCAAAGCAGCTTCACAGCCCGCATGACCAGCACCCACAACGATTACATCAAATTTCCCCATAAGGTTTTTTTCTTTTTCAATAGATGTTTTATTAGCAATATTAACTTTATTCTCTAACACAGAATCTGATTTATTCATTAGTATAACCCTCAAAGCTGCCTAAAACAGCTATTTTTTCCTCTTTACATCGACAATTCTCTTTTCGTCGACTATGACTTGCCTAGATTAAATGATTCAAAATTTAATAGACTATTACTTACTTAGGCAAAATCTTTCAAAATTTAATCGACTATTACTTACCTAGGCAAAATCTTTCAAATACCCTATCGATTATATCGCCTGTCGTCGTTTCTCCAATAAGCTCACCCAAAAGCTCGTAAGCGTGATTGACGTCAATTTCTATAATTTCAAGCGGTTCAAACGCTTCTGTTGATGTAATTGCATCTGAAATAGCTAAGATACTATCGTCAATAAGCTTTTTATGCCTAGCATTAGTAATCATAAAATTTTGTGAAGCGGCGAACCCTGATGACTTGCTGTTAACATAATCTTCAATTAATGTTTCTATCACCTTAATACTATCATTTCTAATGGCCGATATCTCGGTCGCATCCTCGTTAAAATGCTCTTTAACATCTCCTACGGAAATACTTTTATCGTCTATATCGTTTTTATTAATCAAAATAATATGATTCTTATCAATTATATGAGAAAAAATTCTATCATCTTCTTCATCAATATTGCGAGCTGCATCTAAAACGAAGAATATCAAATCTGAACTTTCAATCGAAAGCTTTGATTTTTCAACTCCAATTCTTTCAACAATATCATCAGTATCTCGAATGCCTGCAGTATCAGTGATTACAACGGGAATACCCCTAACATCGATGGTTTCTTCAATTATATCTCTTGTAGTACCAGGGACATCGGTTACAATGGCTCTATCCTCATACAAAAGTGCATTCAAAATAGAGGACTTCCCCACATTAGGTTTCCCAACGATTGAAACCCGTAAGCCCTCGCGAAGTATTCTTCCCCTTTCAGATGATGCGGACAATTCACTTAAAAACGCGGCTATTTTGTGCAATGATTCCAAAACATTCGAATATGTCAATTCTTCTATATCTTCATCGGGGTAGTCTATATTGACGGTAATCTGAACTAACAAATCAACAAAATAACTGCGTATCAGACGTATCTGTTCTGAAAGACGACCCTGTAACTGAGTCATTGCAACGTTAAACGATTTGTCAGTCTTTGCTGAAATTAAGTCCATTACTGATTCAGCTTGTGCAAGATCCAATTTGCCATTTAAAAACGCTCGCTTTGTAAATTCTCCTCTTTCTGCGGGACGTGCACCTAGACTGATAATGGTATTTAAAATATTTCTGAGAGGTATAATGCCTCCATGGCAATTTATTTCAACCGTTTCTTCTCCTGTATATGTAGTGGGGGATTTCATATATGATACAAGAACTTCATCTATTAGATTTCGTTTAGTATCGTAGATTTTCCCATATGTCAAAAACCTGCTAGGTATCGAAAGTTGATTTTTGGTATTCCTTTTAATATCACGACTTGCAGGTTCAAAAATCCCTGATAACAAATCAAGTGACTGGTCTCCAGAAATTCTAACAATACCAATACCACCTTCACCTATAGGGGTGGAAATCGCAGCAATTGTATCGCCATCATCATATAAACTATTCATATTTCCTCTTATTAAAAAACCCGCAAATACTGCGGGTTAATTGTTATTTAAGCTCCACTATAACCCTTCGGTATGGGTCCTTGCCTTCACTTCTTGTCATTACTCTCGAATCATCTTGAAGAGCAGTATGAATTATTTTCCTTTCGTATGGATTCATAGGCTCTAATTTTTGAGTTCTTCCAGTCCTTACAACTTTACCGGCAAGTCTGTGTGCAAGCTGTTCCAAAGTCTTTTCTCTTTTTGTTCTATAATTTTCAGCGTCTAGTATTACTCGTTGATATTCTTCTTTGTTTTTATTTAACACTAGGTTTGTGAGGTACTGTATTGAATCAAGCGTCTGTCCTCTTTTGCCTATAATAGTACCCGTGTCCTTACCTGATATATCAATAAAAATATAGTCGTTAGCCTTATATGGTGTAAATTCTAATTCTACTCCCATCTTTTCAGTCACATCCTTGAGAAAAGGTACTGCAATATTTTCCTCAGGATAAGGTACTTTATCCGCAAGAATTGTATCTAGAGAAGATGTATCTTTTTTTATGTCAGATTTCTCTTCTTTTTTGATATTATCTACATCGTTATTAATCTTATTTTCATCCTGGTATGTATCTTTTGCAGAATTAGGTTTTTCCTCAGTTTTGATTGTCTTTTTAATGCTGGATTTTCTATCATTTTTATCTGAATTATCCGATTTATCTGATTTTTTTTGTGTATTCTTTTTAGCTTCTGATTTTTTTGGCTCATCCTTTATTTTAACTCTAACTAATGCGAGCTTAGATCCGATTCCAAAAAAACCTCTAGATGGCTCTTCTAAGATTTCGACGTCAACCTTATCTCTAGTAGTTTTGAGTTCGTCAAGGGCCAAATCTACAGCTGTATCAACATCTGTTCCCCATTTTTCAACAAATTCCATTTTAATTCCTATCTTAAAATATTATAAATTTATTTTCTATTACTTCTTCTTAAACTTTTTCTTATTTCGCATTTCTTTTTTTAATTTAGCAAATCTAATATTATAGAATATCTGAATAAACTGGCTCATAAACCAGTAAATTGCTAAACCTGCTGGATAAGATCTCGCAAGCCAAACAATCATTAGTGGAAATACGAACATCATAGTTTTTTGCATTCCACCGCCTGCCATCTGAGTTCCTGGTGTTCCAACTTTATTTTGTATAAAGAAAGCAAAAAATGTTGCACCCCCCGCCATTATTGGAAGAACCCATAAATCTGGCTGGCTCAAATCCTTAATCCACAAGAAGCTCTCATGTATTGCAAAAATCATTTTGTCAGATTTAATAAACATAAGTGGATTTCTTAAAAGTCCAAAAAGTCCCATTATAACAATCATCTGGATTGCCATAGGTAAACAGCCGCCCATAGGATTCACACCATGCTCTTGATAGAGTTCTGCTGTTTTTTCTCTCATCAAAACAGGGTCATTAGCATATTTATTTTGGATATCCTTCATAAGTGGTTGCAAATCTCCCATGCTTGCCATGGACATAATTTGCTTTTTATACAAAGGATAAAGCAATACTTTAATGACAACTGTAATTACGATAAGAGTAATAGCATAGTTACCAATGATATTGTATAACTGGCTTATGACAAGTCCAAGCGGAGCTGACATAATCCCAAAAATTCTCGTCATTTAATAAAGTTCCTCCGTTATTTCAAAGGGTCATATCCTCCCGGATTCCAAGGATGACATCTTAAGATTCTCTTTATCCCTAGATAAGTTCCTTTGATAAGCCCATATTTTTCTAAAGCTTGTATAAAATAAGTTGAACAAGTTGGATAAAATCTGCAAGTTGCAGGTGTAATAGGCGATATAAAAATCTGATATATCCTTATTATAAGAATAATCGGCATGCCAGTTAATTTTAAAAAACTATTCTTTTTCATTTAGCGTGCCACTCCTCTTAAGCGCTGATTTTATGGAACGGCTAACTTCACTGTATGATTTACCATCTATGGTATTCCTTGCTATAAAGATATAATCATAACCTTTAGGTAAATCAAATTCAAGAAGTCTTACACTTTCCTTCATAAGTCTTCGCGCCCGATTTCTCTTTACACTATTTCCAACTTTTTTGCTTGCTAAAAAGGCCTTTCTATAATAGTCTAGATTGTTTCTCTTAAAAAACAAAACAATATACCTATCGCCTATAGATTTACCCTTGCTGTAAATCCTCGAAAAATCCTTTTTATTTCGCAAAATTGTTTTATTTAACATTATATTATGCTGTAAGCTTCTTTCTTCCTCTTGCTCTTCTTCTTTTAAGAACATTTCTACCATTCTTAGTCTTCATTCTTTTTCTAAAGCCGTGTTCCTTAAGTCTTTGCCTCTTTTTAGGCTGATAAGTTCTTTTCATTTTCATCCTCCAAAATTCTAAATATATGATATACGCAATCTAAATTACAATATGCGCCCTAATATTATACTCGTATAAAGCTCTTAAGTCAAATTTTTTATATCCTAGAGATATTAAAGTTAATAAGTGATAATAAGCAAAGTAAATTCTAGTAAATGGTTGAAAGTAGAATTTAATCTGAAAAAGGTGTTTGTGGTAGAATTCAATATGAGAAGTTTAACATTTATTTTAGATTTTATTTATAAAAATACTAACTATTTTAAATAAAATTTAATAAATATTTTATCCACAATATGTTTATAACACTATATGGATAATGTTAATAAGTGTTTTTTTATATGCAATTTAAGTGTATTTAATTATAATTTAAATGTGGATAACTCTATTTTTATATATTTTATGTGGATAACTCTTAAATATTGCAATTTATCCATATTTTTTGTAAAATGATATATAAGATTTATAGAAAGCGAATGTTAACAATGATACCTGAACCAAACACCCTATGGATTCGTGTTAAAGATAATCTTAAAGAATTGATTCCATCCCCTAGTTATGAAACTTTTATAAAGCCTGTAACCTTAAATTGCATAGATGAAGATATATTTATATTTTATCTTGAGGTTCCAGATAATATTGATTTAGATATTGTAAATAGGTATAAAATTAGACTTGAATCAATAATACAAAAGCAGACTGGAACAGCTTACAAGGTTATCACAAAACACAAAAGCGAATATGGTAATAATAATCAACATTTACAAGTTAATACTGATGTTGGGAATTTTGGTGTGTCAAAAATGGAACCTGATTCAAAAGTATATGATGAATATTTCATACCATCATATACTTTCGATAATTTTGTTGAAGGCTCTTGTAATAAGGTTGCTTGTGCTGCTGCTCACGCAGTTGCAGAAAATCCATCTCAAGCCTATAATCCACTATATATTTATGGTAAATCAGGACTTGGAAAAACACATTTAATCAATGCTATTGGGCTATATATACAAGATACAAGACCAGAATTAAATGTAATATATGTAACCTCTGAAACTTTTACAAATGAGTGTACCCACGCTATTAAACAAAACAAAATGAATGATTTTAAAAGAAAATATAGAAAAGCTGATGTTTTGTTAATAGACGATATTCAATTTCTAGAAAATAAAGACACAACTCAAGAAGAATTTTTCCATACTTTCAATGAGTTATACAAATATGAGAAACAAATAATAATTTCTAGCGATAGACCTCCACAAAGACTTACAAAGCTTGATGAGAGATTAAGATCCAGATTTGCATGGAAAATGATGGCTGATATTCAACCTGCAGATTATGAAACTAGAATCGCCATACTTATGAAAAAGGCTGAAAGTAAAGGTATTGAGATTACTGATGATGTTTATGATGTAATTAAGCTTGTTGCAGAAAGTATCAAAGATAACATAAGAAATCTTGAAGGAGCATTTAATAGAATTATAAGTTTTTCTGTTTTGCTCAATAGAAATATAGATGTTCAATTTGCTAATGATATCTTAAAAGATATTGTTACATCAAAATCAATTCTTCCTACACCTGAAAAAATTAAGCAGATAGTTTGCAATCACTTTGATATTGGAATTGATGAAATGGATGGAGCAAAAAGAACAAATAGGATTGCTTATCCAAGGCAGATAGCTATGTATATTTCAAGAGAAATCACTGACTATTCACTTCCTAAAATTGGAAGATGCTTCGGTGGCAGACACTACTCAACAGTTATACATGCTCATGAAAAAATTCAAAAGAAATTAAAAACAGACGATTCACTTAAAAGAATAGTAGATTTATTGATTGAAAAATCAAAAGAATAAAACTGAATAATAAATTTCACAAAAAAATAATACATTTAAAAATATTTTCACAAAATAGTTTCAAATTATTAATATCAAATGTTAAAACTTATCCTTATGTTTTGTGGATAAAAAATGTTAAAATTAAAAGGCTTACGATAGTTATCCATACTATCAACAAAGCCTACTACTACAACTAAAATAAATAAATATAAAATAAAGGAGTTTGGAATGAAATTCTCATGTAATCAAAATAAACTTTCAAAATCGTTAAACATTATTTCTAAGGCAATATCTACAAGAACAACTATGCCAATTCTTAAAGGAATCCTTATTGATGTAGAAGATGGAATTCTAACACTAACAGCATCTGATCTTGATATTTCTGTAATAAGAAAAATTAAAGTTGATTCTATTGAAAATGGTAAAACAGTTGTAAATGCTAAAATATTTACAGATATAATAAGAAAATTGCCTTCAGCTGAGATAAATTTTGTTGTAGATGATAATCAGAAGATGGAAATAAAATGCCTCAACACAGATTTTGAAATTATTTGTATTTCTCCAGATGAGTTTCCTAGTATATATAGAGAATCTTTTGATGATGCAATTAGTTTTCATAAAGAAACATTTAAAAATCTTATTAAAAGAACACAATTTGCTGCTCATCCAGATGAAACAAGGGGAATAATAAGCGGTATTTTGTTAGAAATGAACAAAGATTATCTTAAAATGGTTGCTATTGATGGATACAGAATGGCAATAAATAAAGCTATTACAAACATTGATGATGAACAAAAATTTGTAGTATCTGCAAGAATAATGGGAGAGTTATCTAAAATAATAAATGATTCTCAAGATGAAACAGATATCATTAAGATAAAGAAAAATGGAAAAAGCCTTGCTGCTCTTATAGGAAATAATGAAGTTAATCTCAGAATTATAGATGGAGAATTTCTACAATACAATGAGATGGTTCCTTCAGAAAGTAGTATACACGTAAAAGTAAATAGAAAAAGTTTAAGTGAAGCTATTGAAAGAGCATCGATATTCACAATTGAAGGTCAGAATAATTTAATAAAACTTAATATAGAAGAACAAATTATGAAAATTTCCTCAAAATCACAGGAAGGAAGTGTGGTTGAAGAAGTTATGATAGATAAAATAGGTGAAGATATAGAAATAGGATTTAATGCTAAATATTTGATAGACATTCTCAAGGTTATAGAAGATGATGAAATAATGCTATACTTTAATTCACCTGTTACTCCTTGTGTCGTAACACCAATAGAAGGAGATGAATTTCTATTCCTAGTCCTTCCAGTTAGAGTTAAGTAGATGTTTTTAAAATCAATAGAACTTAATAATTTTCGAAATTATAAGAAATTAAAAATAAATTTTAACAAAACTACAAATTTGATTCTTGGTAATAATGCTCAAGGTAAAACAAATTTGCTTGAATCAATATATTATACATCTATGGGTCGTTCATTTAAGCCCGTAAAAGATAGGGATGTAATAAATTTCGATGAAGAAGCATCTATTATCAAAGCAAGTGCCCATAAATACGATGATAATCTTGATATTTCAATAGTTCTTCGTAAAAATGGAGATAAGGAAATAAAAAAGGACGGAGTAAAGCTTAAAAAAATATCTGAATTATGTGATAATATGCTTGTGGTGATGTTTTCACCAGAGGATTTAAAAATTGTTAAAGAAGAACCCGAAAAGAGAAGGCGATTTATCGATAGAGAATTATCTTTGATATCGCCAATGTATTTGGATAATCTCAACAATTACAAAAAAACACTTTTTCAAAGGAATAATTATTTAAAAGAGGAAAATATAGACGATATTTTGATAGATGTACTTGATAAACAGCTTGCTAATTACGGTTATGAAATTATCAAATACAGAGATGAATTTATAAAAAATTTGCAAGATTACGTTGAAAAGATTCATTCAGGAATAACATCTGGAAAAGAGAAAATTAAGTTAGCGTATAAACCTAACTTGAAACCGAAATCTAAAGAAGAATTTGAGAAAATTCTTAAGGAAGATTTTTATAAAGATAGAAAAAATGCAGTAACTTCAAGAGGACCTCATAGAGATGATATAGAATTTTTAATCAACAAAATAGATGTCAGAAGATATGGATCACAGGGTCAGCAGAGAACATGTGCCTTATCAGTTCGACTTGCCGAACTTTCTTTAATAGAAGAAGAAACGGGAGAGTCAGCTATTTTGTTGCTTGATGATGTGATGAGTGAGCTTGATTTAAACAGACAGGAATATCTTATTAAAACATTTGAAAATAATCAGATTTTTATAACTGCAACAGAGCTTTCAAACGATATTATCGCAAAATTAAATAGTGTAAATAAGATTTTTATTAAAAATGGAAAAGTAATAGAAGGGGAAAGTAATGACAGAACAGAAAGTTACAAATGAATATGGTGCATCGCAAATTCAGGTTCTAGAAGGACTTGAAGCTGTAAGACAAAGACCAGGAATGTACATAGGAAGTACTGGTACAAAGGGGCTGCACCATCTCGTTTATGAAATTGTTGATAATAGTGTAGACGAGGCACTTGCGGGATATTGTAAAAATATCAAGATAACTATTCAAAAAGATAACTCAATTAAGGTTGAGGATGATGGACGTGGAATGCCTGTTGATAAACATCCTAAAATGGGAATTCCTGCTGTTGAAGTTATACATACTGTTCTTCACGCAGGAGGTAAATTTGGTGGAGGAGGATATAAGGTTTCAGGTGGTCTTCATGGTGTTGGAGCTTCAGTTGTAAATGCTCTATCAACTAGGATGGAAGTTGAAATCAAGAGAAATGGCAAGATATATATGCTTGCGTTTGAAAAGGGAAAGACGGTCGAAAAGCTTCATGAGATTGGAGAGTCTAAAAAAACTGGATCTACTACTATTTTTTGGCCGGATTCTGATATTTTTGATGAAACTGAATTTGATTACAGCACCCTTCAACATAGATTCAGAGAAATGGCATTTCTCAATAAGGGTGTTAATATAACACTCAAAGACGAAAGAGAAAAAGGGAAAAAAGACGTTTTTCACTACGAGGGTGGAATAAAGGAATTTGTTAAGCATATCAATATAAATAAAGAAATAATTCATCCAGATATTATTTATTTTGAAGTATCTGAAAAAGATAGAGAAGTTGAAATTTCAATGCAATATACAGATAAATATAATGAAATGATTCAGGCATATGCAAATAATATTGCAACACCTGAAGGAGGTTACCATTTATCTGGTTTTAAATCTGCGTTAACAAGAGTTTTCAATGATTATGCAAGGAAAAATAAATTTTTAAAGGAAAATGAAGATAATTTAGCTGGTGAGGATATTCGAGAGGGACTGACAGCTATTATTTCTGTTAAGCTTACAAACCCACAGTTTGAGGGTCAGACAAAAACGAAGCTCGGTAATAGTGAGATGAAGGGTTTTGTTGAAACAGCTACAAATGAGTATTTAACAGCATTTTTAGAACAGAATCCAAATCAGTCTAAGAGCATACTTGAAAAGTGCATTAAAGCAAAAAATGCTAGAGAAGCGGCAAGGAAGGCGAGAGATCTCACAAGAAGAAAGAGCGCTCTTGACAGCATGTCGCTTCCAGGAAAATTAGCAGATTGTTCTGAGAAGGATCCTAAATTATCAGAGATTTTCCTAGTAGAGGGAGACTCTGCGGGAGGCTCTGCAAAGCAGGGGAGAGATAGAATAAGGCAAGCAATACTCCCACTTAGAGGCAAGATACTTAATGTGGAAAAAGCAAGGCTTGACAAAATTTTAAATTCCGATGAAATCAAAAATATGATTACAGCATTTGGATGCGGTATCGGACATGATTTTGATATTGAGAAGTTGAGATATCATAAAATTATAATTATGACAGATGCTGACGTTGATGGAGCACATATTAGAACCTTGTTACTTACATTCTTCTACAGATACATGACACCACTTATTGAAAATGGACATGTTTATGCTGCACAACCTCCTTTGTTTAAAACTGTAAAGCAAAGGAAAACGTATTACACGTATTCGGAAAAAGAGCAGGATAGGCTTATGGAACAGCTTAACGAACAGCCGGGAAAAGCGGAGATACAGAGATATAAGGGTCTTGGAGAAATGGATTTCCATCAGCTATGGGAAACTACAATGGACTACAATCACAGAACCTTAATTCAAATCACACTCGATGATGCGACGGCAGCAGATGAAATATTTACTACGCTAATGGGAGATAAGGTTCCACCAAGGAAGAAATTTATTGAAGAAAATGCAAAATACGCAAGTCTAGATTTTTAAAAGAGAATTGGAGAATTATAGATGTCAACACTTGTAGAAGATACAAAGATGATACAGCACGAAATTCATGATGAAATGAAAAAATCCTATATAGATTACGCAATGAGTGTAATTGTAGGACGTGCGCTACCAGATGTAAGAGATGGTCTTAAACCTGTACATAGACGTATACTTTATGGAATGAGTCAACTTGGGGTTACCCCAGATAAGCCGTTTAAGAAGTCAGCAAGAATTGTCGGAGAAGTAATGGGTAAATATCACCCTCATGGCGACAGTTCAATATACGATGCCATGGTTAGAATGGCTCAGGATTTCTCGATACGTTATATGCTCGTAGACGGTCACGGAAACTTCGGTTCTGTGGACGGAGATGGCGCTGCTGCAATGAGGTATACAGAGGCAAGAATGACGCCTTTTACATTGCAGATGCTAAGAGATATAGAAAAAGAAACCGTAGACTTCATGCCTAACTTCGACGAGGAGGAAGAGGAGCCTGTTGTACTTCCGAGCAGATTTCCGAACCTTTTGGTGAACGGTTCAAACGGAATTGCAGTAGGTATGGCGACATCAATACCGCCTCATAACCTAAGAGATGTTATCGACGCTACTATTTTGCTCATAGACAAGGAAGATGCAACTGTAGATGACTTAATTAAAATTGTCAAGGCACCGGACTTTCCAACTGGAGCACACATATTAGGTAGACAGGGAGCAAGGCAGGCATACAAAACAGGAACAGGAAAGGTTCAGGTTCGCGCTAAATGCGAAATTGAAGAAACAAAGGGTGGCCGATACCAGATAATAGTTTCGGAAATCCCTTATCAGGTGAATAAGTCAAGGCTTATTGAGAAAATTGCTGAGCTTGTCAAAGAAAAAAGAGTTGACGGAATATCGGCTATACGTGATGAGTCAAACCGTAAAGGTATGAGGATAGTGATAGAGCTTAAAAGAGATGCAAATCCACAGATTACTCTTAACAGGCTTTATAAGCATACACAGTTACAATTCAGCTACAGCATGATCATGCTTGCACTTGTAGATGGCGAGCCTAAAATTTTAAATCTACACGAAATACTTACTGAATATCTGAATTTCCAGAAAGAAATAATTACAAGAAGAACCCAGTTTGACCTAAAAAAAGCGGAAGCGAGGGCTCATATACTTGAAGGATATAGAATTGCACTTGATAATATTGATGAAATAATCAAAATTATTAGAGCAAGCTATAACGATGCCAAGGAGAAGCTTATTGAAAGGTTCGGATTTTCTGATATTCAGGCGCAAGCTATACTGGATATGAGGCTTGCAAGACTTCAGGGACTTGAACGTGAGAAAATCGAAAAAGAGTATGCTGAGCTTATGGAAAAAATAGCATACTTTAAGGCTATTTTGTCGGATGAAACTCTGCTGATGGGCGTAATCAAAGAAGAACTTCAGGAAATTAGAGAAAAATACGGTGATAACCGTCGCAGCAAAATAGTGGCAGCTGAGGATGAATTCGATGATGAGGATTTGATAGAAGAAGAGAGTGTTGCTGTTACTCTTACACATCTTGGATATATAAAAAGAGTGCCAGCAGATACATATAAGGCTCAAAGAAGGGGCGGTAAGGGCATAACCGGAATAACGACAAGAGAAAATGATTTTGTTAAAGACCTGATTATGACCTCAACCCACGATTATCTTTTGTTCTTTACAGACACTGGAAAGGTGCATAAGCTTAAGGCTTACGAGATACCTGAGGCATCGAGGACGGCAAAGGGAACGCCTGCTGTAAATCTTTTGAATTTGATGCAGAAGGAGCGAATTACTGCAATAATTCCGGTATCGCAATTTGACGATGAGAACTATTTGATAATGGTTACAAAGAATGGAACCATCAAGAAAACTGCTTTGTCGCAATTTGATACAAATAGGAAAAATGGTCTAATAGCTATTAATTTGAAAGATGATGACAGCTTAATTGGTGTTAGAGAGACCTGTGGTGACGATAATATTATTCTTGTTACAAGAAAAGGAAAATGTATCTCATTCTCTGAAAAAGATGTAAGGAGTATGGGAAGAATAGCGGCAGGTGTAAGAGGAATTAAGCTCGATAAGTCAGATACAGTTGTCGATATGGATATTTTGGCAGATGATAAAGAGATTCTAGTTGTAACTCAAAATGGATATGGAAAGAGAACGCCAGTTGAAGATTATACTATACAAGCGAGAGGCGGAAAGGGTGTTCTTACTTATAACAAGAGTAAGTTCTCCAAAACAGGAGAGCTAATAGGAGCCAAGGTCGTAGATCAAGATGATGAGATACTTCTAATTAATTCAGATGGAATAATCATTAGAATCAGAGCAGAAGAGGTTTCTAAGTTAAGCAGGTCAACGCAGGGCGTAAAGATTATGAGGGTCGACGATGATGCAAATATTGTCGCTATGGCCAAGGTAATAAAGGAAGAAGTAGATCAGGAGAAGAATGAAGATGGACAGATTAAGTTTGAAGATTCCAGGAAAGCCTGAATATATTAAGGGAACTAGACTGTTTATTGGATCTCTTGCTGCAAATGCGGGCTTTGATGTGGAGCAGTGCGATGACCTTAAGACAGCCGTATCTGAAGCATGTAAAAATATTTCTTGTCATGGTTCTTCAGGGTTTTCAGAAGAATATGAGGTGGTATGCTTATTGGACACGGACAAAATAACAGTTACCGTGACGGATTTGTCAGAATCACACCAGATAGAAAAATTAAATAAACCTTGTAAGCATTGTCCTAAAGAGGGAGACTTAAGTATTTTTATAATAAGGTCTCTTGTTGATGATATTGAGTTTGGAAATAATAATAACGGATTGAAATACATTACCATGGTGAAAAGGAATGACAGCAAAAACTAACGGTTTTCAGGAATATAAGGCAAATCCGACCGTAGCGAATAGGAACAAGCTAGTGGAGGACCATCTCTACATGGTAGAAATATTAATTCGCAAGTATCTCGGAAAAGGCGTAGAGTACGACGACTTATATCAAGTAGGTGCCCTTGCGCTTGTTTCTGCTGTGGAAAGATTTGATCCAGATAAGGGTTTTGAATTCAGCTCTTTTGCTACGCCTACTATACTCGGAGAAATAAAAAAATATTTCAGAGACAAACAATGGAGTCTTAAGGTACCAAGGCGGCTTAAAGAAATTTCAGCGAAAGTTCAAGATGCCAAGGAAAAGCTTTCAACTGAGCTTGGAAAGAACCCGACAATTCCAGAAATTGCTCGGTTTACTGGACTAAGCGATGAACAGATTATTGAAGCAATGGATGGCGCTAAGGCTTACAGCACATACTCTCTTGACAAGACCTTTGATGACATGACAGGTGAAGGAGATTCGGCATTTTTAGAGAAATATACAGGCTTTGACGAAAAAGGATATGAGCAGCTTGAAACAAAAGAGATAATTGACAAAGTTCTCGATAAGATGACCGAACAAAATAAATACATTTTCAGGGAACGATTTATTTTCAACAAATCTCAAGCAGAAATAGGAAAGATTTTGGGAGTATCTCAAATGACAGTCTCACGTGCTGAAAGAAGTATGGTGGAGCAATTTAGGGCGGAGTTAAAAAAATCCTAAATATGTTTTGATGTATTGCAATGTATTAAAACATACTAATTATTTAGCTTTATGTGATTAAAATGAAATAAAGATATAGAGAAAACCGAGGAGAAACCTTATTTTACAATCGTTGAGCATAGAGGTAAATTAAGCGAATAACTTTAGAATTGGGGGAAAATATGAAAAGAGTTTTTTCGGGCGTACAGCCAACAGGGAATATACATCTAGGTAATTATCTTGGAGCACTTAGGCAATTTGTTGAATTGCAGGAGGAATATCAATGCCTGTACTGCATTGTTGATCTTCATGCAATCACTGTACCGCAGGATCCGAAAGAACTCAGAAAACATATTCTCGATGTTGCGGCTCTGTATTTGGCAGTAGGTGTTGATCCTAAAAAATCAATAGTTTTCGTGCAGTCAGATGTTCACGGGCATTCAGAGCTTGGATGGATTCTAACTTGCAGCTCGTATACAGGTGAGCTCTCGAGGATGACACAGTTTAAGGCGAAATCTCAAAACAAAGCATCTGCCCCAGCGGGCCTTTTTACATACCCTGTACTTATGGCAGCCGATATTTTGCTCTATGATACAGATGTTGTTCCAGTTGGCACAGACCAAAAGCAACACATTGAATTATGTCGTGATTTGGCAATTCGAGTAAATAATACGAGAAAGAAAACTTTTGTTGTTCCTGAAGGAAGGTATCTGAAAGCGGGTGCTAGAATTATGTCACTAGATGACCCTAGCAACAAAATGAGCAAATCAGCTGAAAATATTCACAGCAGGATTTCTCTTCTTGATGACCCTTCGAAAATTAAAAAATCAATCATGAAGGCGACGACAGATTCAGAAGGAATTATCAGATTCGACAAGGATGAAAAGCCTGGAATATCTAATCTTATCAACATTTATAGTGCATTGTCCGACAAAACAATCGACGAAATAGTAGCAATGTATGAGGGCAAGGGATATGGTGATTTTAAAAAGGATTTAGTTGAAATAACTGTTGATGCACTTGCACCTATCAAGGAGAAATTTGATGAAATAAGGTCATCTCAGGAGCTTATTGATATTTTAGAAGATGGTGCCGAGAAAGCAAATGCAATTGCCGAAAAAACGATGGCAAGAGTAAAAGATAACTTTGGTTTAGGCTTGAAATAAGGCGTCAGAAGTGATATCATAAATAGCGATTTACTAAAGAATCCACTAGGATTCTTATGCCTCCGTAGCTCAGGGGATAGAGCGTCGGTTTCCTAAACCGTGCGTCGGGTGTTCGAATCGCCTCGGGGGCACCAATAAATAAAGCCTTGAAAATACTGTATTTTACAGTATTTCAGGGCTTTTTCTTGTATATGTAAAACCCCACGTTTTACGTGGGGTTCAAAAAACGCTATGCGTTTGACCAGTATATCTCCATAGTTTAGAATAATATTGCGGTCTGCCAACTGCAATATACTAAAAGGAGGTCATATGGGTTTAAATGACATACATAGTTTATCGTATACAAAATGGAATTGCAAATATCATATAGTATTTGCACCTAAATACCGCAGAAAGGTATTTTATGGACAAAAAAGACAAGCGATAGGTAAAATACTTCGTCAATTGTGTCACTGGAAAGGTGTTAACTTATTGCAAGCAGAGGCTTGTCCTGATCATATACATATTTTGGTTGAGATACCACCTAAAATCGCAGTATCATCTTTCATGGGATATCTCAAAGGAAAAAGTAGTACGATGATTTATGAGCAATTCGGAGAATTGAAATATAAATATAGAAACAGGTCTTTCTGGTGCAGAGGATATTATGTTGATACAGTAGGAAAAAATGACCTCCGAATTGCGGAGTATATAAAACATCAACTTGATGAGGATAAACTTGGAGATCAACTAAAGTTTGCCGAAGTTGGATACCTAGAGAAATAGAAGTAAAACGCAAATGGCAGACCATTTTACGTGTTGTACACGTTGCGAGGAAGAAGGGCTATGCCCGCTTGAGAAAAACCCCACGTTTTACGTGGGGCTGTGATTTTTGTTGCTTAAAGATGATGAGCGAAAAGGTAAAATTTATGCTATTTTATGCTATTCTGTGCTATTTAGGGTGTTACTTACGGTGTTACTTTTTGGATAAAATATCGTAGGTGCTTTAAAAAAGCATTTATAAAGCATATGATAACTAGAAAATACATCGCTCCTAAAGCAAGAACCTTTAAATAAAAAACAAGAAAAGAAGGATATTGAAAAATAATTTTATAATTTTAGAATTAACGCCAAATTGTATATTAAAAAATATTAGATATTGTATATTTAAAAAGGGTCAAAATCCTGATACAGTATACCTAAATGAAAACATATATAAAAAAGTAAATGAAAGAGAGCAAAGTTAGGAGTTATAAAAATGGAAAGAAAAAGGCAAGCTTCAAATTATACAGTTAAGAATATTGTGATTACGGCTCTTGTGATGGCCCTAATATGTGTCGCAACGATGATAATTAAAATTCCTGTTCCAATGACAGAGGGGTATGTTCATCTTGGGGACGCAATGATATTTTTAGGTGTGCTAATACTTGGAAAGAATCAAGGTGCATTAGCTGCTGGAGTTGGATCTGCTTTGGGTGATTTAATTGGAGGCTATCCAGCATGGATTCCGTGGACACTTGGAATTAAATTTATAATGGCATTTCTCATGGGGCTTGTAATTGAAAAATCTATTAGCAAGCAAGCCTTTATTAAAATTTTTGCGATGATTATAGGTGGAATTGAAATGGTTGCTGGATACTATTTGGCTGCATCTATAATGTACAGTAACTGGATAGTACCTATTGGGTCAATTCCTTGGAACATAGGACAGTTTGTAATGGGAATAATACTTGCTGTTTTGTTAGCGGCAATGCTTGAGAATACGCCTATTGGAGCACAAATGAAGTATAGAATAGGATTTACTTTTAAAAATCACAGTACGGGTTCCAGTACAGATTCAAGAACAAATTAAATATTCAATCTAAAAAGCGATGATTATACTTTACCAAACTTTTAATACAACTTTTTATGAATCTCAATGGATTATTTTATAAACAGCAATGCATTGTTTTGCAAATATCAACGTAATATTTACAAATACTAGATATTAAAGCAATATTTACAAATATTTCCACTTGGCATTGTATGAAAACTGATGTATAATAGATAGGCACAATTTTGTGCAAATTCTCTGCACCGCAAGAAGTGGTGCCGAATAGACCGTAGGGAGGTGAAGATATGATTAACTATGAAATTATGTTCATTGTCGATCCTACTCTAGATGATGAGATGAAGGAGAAAACAGTAGAAACTGTTAAGGAAATCATCTCAGCTGAAGGTGAAGTTAAAAACACTGAAATTTGGGGACTTAGAAAGCTAGCATATCCTATTGAAAAGAAAACAGAAGGATATTATGCAGTTATCGATTTTCAGGCAGAACCAACTTTACCTAAGGAGCTGGATAGAAGACTTCGAATTTCAGACAACGTAATTAGACACTTAATCGTAAACAAGGACGAGAAATAGTGGAGGTTAGATATGAATAGCGTTGTATTAATTGGAAGACTTACAAGAGATCCTGAACTTAGATATACATCGGGAACTCAGATGGCTGTAGCTTCATTCAATATTGCTGTAGATAGACCTACAAGGTCGGGCGGCGAAAGACAGGCGGATTTTCCTAGAATTACTGTTTTTGGAAAACAGGCTGAAAATTGTGAGAAGTATCTTGCAAAGGGAAGGCTTGTTGCTATACAGGGCCGAATACAGACTGGAAGCTATCAGAACAAAAATGGAGATACAGTTTATACTACCGATGTTATAGCAGACAGGGTCCAATTTCTCGAATGGGGAGATAGACCTCAAGGAAATCAAGGATATGGATATCAACAGGGTGGAGGAGCTAAAAACAATGACAGCTTCTCACAGAATTTTGACAACTCACCAGAATCTGCAAACCAGATGGATACATCAGGAGATTTTGGGAATAAGGGTAGTCTAGGCGATGATATTCCACCATCTTTTGAAGCGATTGAGGACGATCTGCCATTCTAAAGAATTAGAGAGGAGATTGACATGGAAAAAAGACGACCAACAGGTGCTCGTAGAAGAAAGGTTTGTCAGTTTTGTGCTGATAAATCTCAACTTATAGATTATAAGGATGTTGAAAAACTTAAGAAGTTTGTTTCTGAAAGAGGAAAGATTCTTCCTAGAAGAGTTACAGGAACTTGTGCCCTTCACCAGAGAGATGTTACTAAGGCAATCAAGCGAGCTAGAATCGTTGCACTATTGCCATATGTAGCAGATAAATAAAATTAAATAAATTATATCAAGAGAAATTGATATTATGAAAAATAAAAAGCATAATTTTCTAATAAAATTAAAAAATTATGCTTTTTTGTTAATCAAAATTTAATCATCTATCAAAGGAGACATCTATGAATTTTATGTATGTTGCACTCGGTGGTGCTCTTGGAGCCGTAATGAGATATACTTTGGGAGCAATACCACTGAAGATGACATTTCCCCTTCATACATTAATAATAAATATAGTTGGGGCAATTGTTATAGGATTTATCGTTGGTCTAATAAATGAAAGAGGCGATATCTCTCATAATACAGAACTGTTTTGGAAAACAGGTGTATGCGGAGGATTTACAACTTTCTCTACTTTTTCACTTGAGAGCGTAGAACTCTTTGAAAAAGATATGCACATTCTAGCAGGTGTTTACATTATTCTTAGCATAACACTATGCTTCTTTGGAATCTATTTTGGCAAAAGAATTGCAATGGGAGTAGCATAATTAAAATTCATGAACTTTCAAAGTGTATCACTTTGAAAGTTCATAGAGTGCACGAGCGAAGATTTTGATTGACATGTATAAATCCTCAGTGTGAATATATTCATTAGGCTGGTGGCAAATATCCTCTCTCCCAGGCATAACAGGCCCAAAAGCTACGGTATTTGGAACAGCACGAGCGTATGTACCGCCTCCAATTACTATTGGTTTACCAACTAAATCTCCTGTAAATTCTTTATATGCTGCCATTAGTGTTTCAATCAAAGGGTCTGAAACAGGCTTATATAGCGGCTTCATATGATTGAGATTCTGAATCCTGTATTCATTTGGCACGACAGCTTCTAATAGACCATTGCATACGTCCTGGAAGTCAACCGTCACAGGATATCTAATATCTATGGTGTAGCTTACTTTTTCCTCATTCCAATTAACAAGTCCAATATTTAAGGATAACTCTCCAGATGGTTCATCTGAAAAACCGATACCCATTTTGCTTCCGTCAAAGAAATAACCGAACTTATCATTGTAGAAATTAACAATATTGCAGGACTGAGAGCATAATAGGCGCTCACGTTCAAGTTGCCCGAGAAAGTCCATCAAAAGAGATATCGCATTTAGACCCAGGCTTGGTCTTGAACCGTGTGCGGATACGCCGTGAGCCGTGAGCAAAATAGTATTTTGTTCTCTACCCTTATCTACATCAATCAGCTTATCGACACCATCAAATTTTTCTATATTCGAACCCTCTGACGGAACAAAAGAGTTTGCCGAAGCAAGTATTTTGTTGTAGGCATCGTCTAAGGTCATAGCATCATCTTGCGAGCTAAAGTACTGAAGTTTAGCTACAGCCTTGTCGGCGACTGCGTTTGCAACTGTTCCACCCTTCATGGACTTTATGCAAATACCGTAAGAGTGGTGTGGGGATATTTTTTTCTCGATAAGGAACTGAGCACAGCCCTTTTCGGCGTGAATAGCAGGGAAGTCGGCGTCGGGAGAAAATCCGGACACAACATTTGGCTTTTCTTTTTCCATATAGTATGTCATACCGTTCCATTCTGTTTCTTCGTCACATCCGAGAATAATGCGAATTGTTTTGTTGGGCTTGAAGCCTGAATCTTTGAGGGCCTTTATTGCATAATATGCCGCAAGGAGAGACCCTTTGTCATCGAGGACGCCACGACCATAGAATTTTCCGTCTTTTTCGACCATTTCAAACGGATTTGTATTCCAGTTTTCGATATCTCCACAAGGAACAACATCGAGATGACCCACAACAGCGACTATTTCGTCCTTGTTTTTGCCTGGAAAATCTATATGACCGCCGTAATTATCAACATTTTTGATATCGAAGCCGTCTTTTTCGGCAATTTCGAGCATGAGCTCTAGTGCATGATTGACATCGGCTCCAAATGGCATATTGCCTTCGGCTTCTGAAACGACACTTGGAATTGCGATGAGCTTAGATAAAACATCCTTAAATTCATCGTGGTATTTTTCGGTAATTTCCATTGAAGCCATTGAAGCCATTGACCCCATTGAATCTATTGAATCAACATTTATTTTTTCCATAATAATCCTCCAAAACATTAGATGATTGTTAAGCTATTTTGTGCCACTACATTTTATCATATCCGAAAAATCCATTCAAACATTCAGCGATTTCTTGTTTAAATGCTTTAACACGTTTAACTGAAACTGTTGGAAAACAGCTGTTTTTTAGAAAAAATTTTTGAAAAATCATCACAAACTAAAGTGAATTTACTAGCAAAATTTTTCAAGTAGGGTATAATATAAGATAGAGAATCACAGAGATTGGAGAAGTTAATATGACGATAAAGATAAACGGAAGAGATTTGACGCTGGAGCAGGTCATTAAAGTTTCAAGATATGGTGAAAAGGTTGAACTTTCCGATGAAGCTAAGGTCAATGTGAATAAGGCCAGAAAATACATAGAAGACAAGCTTGAAGCGGGAGAAGTCATATATGGGCTTACGACTGGGTTTGGTAAATTTTCGAATGTGTTTATCTCAAAGGAGGAAACAGCTGATTTACAGAAAAATCTCATAATGAGCCATACTTGCACAATGGGCGAGGGATATGAGGAAAAGTACGTAAGGGCAGCAATGCTTCTAAGGTGTAATGCATTGGCTAGAGGCAATTCAGGGATAAGGCTCGAAACACTCCAAGCTTTGATTGATATGATTAACGCAGGTATTCATCCTATCGTGCCAGAGAAAGGCTCTCTTGGAGCTTCGGGCGACTTGGCACCTCTTTCTCATATCGCACTTGGACTTATCGGAATGGGGAAGGTGACTTATAAAGGTGAAATTTGCGATGCTGCTGAGGCTATGGCAAAAGAGAGCATAGAGCCTGTTGAGCTTGCAGCAAAAGAGGGGCTCGCTCTAAACAACGGAACCCAGATGATGACGGCCGTTGGCGCTAATGTTTTGTGGGACGCAATTCAGCTAGCAAAGGTTGCGGACATTGCAGCTGCTATGACTATGGAAGCACTTCACGGCATTACTAAGGCGTTCGACCACAAAATACATGTTTTGCGTGGGCATCAGGGTCAGATTGACTGTGCTGATAATCTGCTGAAAATTCTGGATGGTAGCGAGAACACTAAGAGGGTTCAGGAAACAAAGGTGCAAGACCCGTATTCTCTAAGGTGCGTGCCTCAGGTTCACGGTGCTTCAAGAGATTCACTAAGTTATGTATATGATGTGGTTTCAAGGGAAATTAATGCAGTAACAGATAATCCTATCGTTTTCCCTGATGAAGATGAGGTTATTTCTGGAGGCAACTTCCACGGGCAGCCGATGGCGCTTGCTTTTGATTTTATGAAGATAGCAATTGCAGAGTATGCTAATATTTCTGAAAGAAGATCTGAAAGGATGATAAATCCAGCACTCTCTGAAAATCTTCCTGGGTTCTTAACAAAACACGGCGGTGTCTGCTCGGGATTCATGATTGCACAGTATGCGGCAGCTTCAATGGTTTCCGAGAGTAAGGTTTATGCTCATCCGGCATCAGTAGATTCCATACCAAGCTCAGGAAATCAGGAGGACCATGTTTCTATGGGAACGACTTCAGCGAGAACCGCAGCATTGATACTAGATAACTCTCAAAAGGTTCTTGGAATTGAACTTATGACAGCAGCTCAGGCGATCTGGCTAAGAAATGAGATTGGCGAGAATACTATTGAGCAGCTTTCACCTGTGACTAAGGCTGCTTATGAATTTATAAGGGAAAAGAGCAATCCAGTAGATCAGGATATAATCATGCATGATGAACTTGTAAAATTTGACGAGATGATTAAGGACGGCAACTTCCTCAAACATGTTGAGAATGTCGTGAATTTAAGATAAGAGAACTAATCGCCAGAACAAAAAGCCAATTACTAAAATAAAAAGCTAATAGTTAGAACAAAAAGCTAATTGCTTAAACAAAAACTAATTGATAGAACAAAAAGCTAATCGTTAGAGCAAGTCAGAAGTTTGTGAGCATTTGAATATGGCTAAGAGCAAAAGGATAAAAAGAATATGAGGATGCTCATTAAGGAGGTCTATTATGAATACAAAGTGTGAAAGTGTTGTAGAAATGAACAAAACTGCAAGCGAGGCAATGAAAATAAAGCTTGATAATAAATTGCCTGATTATCCGAGCTTCAAGGAGGATATTAGGAGAGCACCTGATAGAGGCTATAGGCTCACTGCTTCACAAACAAAGCTTGCACTCAAAAATGCGCTAAGATATGTGCCTTGTGAGCTACACGAAAAGCTAGCACCTGAATTTCTAGAAGAACTCAAGACAAGAGGCAGAATATATGCTTATAGATATAGACCAGAGGGTAGGATTTACGGGAAGCCGATTGAGGAGTACGAGGGAAAGTGCCTCGCCGGAAAGGCTTTTCAGCTTATGATGGATAATAACCTTGATTTTGAGGTTGCACTCTATCCTTATGAGCTTGTTACATATGGGGAAACAGGTTCAGTTTGTCAAAACTGGTTACAGTACAGATTAATTCAAAGATATCTGAGAGAACTCACCGAGGAGCAGACACTCGTTATTGAATCAGGGCACCCAGTTGGTCTATTTCCTTCAAAGCCGGATGCACCAAGGGTAATAATAACAAATGCCCTTATGATAGGGGAATATGATAATCTTAAGGACTGGGAAATTGCAGAAGAAATGGGTGTAGCAAACTATGGACAGATGACAGCAGGTGGCTGGATGTACATAGGGCCTCAGGGAATCGTTCACGGAACCTTCAACACAATATTGAATGCAGGACGAAAGTATCTTGGAGTTCCTGACGACGGAGATTTGACTGGGATTACATTCGTATCATCAGGCCTTGGCGGAATGAGTGGTGCTCAGCCTAAGGCTGCCAATATCGCACGTGCTGTCGGAATTTTTGCAGAAGTTGATAAGTCAAGGATTGACACAAGGCATGACCAAGGCTGGGTTGATGTCGTGATGGACGACCTTGACGAGGTTTTCAAGCTTGCATCAGAGAAAGTTGCAAATAAAGAATCTATCTCTATCGCCTATCACGGCAATATTGTTGATCTACTTGAAGCTGCATACGAAAAGAACTTTAAAATAGACCTGTTATCAGACCAAACCTCATGCCATAATGTATACGATGGCGGATATTGCCCAGTTGGCATGACCTTTGAGGAAAGAACAAGAATGCTCGCAGACGACAGGGCGCAGTTTGTAAAAAGAATAGATGAAACCCTGAAACGCCACTATTTTGTCATTAAGAAATTGACGGAGAGGGGCACGTATTTCTTTGACTACGGAAACTCATTCATGAAAGCGATGTTCGACTCGGGAATTACTGAAATTTCAAAGAATGGTGTCGACGATAAGGATGGGTTCATATGGCCGTCCTATGTTGAAGATATTATGGGACCGATTTTGTTCGACTACGGATATGGTCCATTCAGATGGGTTTGCTTGTCCGGCAAGCCTGAGGACCTTGATATGACTGACAAAACAGCGATGGACTGCATTGACCCTGAAAGAAGGGCGCAGGACAGAGATAACTGGGTTTGGATTCGAGATGCGAAGGCTAACAAAATGGTTGTCGGAACACAGGCCAGAATTCTATATCAAGATGCTGAGGGCAGGAGGGATATTGCCCTTGCGTTCAACAAGCTTGTCAGGGAAGGGAAGACTGGACCTATCATGCTTGGAAGAGATCACCACGATGTTTCGGGTACGGATTCGCCTTTCAGAGAAACCTCCAACATCAAGGACGGCTCAAATGTTATGGCTGACATGGCGGTGCAGTGTTTTGCTGGAAACGCAGCTAGGGGAATGAGCCTCTGTGCACTGCATAACGGTGGAGGCGTCGGAATTGGTAAGGCAATCAATGGAGGCTTTGGGCTTCTTCTTGACGGTTCGGAGAAAACGGACGATGTTATAAAATCTGCAATGATGTGGGACGTTATGGGAGGCGTTGCTCGTAGAAGCTGGGCTAGAAACGAACATGCCATGAGCACTGCAACAGCCTATAATAAGCGATACGAGGGAGATGGACACATTACTATTCCTTATCTTGTGGATGATGAGCTTGTCGATAAGCTAGTAGACTAGGGTAATTCGCCTTCAATTGTAGTTAATAATATAAAAGAAATAAGAGTAGAATAGAAATGAGTAAGGTTTTAGTTAAAAATATTGGACGATTGCAAACTCCTGTTGGGAGCTATGCACACAAGGGAAAAGAGCAGGCAGAAAATCTTGTCCTTGAGAATGCAAGTATTATCATAGATAACGGTATAATTTCCGAGATTATCTCAGGCAGTGGCGAGCATAGCAAGGCAAGGGTTGTTGAAGCCGAAAAAGAAGCGGACAAAGTGATTGACGCTTGCGGACACTTGGTTACACCGGGCCTTATAGACAGCCACACGCACATGATATTTGGTGGATATAGACAGCATGAGCTCCCCAAGAAATTAAGAGGTGCGACTTATCTTGATATTTTGCGGGAAGGTGGCGGAATCAATGATACCGTGAGAGCCACAAGGGAAGCTGACGACAGGGATTTGTACAACAAAACATTTGCTTTCCTTGATGAGACTGCTTCGTTTGGGGTTACGACCTGCGAGATTAAAAGCGGTTATGGACTTGATTTTGATACAGAGATTAAATGTCTTGAAGTGCTTCAAGAATTAAATGAAAAACATTTTGTTGATGTGGTACCAACATTTATGGGGGCCCATGCATTGCCACCAGAGTATGCGGAAGGGCAAAATGGCGGCAAAGAAGGCTTCATAAATCTCATGATGCAAAAGCTATTGCCATATATCGCAGAGCATAATCTTGCAGACTTTGTGGATATTTTCGTGGAAGACGAGGTGTTTAGTCCAGAGGAGGGTAGACCGTATCTTGAGAAGGCTAAGGAACTGGGGTTTGATATAAAGGTTCACGCTGACGAGATAAAAGCGATTGGCGGAACACAGCTTGCAGGAGAGCTTGGCGCTAAGAGTGCAGAACACCTTATTGTAGCTGACGAGGCGGGAATCGCCGCTCTTGCAAAAGCTGGCACGATAGCGGTATGCCTTCCTGGAACATCTTTCTACCTTGGGTCAAAATTCGCTCCAGCAAGACAGATGATAGAGAATGGAGTACCTGTCGCAATCGCTACAGACTTTAATCCAGGATCATGTCCAAATTTAAATTTGCAGCTAATGATTAATATCGCTATACTGAAATACAAGATGCTTCCTGAGGAGATTTTGACAGCGGTTACAATCAACGCAGCCGCAGCTCTTAATAGAGAGAATCTTGTCGGTACAGTTGAAATAGGTAAGCAGGCAGATCTGTTGATATGGAAAGTAGATGATTTTAATATGGCTTGCTATAGATATGGTTCAAACCTAGTAGACAAAACAATCAAGAAAGGTGAAGTTATTTATGAACAGAGATAGACTTATCGATTTAGATGTTAAAAAATACATGGAAAATCTTGCTTCGAATCTTCCAGCACCTGGAGGAGGGTCGGCAAGTGCACTTGCAGGAGCACAGGGGATATCTCTTGTCATGATGGTAGCAGAGCTTACCGTAGGCAAGGAAAAATACAGAGATTGGGAGGCATATTGTCAAAAGGCGATAAGCGATGGAACTGTAATTCAAACGAATTTTCTGAAAGCTATAGATGATGATACCGATGCATATAACAAAGTTGGAGCCGCATTTAAGCTTCCAAAAAATACAGATGAAGAAAAAGCAGCTCGAAGCCGTGCTATACAAGACGCAACTGTTTTGGCGACACGCGTTCCGCTTAGGACAATGGAAATATCACTTGAGGCGCTAAAGGTTGCGAAAAGTCTAATTGGCAAATCAAATCCGAACTGCTCAAGTGACATTGGTGTGGGAGCATTGAATTTAAAGTCTGCTCTTATGGGAGCATGGCTGAACGTTAAGATAAATTTACCTGGCATCAAGGACGAAGCCTTAAGAAATGAACTCTTTGAAAAAGGGCAGTCAATGCTTGAAGAGGGCAACAAAATAGCTGATAAGTGCTACGAAATTGTCGAGGAAGAACTATAGAAATTTATATAGAACGGACTATAGTTATTTATGTAGAACGAAATATAGTTATTGAGCATAAAATCTCAAAGAAAAAAATATCAAGTTTAAAGGAGGAAATAATGGCACAGATTATTGAAAGCATTCCCAATATTAGCGAAGGCAGGAGAATGGACGTTATAGAGGCTTGTGTTGCAGAGGTTAGAAATACTCAAGGATGCACGCTACTTAGTTTTGTTCCTGATGAAAGTCATAACAGAACGGTAATTACTTACATAGGTGATGCTAAGGGTGTTGAGGAGGCAAGCGTTAAGCTAGTTAAGAAGGCTGCGGAATTGATTGATCTGACTAAGCATGTCGGCGAACATCCGAGAATGGGTGCTGTCGATGTAATGTCATTTCTTCCAATAAAGGAAGCGACAACAGAGGATTGTATCAAGCTTTCAGAGGTTGTGGGAGCGAGGATAGCTGAGGAAGCTGGTGTACCAGTATTTCTTTACGAGCAGTCTGCAAGGACGCCTGACAGGCAGAATCTTGTTAAGATAAGAAAGGGTCAGTTTGAGGGCATGGCAGATAAGGTCAAGGAGCCTGAGTGGGAGCCTGATTTCGGTGACAGAAAAATTCATCCGACGGCTGGCGTTATGGCAGTAGGGGCAAGGCCACCACTAATTGCGTACAACCTAAACCTTGATACAGATGATGTTAATGTTGCGAAGAGAATTGCAGAAAGCATCAGAGAAAGAAATGGCGGTCTAGATTGTGTTAAGGCTATGGGCTTCATGATTGATGACGACAAAACGGGCAAGCACTATGCACAGGTTTCAATTAATATGACAAATTATGAGGTAACGCCGCTTTACAGGGTTACTGAGCTTGTGAAGGCTGAGGCCAGAAGATGGGGCGCACGAGTTGTGCAGACCGAAGTCATCGGACTTTGTCCTATGAAGGCTCTAATTGACAGTGCAGAATACTATCTTCAGATCAAAGATTTCGACTATCACACACAGGTTCTAGAAAATCATATTTTGTAGAAGATATTTGTTAGAGTTTAGAGTGGATGTTCGGTTATATTAGGAGTTGTAAGAAATAATGCGAATTGAAGAATATAAAGCACGTATTCCAGTAGTTGAATATATCGAAAACTTTGTAGACGTTGATAAATTTGAGGATTATTGCCGAGAGTGCAAAAATTGGGAAAAGGTATGGTCATGTCCACCGTTTAAGTTCGACCCGATTGATTATTGGACGCAATTTGACAGGCTTTTTGTGCTGGGATATAAGATTTTTCTTGAAACAGAGGACGAGAGGGCAAATTGGGGCAAGTATCTTGCAGATGCCAAGAACAAAATGATGGATTACCTCTTTGAGATGGAGCTTATGTACATTGGTGGAGTTTCACTCTCTCCTGGGAATTGCAAAATTTGTGCGGAAGAAGAGGGGATTATCATAGAGGATGACAGTTACTGCACAAGAGTTAACGAGGAGCCTTGCAGACATCCTGAAAAAATGAGATATTCGATTGAGGCGCTTGGTGGAGATGTTAGCAAGACGGCAGCGGATTTGCTGGATCTTGAGCTTAAATGGGGAAAGAATGGTGAGCTGCCAGAGTATTTTGTGCTGGTAGGTGGCTTGATATACAGCGATAAGGCGTTTATGTAGAATTGCTGTAGAATTATTTGCCCAAATAGCTTGATAATTAGGGGATTTTGCAATTTATATAGAAGTTTACAATTGTATATAGAAGTTTGCAATGATATAGAACAATAGTTAGATTTGTATGAGGACAGAGGGGATATATGGGGCTTAGATTTTGTTCCTTTGCCAGTGGAAGCACAGGTAATTGTTATTTACTAAAAACGGAGAATACGAACCTCCTTGTTGATGTGGGCATTGCCGGGAAGCGTGTGATAGAGGGGCTTAGTTCTTGTGCGGTAAAACCTGAGCAGATTGACGGAATTTTAGTAACTCATGAGCATACTGACCACATTAAAAGCCTTAGAATGATAGCGAAAAAAGCCGTAAACGGAAAGATATACACTTCTGAGGGAACAGCATACTCTGTCAATGAAAAGCTGCCTATGCTTGCAGATAAAATTCGCATAACAGATACAGCTACTTCATTTAAAGTGGGAGATATTGAAGTAGAGGCGTTTTCTCTCTCGCATGATGCAGAGGACCCAGTAGGCTTCAGCGTTCATTCGAGAGGAAAGAGAGTTACAATAATCACAGACACGGGTGTTGCCACAAAACAGATGCTTTCGATTGCTGCTAAATCAGATCTTCTGGTGCTAGAAGCAAATCACGAGGTTAATATTTTGCATTGCAGTTCTTATCCGTATGAGTTAAAGAGGCGCATTTTGAGTGATCACGGACATTTATCAAACGATGCAGCGGCCGAATTTATCTATGAGGTGGATAAACTTAGAAAGAATGGTGGTGGCGAGAATAAATCAGAGAAACAGAAGATTCTTCTTGCTCATCTTTCAAAGGAAAACAATTCACCTATGCAGGCGATGCTTACGATAAAAAATAGGCTGTTTGAGGAAGACATGATAGCAGGTGAGGACTATCTTATGAATTCACTGTCTGCGGACGTTGCTACTAGGTTGTTAGAAATTTAGAATTCTACTCCTATAGCGGGGATATAGATGTTTTAATTTAGGAATTTGCCAGATGGAAATAAAAATATTAGCAGTTGGACGCTTAAAGGAAAAATTTTGGGTGGATGCGTGCAGCGAGTATTTAAAAAGACTTAAGCCTTATGCAAATGTTAGGGTTATCGAGATAAAGGAAGCTTATACAGGAAATAATCCCAGCATCTCTGAACTCGAATCTGCAAAGCTCGCAGAGGGAGAGAAACTGTTAAAATACGTTGATAAAACAGATTTTCTCATAACTTTAGAGGTGAAGGGTAAGGGATTTTCTTCAGAGGCTTTTGCCGAAAAAATACAAGGCTTTTCAGATGATGGGATAGGCTCGATAGTCTTTGTAATTGGAGGCTCAACTGGTTTAGCGGAAAATGTGACTGAAAAATCGAATTTGGCGATAAGTTTTTCCAAAATGACATTTCCGCATCACATGATGAGGGTTTTTCTGCTTGAACAGATTTATAGAGCTTTCAAAATCAATAGGGGAGAAACATATCACAAGTAGAAGAGGAGAAATGCTTAAAATAGGATATCATTAAAATACGACATGCTTCAAATATGAAATCCTTATATTTTCCCATTATACCTGATGTGTAGTGAAACCCCTAGCTTTAGCTATGGGGAGTGTCAAGGGGAGTATCAAACCGAAAATCGTTTAGTGAGATTTAGATAGCGAGTTAGGACGCCAAGATTAGCGTAATAATATGAGAAGCTATCTTTTTTCTTAACTTCAATAAGGCCGGATTTTGTTAATCGCTTCATGTGTTGTGATATTGTGGATTGCGAGTAATCGAAGCTGTCAACAAGGTCTTTGTTGCATATAGGCTGCATAGATCTATTGCACTGCATTACAAAACGAAAAAGCTTCAACCTTACAGGATGGGCCAGTGCATCTGATATAAGTGCAATTTCTTCAAGTTCTGGTTCATCAAATCCTAAATCTTTTCTAATTCTCATAAAAACCCTTCTATCTATATATTACGACGCCTTTTTAATGTTTTGTAGATAAGAAAACATATAATTTCAGCCATTTATCTAAACTCGACAAAGAATAGTATACTTACCTTGAATTAAAAAGTCAATCTGGGTATATAAATATGGAAGTCAAAACAATAGCGATAAAGAATAGGAAAACATGAAACTATTTCTAAAAAATTTAAAACCATTTAGGGTATTGATTGCATTGGCTATGATTATGCTATGCATACAGGCATTTTCAAACTTGAAACTACCTGATCTTATGTCTGAAATGGTGAACGAAGCTATCAAGGTTGCAGGAAACAGAGATGTCGCAACAGATACAACAAATGTAATAGATAGCGCCTCAAAAAAGACGCTGGATGAAGGACCTAGCTTTATATGGCTGAAGGGCGGAGAAATGGTGATTGTGACTATAGTAGGTGCAATCGCCTCTATTATCGTGAGTCTAATATCTTCACATGTGGGTACGGGCGTTGCTAAAAATCTCAGAAGAGAAGTATATCAGAAGGTAATGAGTTTCTCTCAACGTGAATACAATGATTTCTCAACAGCCTCCCTCATAACTAGAAATACAAATGACATAGCACAATTACAAAGAGCCACAATCCTTGGCATCAAGATACTTTGTTTCTCGCCGATACTCGGAATTGGCGGAATTATTATGGCACTCAGGAAATCGACCTCGCTCGGTTGGATTGTAGTCGTATCGCTTATAGTTATATTTATGATAATAGGCATGATTTTTGTGTTTATTACTCCGAAATTCAAGCGACTCCAGGCCTTGACCGATAAGATAAACTTAATTGCGCGGGAAAACCTGACGGGTTTAATGATTATCAGAGCTTTTAACACCAAAAATCACGAAACCGAGCGTTTTGACAAGGTTAATACCAGTCTGAAGAAGCTATCAAGAATTATTATGGCAACAATGGGAGGCCTCTTCCCGACGATGATGTTTGTTATGAATATGACCGCTGTTGCAATTTTGTGGTATGGAGGCAAAGAGATTTCTGTTGGCGGCATGCAGGTCGGAGATATGATAGCTTTCATACAGTATTCTATGCAGATTGTCATGTCGTTTTTGATTATGACAATGGTATTTGTAATGATTCCTAGGGCTGCAGTTTCACTTGGGCGAATCGAGGAGGTTTTGAATACACCAGTACTTATTACAACAAAAGATGACGCGAAGGCACCTAGGCATGACATCGAATTTGAGGACGTATGCTTTAAGTATGGAGAGGCAGAAAATAATGTCATTGACCATGTTTCTTTCACTGCAAAAGAGGGCAAAACAACGGCAATTATCGGATCGACAGGCTCCGGGAAGTCAACTATTTTGCAGCTCATCCCAAGGCTTTTCGATGTTACATCGGGAAGTGTAAGAATTGGTGGTACAGATGTTAGGGATATGGATCTTGTCGACTTAAGAAATATGGTTGCATACGTTCCGCAGAAGGGCGTGCTATTCAAAGGTAGCTTTGTGTCAAATTTGCGTTTTGGCGATGAACAAGGAAGTGATGAGAAAATCGTAAATGCACTGGAGCTTGCACAGGCGAAAGAATTTACCGTCGATGCTGACGGAATTGAAGCCGAGGTAACTCAGGGTGGATCGAACTTATCTGGCGGCCAAAAACAAAGGATTGCGATTGCGCGAGCAATAATGAAGGATGCGCCAATATATATTTTTGACGACACTTTTTCTGCTTTAGACTACAAAACAGAAAAGGCGCTGAGGATGGCACTCCGCAAGGAAATGTCAGAGGCAACTGTTATTATTGTAGCCCAGAGAGTCAACACGATAAGAGATGCAGATAAAATTATTGTACTTGAGGATGGTAAAATTGTAGGCGAAGGAAAACACGAACATTTGATGCAAGAGTGCAGTGTCTATCGCGAAATTGCTCAGTCACAGCGATTTTCTGATACAGATGGCGGAGATATGCCAAGGAATAAAGGCATAAACGAGAATGCTGTCAGATATACTGAGGATAATGCGGATAATAAACTCAAAGAAAATCCTCCGGGAGCTACCGGTGAGAATGCTTACAAGGGAGGTGAAATCTGTGAGTAGAAAAAATACCCAATCAAAGTCCGAATCGCGTAAGTCATTTGCCAAGAAATCCACAAACTTTGTGGCAAGCATGAAAAAACTCTTAGAGGTTCTAAGGGGACATAGATTATCCTTAGTTTTAATTTTTGTTTTGGCGACTGTATCTACTTTGCTTAATGTAGCAGGACCGATGGTGATGGCAAAGGCGACCAATGAAATGGTAAGAGGATTTCTTGCAGTAGCAAGAGGAAATGGTAGACCGATAGATTTTACATTGATTGCTAGGATACTCCTTGTGATGTTCACCCTATACATATCATCATGGGTGATTGGAATCATTGAAAAGAGTTTGACTGCAAAGGTTGCTACCAAGGTGAGCTACGAGATTAGAAATAGGTTGATTGAGAAGATTCACAATTTACCTCTGGGCTATTTTAATGAGCAGAAAAAAGGTGATGTGCTGTCAAGGATAACAAACGATGTGGATGTTATCAATACAACCCTTAGCCAGACGATTTCCGACGGAGTTTCTGCAACTGTTACAGTGATTGGGGTTCTTGCAATGATGATCACTATAAGTTTTCAAATGACACTGATTGCACTGATCATTGTTCCAGTGGTTGGTATTATTGTTTCTGCAATAATTAAACGCTCACAGGGATACTTTAGAAATCAACAAAAATTCCTTGGGGAGCTCAATGGCATAATAGAAGAAGATTTTACTGGACATAATATTATTAAGCTATATAATCAGGAATCTAAGCGCATTGATGAGTTTAACGAAACAAATGATAAACTGAGAAAGACGAGCTGGAAGGCTGAGTTTATTTCCGGCCTGATGATGCCGATAATGCATATAATTTCCAATATGGGATATGTGATTATTTGTGTGGTTGGTGTCTTCTTTGCAAGCAACGGTAGTTTGACCGTCGGAGGTTTACAGGCTTTCTTGCAATACGTAAGGCGATTTACACAGCCGATTGCTGAAATTGGAACTATTATGAATGAATTGCAGCTTACCGCAGCGGCTTCTGAACGTATATTTGGACTTCTAGAGGAAGACGAGATAATTCACCATAGGACCAAACCAGATGTTCCAGTAGATGATATTAAGGGTGAAGTCGAATTTACTGATGTAAAATTCGGTTATGACAAGGACAAAATAATAATACGAGATTTCAGCGCATCAATCGGAGCAGGAGAAAAAGTTGCCATAGTAGGTCCGACAGGAGCAGGCAAGACGACTATTGTTAAACTTCTAATGGGCTTCTATGAATTAAATTCGGGCTTGATTTCGATAGACGGACATAATATTACAGACTTTTCAAAGGAAGATCTAAGAGATGAATTTACCATTGTTTTGCAGGATACGTGGCTGTTTACGGGCACAATTATGGAAAACATAAGGTATGGCAGGCTTGAAGCGACAGATGAGGAAGTATTTGCAGCGGCTAAGGCTGCGCAGGTAGACTACTTCATCAGAACACTACCAGATGGATATAACACCGTAATTAATGAGGAAGCAGATAACATTTCTCAGGGACAAAAGCAACTTCTAACGATAGCAAGAGCAATGCTTGCGGACAGCTCGATACTTATTTTGGATGAAGCTACAAGCTCTGTGGATACAAGAACGGAAATTAGAATTCAGAAGGCAATGGATCGCCTAATGCACGGAAAGACCAGTTTTGTTATAGCTCATCGTCTATCAACGATTATAGATGCAGATTTTATTTTGGTATTAAAAGACGGCAATGTAATTGAACAAGGTAGTCATAAAGAGCTCCTTGAAAAGGGAGGCTTCTATTCGGAGATGTTCAACAGCCAATTCTAAAGAGAGGTATTTTTAATACAGGTATATTTAAGAATATTGCCTGAGTTGCAGTTATTATGATTTAAGAAAATAGATTATTTCGCGAGAATGAGAGTGTGAGATAATCTATTTTTTCTCTTTCGCATATATGGTTACGCCTGTGCCGCCGATTTGATCTTCTTTTTTTATCTCAAAAAGACCGCAATTTTCAACAAAAAGAGAGAATTTTTTGTAGCCGTAGTTACGAACGTCGAAATCTGGGAAACGCTTCTGTAGTTTATTTCCAAGATCTCCTATGTTCATCCAACCGTCGCCGTCAGAGTTTTCCTGCACTATGTTCTTCATGGCTTTCTTAACCTTCTTAAGGCCAACCTTTGAAACGACGTTACTTACAGGCTTATTTGAAACTTCCTCCTCAAATGATTCAGCTGCAAGTAGGTCGAGATACCTATAAACTGTGCATGCGCTTATGAATGCAGGAGGTGTTTTCGTTTCTCCCATGCCGACAACGTCAAGCCCGGCTTCTCTGATTCTCGAAGCAAGTCTTGTAAAGTCACTGTCACTTGAAACAAGACAAAATCCGTCAACCTTGCCTGAGTAGAGAATATCCATTGCATCAATAATCATAGCTGAATCTGTAGAATTTTTACCTGTAGTATAGCTATACTGCTGAACTGGAATGATTGAATTTTCGAGCAGAGATTTTTTCCACTTGGTCATCCCTGTTTTTGTCCAATCTCCGTAAATTCTACGCGTTGTCGCAACTCCATAATTAGAAACTTCCTCTAAAATAATATCTATATATTTTTCTGACACATTATCTGCATCTATTAAAACTGCATATCTTTTATCCATTTTTATATCCATTTTATATTCCTTTTATTTATCCTTTTTTATTAAATACGATAGTGTTTCACCAAGGCCTTCGTGTTTGACTCTATGAGGGGCATAATGAAACAACATGAACACATAATGCACGGATGGCCCTATGAGAATAACAAATATGAGGGTGCCAAGTCCAACCATACCACCAAGGAAATACCCAATTGCTGTTACAGATGCTTCTAAAATAAAGCGAGATGCACCTATGGATAACTTTGTGTTTCTGGCTATAGCTACCATGAGAGAATCTCGCGGACCTGAGCCAAACCCCGCGGAAATATAGAAATAACTCGCAAATCCCATAACTATTATGCCAGAAATCAACATGATGTATCCAGTTAGGTGGCTTTGAGAAGGCGGGATTACTCCGTTGTAGAGAAGCAAATCCATTAATACTCCGACTAAGAACATATTAGTTATTGAACCCAATCCGATTTTTTCTTTCAAAAGTGCTGTGATAATCAATACAATTAGACCGACTATTATATTTGTAAATCCAATTCTAAATCCAAGTTTGCCAGCAAGTCCAACATGGAATACGTCCCAAGGTGCGAAACCGACCTTAGCTTGTATAGTCAGCGATGCAGCAACCGCAAATAAAAAAAGCCCGAATATTAATTTGGCAAATCGCTTTGGAAAATCCTTCCTCAATTCCATCTCCATTATACTCATATAAACTATATTTGTGATTCGAAAATATTGCTCATAGCTACAATTTAACAGCCGTTATAATGAGTATTAAGGCTGAATTTTAATTCACATCTAATATGATAATACAAAATTTATACAAATTCAACATAGCAAATAGCGTAATTTCACTCCAAATCTAGATAAATGCGTTGTCTGAATAACCAAATAAAGGGTATAATGTACGTGGAAATGAGATGCTTTTGACAGCAAACTATTTTGTTGAATCGAAAAATATATTTAGGGAGGTTTCTATGGATCCAAGAATTGAAAAATTATCAAATTTATTAGTGAATTATTCATGCAAGGTGCAGAAGGGCGAGAAAGTTCTTATCGACTTTGAGGGCGATTCACCAAAGCCATTGATAAGACAGCTCATTAAGGATGTGTACAAAGCAGGGGGCTACCCGTACTACACGGTTCGCGATGCTGTTTTGGATAGAGAAATTATGCTAGGATGCGAGGAGAAGCAGCTATCGGTAATGAACGATTACAAGCTACAAGAGATGAAGCAGATGGACGCTTATATTGCTGTTCGTGCTGGCAATAATACAAGTGAAACAAGCGACGTGCCAGGCGAAAAGATGTCCCTTTACAGCAAGATGCTCGATCCGGTAATAGATTACAGGGTGAGCAAAACCAAGTGGGTTATTTTGAGATATCCTAACGCTTCGATGGCTCAGCTTGCTGGGACTAGTCAGGAAGCCTTTGAGGACTTTTTCTTCAATGTTTGTACGCTTGATTATGAGAAGATGAGCAAGGCGATGGATCCACTTGTAGATCTGATGAACAAAACAGATAAGGTTAGACTTGTGGCACCTGGAACTGATTTGACGTTCAGCATTAAAGGCATTGGAGCTGTTAAATGCGATGGCGGACTCAATATCCCAGATGGAGAGGTTTATTCCGCACCTGTTAAGGATTCAATGAATGGTGTGATTTCTTATAATACCGTGAGTGAGGAGCAGGGCTTTACATATGAGAATATCGTTTTTCACGTTGAGGACGGAAAGATTGTAAAGGCTGAGGCAAATAATAATGAAAGAATCAATCAGCTTCTTGATACTGACGAGGGAGCAAGATATTTCGGAGAGTTTGCGATTGGTGTAAACCCTTACGTGTTGCATCCTATGAAGGATACGCTCTTTGACGAGAAAATTGCAGGAAGCATACATTTGACGCCGGGTATGTGCTATGATGATGCTTACAATGGCAACAAATCAGCTGTACACTGGGATCTCGTGCTTATTCAAAGACCAGAATACGGTGGCGGAGAAATCTATTTTGACGACGTGCTTATCAGAAAGGACGGTTTGTTTGTAATTCCTGAGCTTGAGGGATTAAATCCTGAAAATCTGATGGGCTAAGCAACTGGGCTAAGCAATGACGGGGCATGTGCATATTATTTGATGCTAACCGAAAACAGTTGTGTATCGCAAATTTTAAAAATGATATATTTATAAAAGGGCAATCATAAACGATTGTCTTTTTATATAGTGTTTACATTTATGTGATTACAACATTAACCTTATTAACTGCTACAGCATAAAAGATGTTGAAAAATAAGGGGGGGTGATATAATTATACAGAGTATAATTAAAAAAATTCAGAAGGGAGAATTAAAATGAGTTTTACGAAGAACAAAATAGGCATTTGTCTATTAGCTGTAATTTTGTCAGTTGGATTTCTGTTAAGTCCAAACTTTTCTGCTGTTTATGCAGATGATAACGATAATGCACCTATGCAGGGAGATGGAAATGACAAATTAGAATCTGTTATTTTCGAAATCTTTGTTGAAAAGACGGATTTTGCAAATAAGACAAGTGATTTTCATACTATTGACAACAAAACTGATATAGAGAAGGTAATTCCAGGATATAAACTTGAGAACTTGAAATTTGCAGTTTCTGTTAATGGTGGTGAAGAAAAAATTGTAAACGCAAAGTATGCAGGTGTTACTAATCACAGCGGGTGGATATCAATAGGCGATTATAATGTAGGTGATAAGCTTAAGGTTCGACTTATTACGGAAACACTTCCAGATAATTATCATTTAATGGCTGGCGAGTATCCAGGAGAGGGTAATAAAGAATTCGAATCACCGTCTTTTGAATTCAAAGTATATCACCTAGACCCTGCTAAGAATGAGAAAGGTGTGATGACATTTGCTCAACAGATTGTAGCCTTCGATCCTGATGGGAACGTATTTGCAGATGGCAGTAAGGAGATTAAGGAATCTCAAGTAACTAAGGATTCAACATTGCATATACCAGATGGACCTATCAAAGACGGTTATATTTTCAAGGGATGGTTCTGCAAAAGAATAAATAGTGATAAAGGTAGAATTTTAAAGCCGGGAATTAAGAAAGGAGCTGTTCAGAAAGATTATTTCATAGCTTATGAACCTGCTTCCAGCACCAACAAAACTCGTGGTTACGGTTACACAATTGCAAAGCCACTATTTGCTAAAGCAGTAACTGTAAATTTCTACGATGCTGATAAAAAACTGATAGATACTCAGGTCATTGAAAAAGATACGAAAGTTAAACCTGTCATGGCACCAGCATTAGCCAATAAAGAATTTGTTAATTGGTTAGATAAGAATGGCAAACCTTTCAACTTAGAGTCGAAGGTCGGAGAGGATATGGATTTGTATGCTACATATACAGGGTTGCCAATTTTAAAAGTGAAGGATATGTCTGTTACCAAGGGGGACAAGACATTTACACTACTAAAGCCTGTTATTTCAGCAACAGATACTGAGGATGGGGATTTATATGCTCAAGTCATTGTATTAGATAAGGGCAACTTTGATATCAACAAAACAGGAAAATACGAAATCAAATATGCTGTGAAAGATAAAGATGGGCATCAGGCAATTGCCATCGCAAAAGTTACCGTTATGGATAAAAACATGGTGAATGCTGAAATGCAAAAAGGACCTAATACAGGAGATAGCGGAATACTTGTAGCGCTACTATCTTTAGCTGTTGCAAGCATTGCACTTGTGCTGATAAATAGAGCCAAGGTAAATAAATAATATAAAAGTATAAAAGCAAAAGAGTATAGGACTTATTTTTTAGATAAATCCTATACTCTTTTTAATTAGCAATATATAAGTAAAAGTCATATTTTTAAAAATTTCTTTATAAGCGGAAGATTTTTCTTAGCAAATCTAGGATAGCGAAACGGTAAATCAACATGAGTGGATGTTGAAACAACTGGCTTGTAGTGTGTGAAGGTGTCAAAACTATATTTACCGTGATATGCGCCCATTCCGCTATTGCCAACACCACCGAATGGTAGGCTGTGATGGCTGACATGCATCAAAACATCGTTTATGCAGCCTCCACCGTAAGAAACGGAGTTCATAAAGCTGCTCGCCTTGTCAATATCTTCAGAGAAGAAATAGCAAGCTAGCGGCTTTTCGATATTTAGCATGTATTTTTTAAGCTTACTTAGATTATCGAAACTCAATATTGGAAGAATTGGACCAAAAATTTCTCTTTCCATGACCTTGTCGGATAAGTCGGCATGGATTATCAAGGAAGGAGAAATTTTTTGATTTTCCTTACTTCTTGAGCCTCCGATTACAAGACGCTCTTTGTTAGATAAGCAGTCATCGAGCAGACCAGAGAGCCTATTGAAGTGTTTTTCAGAGATTATTTTAGGATAATCTGGATCGTTTACAGCATTGCGGTAGTTTTCCAGAATTTCACCGAGCATGGCCTTCACAAAATCATCTTCAACGCTCCTTTGCACCCAGACGTGATTGATTGATATGCAAGTTTGGCCTGCATTCAAAAATTTGCCCCACATAATCCTCTTAGCGGCGAGCTTAACATTTGCCTTGGAATCAACTATACAAGGACATTGACCGCCGAGCTCAAGACTGACAGGTGTTAAGTGTTTAGCAGCCTTTGTCATCACATCTTTTGCAGCTTCAGTGCTTCCTGTAAAAAATATATAGTCGTATCGCGGCTCGAGCAATTCATCGTAGTCGATTGCTGGATCAACCGCACAAACTACCTCGGCAGGAAAATATTTTGTTATAAGCTCTCTTAGAAGCTCAGAGGTTTGGACGCTACTTCGCGAGTTTTTCAAGATAACTGAATTTCCTGCGGCAAGAGCACCGACTAAGGGTACAAGTGCGAGATTAACAGGGTAGTTCCAAGGCGACAAAATAGCCACGACGCCGTACGGTTCGGGCAGAATATAGTTCTTGGAGGGGATGTTTGTAGGAGTTTGAGGAACTTTGTGAGGCCTCATCCACTTATTTAGATTTTTTAGGGCGTAGTCAATCTCTTGATACACAATCGAAATCTCTGTAATAAAGGCTTCGCTCTCCGATTTGGACAAATCATCCTTAAGCGCTCGAATCAGTTTGTCCTCATTATCGGAAACCATGGATTTAAGTGTTTTGAGTGCTGCTAGGCGGAAATCTTTTTCTAGCGGTACACCACTCCTTTGGAATTTTCTCTGCGAGTCTATAATTTTCTGAAGTTTTGAGTCGTGATTTTCTATTACTGTCGATATTTTCATTGCATCAAAGCGGACAGAGCTCCGCCCCTCCTCATTCTGATAAATTGTCTTAATATAAATTTTTTTGATGTGGTTAAATTATCCTTATTATGTTGCTACATTACCCTTATTTTTCTGTCAAATTATCTTTATTTTGCTAAAACGTCCTCGTATTCCGGCGTTGTCTCGAATTTTTTTACCGCATATGAACACTGTGGCACAATCTTAGTCTTTTGGATTCTTGCATTCTTTACGACCTCGTCAATCAGTTTAGCGGCGATACCTTGACCGCCGTAGTCTTTGTCAACAAAAGTGTGGTCGAGTGTCCAAGTGCTATCGGAATTTGTGTAAGTCGCTTCGCCGATGTTTTTGTCGCCATCGTATGCAGCAGCTCTGTTTTGTGCGGGTTCAAATATAATTTTTATCATTGGTATCTCCTTTCTTGAGTTCTCACAATTATGTATAATTATTATATTCGATGGGTAAATTAAAATCAAGTTTGATGATAGATTGTATATATGTAAAATTATTTGAATTTAAAATAGAATATATGCTTAAAAAGAAAAATGAACAGGATAAAGAATTCTGAAGATTACAAAAACGTGAGTTTATTTGCCTAAATAATTTAAAATTTAGTTGTTTATAATAGGAATTAACATTTTTACAAAGTCAACGAATAACTTTGCTCCATAAAACATTATAACAGCACCGCAAACAATGTTGATTATGCGCAGTGTTTTGCTTGAGATTTTCGCTTTGAAGAGAGAAACAAAGGAGGACATGCCAAACCACCACAGAAATGAAGCCATGCAAACCCCCGAAATAAAAAGAGTGCCCGCATATCCTGGCATAGAAGCATGGAAGGCACCAAGCATGAGGCTACCGTCTATTAGTGCTTGAGGGTTTAGCCAGGTTACAACGAAGGCTGTTGTCAGGACCCTTCTTATGGGGATATTCACGTTGGTATCGCTATCGATGTTGGTGTTTTTATCAACAAAGATGGAGAATCCTATATAGATAACAATTAGAGAGCCGAGACAGAGAACTGATAATTTTAACCACGTAGCTGTTTGCAGAATCGCTCCGACTCCGAAAAAACAAGCGATGGCAAGGCTAATGTCAAATAGAAACACAATAAGTGCAGTAAGCCAAGTTCTTGACCTACGCTGCCTAAGAGCGGTATTGATAACAAAAATGTTTTGTGTGCCTATTGGCATGACGTAAACGAACCCCAATATGAGGCCTTGAATGAAGTTTGACATCTTATTCTCCGTAAATTCTGTAATTTTCAGCAGTTGCACAGATCGCAAGCAAAGTTAATTAGTATCCGTATAGTATGCATTGAAAGATATTTTGTAAAGACATTGTAACAGTAAAGTGCTTGTGAATCAATGATTCTAAGTTTATCGATACAATTCAAATGAGTTTATTGGACTTTAGAGGATAAGTTCTATAAGAAATTTGGACATATTGAGATTCATTATGTTAAATTAGTAAACTGGACATAAAGGCAAAATAAAAAAGAATTGACACACGTATAAATTACACGTACAATAAAGCTGTAAGGAGGATGACATGTCAAAAAATATACCTTACAGAAAAGTTGTAAAACTGTTAAAACAAAATGGTTGGGAATTAGATCACACTACAGGTTCACATGAAATTTATATCAAGGACGGTAAAATGTGTCCAGTAAAGTGTACTAAGAAAGAAATACCAGCAGGAACAGCAAGCAACATCGAAAGAATTACAGGACTGAAATTTTAGCTCTGTAGTTCATTATGATAGGGGGTTAATATGAATAAAATTTATTATCCGTGTAATATAAGAGAAGAAAACGATATATACTATGTGAATTTCCTTGATTTTGAAGAAGCTTTTACAGACGGAGAAACATTTGAAGAAGCAATCAAAAATGCTAAAGATGTACTGGAAGCGGTTGCATATTCATATATTAAGCATAAGAAAAAATTACCGAAGCCTACATTTAGCAAGCAATCGGGGAATTTAGTATATATAGATTTATGGGTGGATTTAGTAAAAGATAGGGTAGATAATAAATCTATTCGAAAGACATTAACAATTCCTAAGTGGTTGAATGATTTAGCTGAGGATTCATCTGTCAATTTCTCAAATGTGCTTCAAACCGCATTAAAGGAATACTTATCAATAAAATAGATATATGTAAAAATTTATAATTTTAAATATAATAAGTTTTATGAGCCAGTCTTGTGACTGGTTTTTTATTTGCAAAAGAAAAGACAATGACTAAAAAAAGAATCACATGGTTAGAGGCAACAAGAGTGAGAGCACTTAAGACAGTCGCACAGACAGCAATCACAACAAAATATAGTTCTAGGTAGGTCAACTTAGGTCAATTTGGATATAAAAAATTGCATATATTTTGAGCATTAAAAAACCCTTGAGACGTTGGAAACTCCAATGTTTTCAAGGGCTTTCTTTGATGGTACACCCACGGGGGTTCGAACCCCGGACACCCTGATTAAGAGGTATAAGCAAAATGGCTATTTTTCAACGCTTATTGGCTTTGGTAAAGCAGGGGGTAACACACATAGATTCATATTCTTTGCTACCTCGATAACATCGTCCTGATCCACATGCGTATAGATGTTTGCTGTAATACTTATATCACTGTGCCCCATTAGCTTTTGAGCCATTCTGATGTCGATTTTGTTCTTCGCAAGATTGGTGCAGTAGGTATGTCTTAAACAGTATTACACAATACAGGAATCTAAAGGATAAGGTTCTATGAGTTGATTGCGATATGTTTTACATCCCATTCTAAGATTTATATTCCTTTTATAGCTGTTCCAAGTTTTTCTCATGTAATTTTCAGTTATTCTATTACCTTTTGAAGTCACACAAATAGCCATATCTCTAGGTGTATCTTTAATTATGCCATATAGGCAATTAGGCAAAGGAACATATCTATTTGCATTCTTTGTTTTTGTGCCGCAAATGTGGAGTAGTTTTACATTATCAACAGATTGTATATCTTGACCTTTACAGTTATACGCTTCACTTGGTCTGCATCCGCAGTACAACATGAGTAAAAACCCATAATACTTCCTGTTTGTCATGGCTACTTCAGTAAAAATTTCTTGCTCATACTCTGTTAAAGCACGCCTTGTTTTTTTTACTCCAGAGGGTTTTTGCACGAATTTCGCAGGATTTTCATTTATTAGTTTTTGTTGTTCTGCTTTATTCATCAAAAATTGAAGTGCCTGGTATACCTTGTTGATTTGAGACGTGGATTTACCCTGCTGATAGTTTAAGACCTGCTGACAATGCAAGGGCTTTATATCCTTAAGTTTTAGATTGCCCAAGTGAGATAAAATACTCCTTCTAACGGTATAAATAAAATCCTGCTTAGTTTTTTCTTTTACATTTACTTTATAGGTTTCAACACAACAACTCGCCCAATCGGATAAAAACATCGACGATTCTATGGACACCCTTCCTTGCTCAAGCTCCATTTTACGTCTTTCGGATTTTCTTATAAGCTCTTTTTCAGTATCGGCATATATCTGGTATCTCTTACCATCGAAAGTAAAAGACGCTTTAAATTTATATTTTTTCATTAAAAAAGCGCCTCCTTATTTGACATAGGTGCGCTGCAATGATACAATTTGAGTGCTAATCGGGTTGTATCAAAGCAGCCTCCCCTGGGCTTTATGCCTGGGGGTTTTTTGTTTTAATTTGTAGTTTTGACTTGTATTATACCAGTCAAATTTTTCAATAAAACGCAAAATGCCTTAGGCTATTTGCTTAAGGCATCTGGTAGGATTAGAAGCTAATCCAGTCATTAAATTTATATCCAGTTTATACCTAAAGCATAAAGGTGTCAATATTTATCTATTTGTGGATTCAGAAAGTGTTAGCTTAAATTCATAAAGTGATGAAAAACAATAAAAGAGTCCCACAATTGTGGAACTCTTTTGGCCATAAAATGGCAATGTCTTTTAATTCGGCACATATAGTGCATTGTTTACATTGATATTATACCACAATTCTTTTGAAAATTTACAAAATTTATTTAATTTTTAGGAAAAAATCATATTTAAAAATATAATTCTTTAATTTTATGATCTAATTTCGCAAGTGTAGTAGGTTGCAGACGTATACCATACAATACATGGTGGCTATATAAAGGATCATAAATCCTAATTTTACTAACAGTTGTTATTTGATTCGTTAAAGCTATACTACCTTTTTTCATATTCAAAATACTTTTCTTTAGGATATCAAGCTTATTGATTTCACTATCTAATATGTGAAGACGAGAGTACATATCATTTAACGCATCCTCAGATGATTTTATATCTCCTGATTTAATATCATTTATGGTATCCTTTAATTGAATTTTTTTCTCGAAAATGCTGTTATGTAACTTATTGTGCTTGCTAATTAGCAATTGAAATAAATCACCACCAATTTTTACAGAATTAGGATGAACACTTTTACCTGGCTTAATTGAAGTCAAAGGAATAACCGTAACCAAAGAGTTGCTTTTATTGTTGCGTTTATCCATAACAACTGCATAATGTAATCCGCCTTCTTCGTTACCTATGCGATATCCTAAATGAACTTTTACAATATCTCCTTTTCTATAACTAATGATTTTTTTAGAATCAAATGTTTTTTCTTTCTTTAAGAAATTAGTATAATCATCTATCCAATAGCACAATTTATCGGCACAGCTTTGATCCTTAGGATTACTATTAATTAGATTATCTATATAAGAAGATATATTATTAATAGATTGTGTTTTATGATTTAATAATTCGGTTTTAGTTTTTTTACTACTCATCTTGTCCCTTTTTTATGTTTTTATAATTTTACTAATTATTCACACGATTATTTTTGCTTATTTTGGCTACTTTGAAAGTTACCATTTTCGTGACGCCACGAAATTGGTCTTTTTCAATGCTTCCAGATGTTTTACAAGATAATTTTGCTTTTTCTATAACTTTTTCAAAGTTTTCCCATCTTGCGTAGCCTAGTAATTTTTGCAATTCTCTTGCAAACCAATATTCTGTCCCATCTTCTGTAATGTGCATTATTTCATCAAAAGATGATTTTAATTCTAGAATTAGTTCCTTTTCCATTATTATCCCTTTAATTGTTTCCAAATGTTTTACTAGTTGTATTTTCCATAACTTCTCCAGATAGCACGAAACGGCCTTAGATTTCTCCAAGACCGTTCCAGTAGGGCGACACATCGCCCGCCCACTCAATTAGTAGATTAAGTGTAACAGTATATAAAAGAAAAATCAACTATAATTTATTATTTAACAAAATATGTATGTTTAATTTATATCCTATGTTGCATGCTTCTCGCACGATTATTTTTGCTTATTATGGCTAATTTAAGCCATTTGTCTTAGCCCACTCACACGATTAGCTCACGATTATGCAGGAATAAAAGATTGTTTACTTAAAGACCCCATCAAAATAAGAGCTTTGATTTTCCATTTTTTCTCCTTCCTATGTGTATGAATAAAATTATGCTTTTACTTTTTTCTTTGTGGCTCTAGCAATCTTTCTTTTGTACTCCGGCGTCTTTTCGTCGTCAAGCGCATCTCTTTTTAGCACATCATTTACCAGTATTTGATAAATTTCATCGCTACTTACTTTTGTATCTGAAGATACTTTTCTTAGCGTTCTTTTTATAGCGTTTATAACATCATCATGCAAAATAATTTGCGCTAACATAGGGGGATTTAGGAGCTTCTTTTGGGCGTGATATTCATCTAAAGAGTCACCTTTTTTGCCTATGGCCTCTTTGGATAGCATAAACAGGTAACATATGTCATCAGCATTAGTCGCTTTCAAATCGTGCATATTAAACTCATATACTAGCTCATGTTCAATCGGTTTACCAAATATAATCTTATATACCTTCCAAGTTTCCCCATTAGTTAAAACAACCCAATCAATACCTGCGTTTGATCCGTAATCGGTAGCTTGCTTCAGATGATTCTCTCTAAGATTAGTCGCAATTGACTTGACCTCAATTAAAATTTTCACAACACCGTCTATGCGTATTGCCAAATCACAGTATGTTTTCTTTATAGCAAATTCTGATGTAATATCGGTATACTTATCATAGCCAAATATATCTGACAGCATATCAACAATTATTGTTACGGTGTCGCTTTCATTTAAATCCTGCTTTTCCGCCCTTGTAAGAATCGGCTTGTACTTTTTTAGACTATCAGAAAACCTCTTTTTTACCTTTACTGGAATATTCGCCATAGTAACTTCCTTTCTCATTTAATATATTTTATAGTGCATGATACACGCCCACGCACTCACCAACCACAGACACATTCTTGCCGTCAGCAATCATCGGTTTAAATTCAGGATTGCAAGGCTGCATGATTACCTTATCTTCCTCAAAGTAGCACCTCTTAATAGTTGCCTCGTTCTCATCAATAAGCCTAATAGCATAAATTCTGCCGTCATAGTAATCATATACTTTTTTAATTAAAACAATATCACCGTCATTTATATCAATATCAATCATGCTGTCCCCCTTAACGATAAGGGCAAAATCAGCCTTAATAGTATGGTCAATTGCAAAGTATCCCATTTTTTCTTCAATGACAAAACAGCCATCTCCAGCACATATCTTGCCAACAATAGGGATACGGTAAGCAGAGGGGTGAATAAGGTTAGTAACATCGGAATAGTCGTCAAATTCAATTCTAGTAATTTTATCTGTTTTTCCCAGTAAATAATCAATATCTACGTTAAAATAGTCGGCAATAGTTTCTAAAGTCTCGAAATCAGGCTCACGCTTACCGTTCTCATACATGGATATTGTAGACGTTGCTAGGTTTAAGGCGCTACCTAAATCAGTTTGATTTAATTGTTTTTCCATCCTTAATTGTTTAAGTCTAGTACGAAAATTCATTTTTTCACCTCCTGTATAAATAATATCACTTAAAGTGAAAAAATAAATATAATTTCACGAAACGTGTTGACAAAATGTAAAAATAGAAAATAATATAGTTACACATTTAGTGAAAGGAAGGAGGAAATATAATTGAACAATTATGCTGATGCTATAAAAAATTATAGGATTCAAGAAGGATACACCCAAGAACAACTTGGAGAATTGCTTGAAATTTCACCATCTGCTGTTGCGATGTATGAGAGTGGCGAGAGAGTGCCACGTGATTCAGTAAAAATTAGAATTGCAAATTTGCTTGAAAAGCCAGTGGGGGAGATTTTTTTTAACAAATAATTACACATTTTGCGAAAAAACTAATAGATCCCTTAAGCAAGTTGATAAACAAGGAGGAGCGACGCTATGACAAAGACACAAATTAAAAAAGATTTAGAGAAAAAAACGGAAGCGATTGTCATAACTGCGCCGATGGTCGCAAAGACTATGCAGATGAGAAGATCCGAAGCATACGCACTATGCGATGGTTGCAACTATGAAAAACGAGGACGAAGCAGGTTCTACTATATAGACGATGTAGCAGAGAGGCTTGCCAAAAGGATGATGGTTTGAATAAAGAGAAAAAAACTGAAAGGAAAGGCTGATAGCGTTTAGGAGAGTAGATATGAAAAAGCAGAGAGTAAGCACAGAAAGAGAAATAAAAAAGCTAGTAAATGAGCTAATGCCATTACTAGACTTAGGAGGAAAGAAATATTTAATAGGACTATTAAAAG
>USBT01000002.1 GCA_900553025.1 uncultured Eubacteriales bacterium | reverse complement strand
AAAGGAACGATATACATTTGTAGGAGATGCCTTAAGACCTACAGTTGTCAAATCAACTTCTACATCAGCTGCACTCCAAACTGTAATCTTCTTGTTCTGATCGAAGATACCCTTGATGTGCATATATCTTGGCTCATTAAGTTCCTTGATAGTTGTTAGCATGCAAGGAGTTTGAAGTTTGATGATTTCATATCCATCCTCAAGCTGTCTCTTAACAGTTATATCCTTCATATTGTCAGCTATTTCGAATTCTTCAACATATGTAACCTGTGGAAGATGTAGTTTTTCTGCAATCTGTGGTCCAACCTGAGCTGTATCTCCGTCGATAGCCTGTCTACCTGCGAAGATTAGATCATAGTCGCCAATTTTCTTAATTGCTGCTGTGATAGCATTCGATGTTGCCCAAGTATCAGAACCACCAACTGCTCTGTCACTTAAAAGAACAGCTTCGTCAGCACCCATTGCAATACACTCAAAAAGCATATCCTGTGCCTGTGGAGGTCCCATGGAAACAACTGTGATATGAACATCGTCGAACTTGTCCTTAATCTTAAGTGCTTCCTCAAGAGCGTTAGCGTCGTCGTTATTAAGAATACTTGGTACGCCATCTCTAATTAGCGTTCCTGTTTCCGGATTGATTCTAATCTCGTTTGTATCAGGAACCTGTTTAGCGCATACAATAATTTTAAATGCCATTTTAAACTCCTCCTACTAATTATTTGCCGATAACAGATGCAGCAATTACTATCTTCTGAACTTCAGAAGTTCCTTCATAAATCTCTGTGATCTTAGCATCTCTCATCATTCTTTCAACTGGATAATCCTTAGTGTATCCGTAACCACCGTGAAGCTGTACGCACTTGGTTGTTACATGCATAGCTGTTTCTGCTGCGAACAATTTAGCCATTGCAGAGAATTTACCATAAGGAAGACCTCTATCCTTCATGTCAGCTGCTTTGTACACAAGAAGTCTAGCCGCTTCAATTCTTGTAGCCATATCAGCAACTTCAAACTGAAGAGCCTGGAACTGAGTAAGCTTTCTTCCAAACTGTTTTCTAGCCTTCATGTAATCAACTGTCACGTCTAAAGCACCCTGTGCAATTCCAAGTGCCTGAGAAGCGATACCGATTCTTCCGCCATCAAGTGTAGACATTGCAACCTTAAAGCCTTTGCCTACTCCACCAAGTAATCTGTCCTTAGGGATTCTACAGTTCTGGAAAATAAGCTCAGTAGTAGATGAAGCACAAATACCTAGCTTATCCTCTGTTTTACCAATTGAGAAACCAGGGTCTCCCTTTTCAACGATAAATGCTGTAATTCCGTGGTTGCCCTTTGATTTGTCTGTCATAGCCATTACAACAAAGACATCAGCATATCCTCCGTTTGTAATGAAAACTTTAGCGCCGTTAAGAACCCACTCATCTCCATCAAGCTCTGCTCTTGTTTGCTGACCTGCAGCGTCGGTACCTGCATTAGGTTCTGTTAGACCAAAAGCTCCAAGATGTTCTCCTGAAAGAAGCTTTGGAAGATATTTTTCTTTCTGTTCTTTGCTTCCCCAATTAAAGATTGGCCAGCAGCAAAGAGAAGTATGAGCTGAAACGATAACGCCTGTAGATGCGCAAACTCTTGAAAGTTCTTCTACAGTGATAGCATAAGACACGTGATCTCCACCTGCTCCGCCGAGTTCTGTTGGGAACGGAATTCCCATGAACCCGTATTTAGCCATCTTTTCAACTGTTTCTTCTGGGAATCTATGTTCCGCATCAATGTCCGCTGCAATAGGCTCAACTTCAGCTGTAGCAAATGCTCTAACGGTTTTCTTTACGAATTCTTGTTCCTTCGTTAGTGAAAAGTTCATTATAAAAATGCCTCCTTTTAATATAATAACGGTTTCTCAATAGAGAAGTGTTAACCGCAATCCTTTGGGCCGAATTTCAGTAATCATATACAAATATCTCAAGAAAGCACAGAATTAATAGTGATTTGCGTTTTGTTACAAAAATAACAGCCATACATTATTATTAAAACACTTTACTAACTATATTTCAAGTGTAATTTAAGATTTAATTTAAATTTTAGTCAAAATTTAAATGATGATTCGGTAACGACTAACCGATTTCTATCTTCTCGGCTGAATTAACAGCCATTTCTACAAGTCTATCAACATCAAGCCTAGACTCCGAATTCAAAATCCTTTCAAGCTTTGGTTTGGTTACTGGATGTTTAGGCAAAAATACAGTACAACAATCCTCATATGGCTCTATTGATTTTTCATAGGTTCCGATTCTCCTTGCCATATCCATAATCTCAACCTTATCCATCCCTATCAACGGTCTCATAACCGGCAATTCGACGGACTGGTCTGTAACAACCAAAGCCTCCGCAGTCTGGCTCGCTACTTGCCCAAGATTTTCACCTGTAATCAGCATCAGATCATTTTGTTTGAGAGCTATCTTTTCGGCTATCCTCATCATAAACCTTCGCACCAAAATAGTTGTTTCATCCTCGGGGCAATTGCTGACAATTTCCTCTTGAATAGGTAGCAAATTAATGACAGTCATGTTTATTTTGCCACAGTATGATGAAATTATCTCCGCAAGCTCCTCAACCTTCTGCTGTGCCCTAGGACTTGTGTACGGATATGAATGGAAATGTACGGCATCAATAACCATACCTCTCTTCGCCATCATCCACGCCGCCACAGGAGAATCAATGCCTCCAGACAACAGTACCATGCCTTTGCCATTAGTTCCAAGAGGCAATCCCCCTAATCCGTTGATTTTCTTAGTATATATATATGTTTTGTCAACTCTTAAATCAACAAATAGATGACAATCTGGCTCGTGAACATCTACTTTCAAAGTCCCGCAACCCTTAAGGACATAGGCTCCAATTTTTGCAGCTATCTCAGGAGATTTTATTGGGAAGTTTTTATCAGCCCTTTTCGCTTCCACCTTAAAGGTCTTCACGCCTTCGTTTTCGATCATAGAATTCATAAATTCTACAGCCTTAGATCCAATCGAATCAAGATCAGATTCCACTTCAAGAGCTGGACTGACAGAAGAAACACCAAAGACTTTCGAGATTTCAGCAATAACCTCATTCGTATCTGATTCAAGCGGTACACGCACGAATATTAGTCCTTCCTTACGACTAACCCTGTTGTCTTTAATGTTCTTTAAATTTTTCTTTATTCTTTCTACGAGAACTCTTTCAAAATAAGGTTTATTCATACCCTTAAGAGCAACCTCTCCACACCTTACAATATATATTTTCTCTTCATTCATCATATATACGTGTCCTTTTCCTAAAAACTTCCAAGTTTTCTGAATTTTATTACGGCATCTTCTAGAATCGACAAAACAGTATCTATTTCTTCAGCAGTGTTTTGTGCACTTAAACTAAATCTTATTGCGCCTTCTATTTCCTTATCGGTCTTGCCCATGGCCTTAAGTACATGGCTTTTGCTGTTTTTGTTGGATGAGCATGCCGAGCCTGTGCTCACAAAGATTCCATTCGATTCGAGCCTATGCAGTATTACCTCTCCTCTTGTCCCCATAAAGCTTGCATTAAGTATATACGGAATACAATCATCTGGGCTATTTATTACTACATCCCCTATGTCTAAAATGCCTTGCTTTAGTCTGACCCAAAGCGTCTTTACCTTTTCATAGTTACATTGAATCTTGGGAACAATCATTTCAGCTGCTTTTGCCATTCCTACAATGCCAGGAGCATTCTCAGTTCCCGATCTAAGTCCAGATTCTTGATTCCCACCAAATATCAATGGGCTTAGCCTTACTCCACTTTTTTTATATAGGAATCCAACCCCCTTAGGGCCATGTATTTTGTGCCCACTCGCAGTTAGGAAATCTCCTTCGAATCCGTTGATATCAACTTTGCCATAAGCCTGCACCGCATCTGAGTGAAACAAAGCATTTCCCTTAATTTCATTTATTTTGTTTATCGGGAATACTGTGCCAACCTCGTTATTCACGGTCATTACGGATATTAGTATAACATCCTTCGACATATGCGAGCTTAATTCTTCGAGGTTGGGATTGCAGTATTCATCCACGGAAATCTTAATTATATTGAAGCCTTCTTTTTCTAGGTACTTACAAGTTTCTAGAATTGCTGGATGTTCGACCTCTGTAGTTATTATGGTTTTGCCAATTCGGCTTCTATCTCTTGCAACACACTGTAAGACATTGTTGTCGCCTTCAGTGCCCCCAGAATTAAAAGTTATCGTATTTTCTTTTTTCCCCAAACTGTTTGCAATTAATTTTCTTGATTTTTTTAATAGTTGCTCACTTTCAAACCCTTTGTCATGGAGTGATGATGGATTACCATACAACTGATCAAGAGTTTCTTCAACTGAAGATAAAACGCTTTCAAAGGGTTTTGTTGTAGCACTATTATCTAAATATATTTCTTTCATTTGAATGATCCTGCTTCTGTTTTTATTTAAATAACTCCCCATATAGATGAGGAGTCGTAATCTAGCATATTATAAATATTATGTTCTAATTGACTACTTGGCGTATTCAATCGCACGTGTTTCACGCAATACATTTACTTTAATCTGTCCTGGATATTCCAATTCAGATTCAATTTTCTTTGAAATTTCTCTAGCAAGTAGTGCAACTTCATCATCTCTAATTTGATCAGGTTTAGCGATAATTCGTACTTCACGTCCTGCCTGAATAGCAAATGCTTTTTCAACGCCATGGGTAGTGACAGCAAGACTTTCAAGTTGTTGAAGTCTTTTAATATAAACTTCGAGGGTTTCTCTTCTTGCACCTGGTCTTGCAGCTGACAAAGCATCTGCAGCAGCAATTAAAACAGCTTCCATGCTTTGCGGTTCATAATCACCATGGTGTGCTGCCATTCCATTGATAACTGCCTGAGTTTCCTTGTATTTTCGTAAAATATCTATACCTATATCAACATGTGTACCCTCATATTCATGGTCAAGTGCTTTTCCAATATCATGAAGAAGTCCTGCTCGCTTTGCAAGCTTAACGTCAAGTCCAAGTTCTCCTGCCATAAGCCCAGCGAGGTGTGCGACCTCAATTGAATGCTTAAGAACATTTTGACCATATGAAGTCCTATATTTGAGTCGTCCAAGTAGCCTTACAAGCTCTGGGTGAAGATTGTGTATTCCAACCTCAAATGTAGCCTCTTCTCCCTCTTCCTTCATAATCTGATTTACTTCTTTTGTGGCTTTTTCGACCATTTCTTCAATCTTCGAAGGATGAATTCTACCATCTAGAATAAGCTTTTCCAAAGCAACTCTTGCAATTTCTCTTCTAACAGGATCAAATGCCGATATAATAACAGCTTCAGGCGTGTCGTCAATAATAAGGTCAACACCAGTGAGAGTCTCAAGTGCAATTATATTCCTTCCCTCTCTACCAATTATTCTGCCCTTCATATCATCATTAGGAAGTGAAACCACTGAAACAGTAGACTCAGCAACGTGATCTGCTGCACACCTTTGTATAGCCCCTGTGATAATATATTTTGCTTTTTTATCAGCTTCTTCTTTTGCCTCAGACTCTATGTTTCTAATCATTATAGCCGCATCATGTCTAATATCTTTCTCTAATTCCGAAAGCAATATTTCCTTGGCTTCGTCCCTTGTGTAACCCGATATCTTTTCGAGTTCTTGTATCTGTTTCTCAATAAAGCTGTCAACCTCTTGATTTTTCTTTTCAAGTGATTCTTGCTTTTTTACAATATTAGATTCTTTTTTTTCAATGTTCTCTATCTTTCGATCAAGTGATTCTTCTTTCTGTTGTAATCTCCTCTCAGATCTTGAAAGTTCATTTCTCCTATCTTTAACCTCTCTATCAAGGCTACTTCTAATTCTGTTAGCGTCTTCCTTTGCTTCTAAAACAATCTCTTTCTTAATTGATTCCGATTTCTTCTCTGCATCTAGTATTAAATTTTTTGCCTTCTGCTCGGCACTGCCGATAGTTCTTTCTCCTACATTTTTTCTATATATATATCCAATCAGTAGGCCCAAGATTAGGGCAATTAATCCAACTAAAATTACAATAAATACTGGAGACATTCTAGCACCTCCTTCATTTTGAATTTTTAGCGTAAAATTGTGCGTTAATAATATATAATATAATAAAATGTGAATTACATCTTAAATATAATAAGTAATTTCTCAGAAATAACACAACAAAATTAAACTTGCTATGCTCATACAACATATATTATAATTGTTAATGCTAATACATGTCAAGAAATAAGAGGTAAAAGATGAATCTTTTTGCAGATTTAAAAAAGAAAACAGATCCAGTTATAATAATTTCTGTGCTTTTTCTTTTTATCGTCAGCGTAGTTATGATAGGAAGCACGCATATTTCCACTGGATTTATTGCAAGAGACACTATAATCCAAACTGCATCATTTTTGATTGGAGTGGTTATATGTGTTTTTATTTCAAAATACCACTATTCAACTTTTAAAAGTCATATTGCACTTCTGTATACCATTTCACTTCTCTTCCTCTTGACGGTGTATGTTCCTGGTATAGGAATCGTCCAATACGGTTCAAGAGCATGGATAACGCTAGGTTTTACAACTATACAGCCTTCTGAATTTGTTAAGATTCTTTTCATATTAATGATGGCTGAATATTTGGAAAAAAACCAGGATCAATTATCTAATTTCAAAGGATTAATTAAGGCAGTTATCTTTGCCGCTCCTATCATTCTTTTAGTTTTAAAGGAGGATCTTGGCTCTGCACTGGTCTTCTCTTCTATCTGGCTCTTTATGATTTTTTTCTCTGGGGTTGACCTTAAAACATTTGGGAAATTTTTCGCCTTGCTATTAGCTTTTGTACCTGTTGCATATTTATTTATGGCACCATATCAAAAGAATAGAATAGAAGCATTTCTACACCCTGAAAATCTCCAGCTTCCAGGAAATTATCAAGTTTTTCAAGGCAAAGTAGCTATGGGATCGGGAGGCCTTTTTGGCAAAGGTCTATTTAACGGTACACAGAAGGAGCTGGATTTTATACCTGTGCAAACATCCGATTTTATTTTTTCGGTTTTAATAGAAGAGCTTGGTTTTATTGGTGGACTTGTAGTTATATCAGTTTATACGATTCTCCTTATCAGAATGGCACAAATAGCAAAGGAATCCGTTGATTTTTACGGATCCCTTATAATCATAGGTGTAATAGGTATGTTTGCTTTCCAAATTTTCGAAAATATAGCTATGAATATGGGTATTATGCCTGTAACAGGGTTGCCTCTTCCGATTTTAAGCTACGGTGGTACATCAATGCTCACATCAATAATTTCGATTGGTATCGTTTTAAACATTGCTTCAAGCTCAAAAGGAATAAGATTCTAGCCTCAACCTAGCTTTATTCTAGCTCCAATCCAGCTTCAATCTAGCTTTAATCTAGCTCCAATATTGCTTCAATCTAAACTCCAAGTGTAGTATGCAAGAATGATTACAGCTCCTCTATACGGCTTGCTATTTTGTCAAAGTTTGCCCTTATGTATGTATTTTCTTTGAGTACAATCGGTATGCCTAGATTTGTGGAAATTTGTATGTTTTCATCAAATTGTATGGCCCCAATCAAAGTAGGTCTTAGTAATTCAGTAACCTCCATCAAGCTCGGTGCATATCCCAGATTTATAAGGTCTGCAACTATTTTGTTAAGTATAACATAACGATCTTCGATTCCTAATTTAGTAAGTTCTCTGTCAATGGCATCTGCATCCCTTATAGCTGAGTATTCGGGATTTGTTACTATTATAGCCATGTCTGAACCAGCTGAGGCAATTGTGACTCCGTCGTCAATACCAGAGGGTGCATCAATCAAAATATAATCGTACTTATCTCTTAACTTATCGCATAGAACCTTCATATGAAGGGGGGTCAAGGTTCCATCTTCTTTGCTTGGTGAAGCACTCATAATATATAAATTTTCAAATCTTTTATCCTGTATTATTCCCTGCCTGATTCTACAAACACCTGTCATAACATCGTATACATCATATACAACATTGTTTTCAACTCCAAGATATAAATCAAGATTTCTAAGACCAAGATCCATATCTATAATCAAAACTTTTTTACCATTGTTAGCGAATGTAGCACCTAGATTTACGGCAACCATTGTCTTTCCCGTGCCACCCTTTCCTGACGCTATCAAAATTGTTTTACCCATATTACCATCCTATAAAATAACAAATATCTTTTTTTAATTCCTATTGTTTTCTTATATACTCTACATAATCAAAATGCTATATTAATTCCTTGCTGAGAAAGTTTATTAGGTTCTTCTTTTGTATCATTTCCTTCTATTTCTTGATACTTTGCAATAACATCTTTACATACCTGAACAGAGACCATCGAAGTGCCTCCCTGGACTAAAATTGTCGATGTTGCAATTTTAGGATTCTTTATTGGTGCAGCTGCTATAAACCACGCAAAACTATCGTAATCTCCTTTAAATCTATCTATGTCTAGGCGTGTTACCTTGTAATTGCTAGCTACTATCAAGGCTTTGTCGACCAAATCGTTTGATGAAAAGCCTTCATATTTTTTTGTTTTTTTCATCTTATCTATTTCGTTCTGGACATCATCCCACCTAACTCCAGGAGCTATTGATCCTAGATGCTGTTTTACATATTCAACTTCATCGGGTGGGTTGATTTTCCCCGACCTTTGAGCTGTACCAGTTTTACCAAAAGCATCATTGTTAATAGAGCCAAATTGGTTTGTTCGAACTACAACCTCATGCATTCCAACTTTAACATCTTCTAGAAGCGATTTATCATCCAGTTTAATTGCATAAGGTTTTCTTTTTTTGGTCATCCCCTGGTCAGAAACCCCCTTAACAATGCTCAATTGATTCCTTTTTCCTTCATTCGACAAAGTAGCAAGATATCGCACCATCTGTATAGGCGTATATGCGTTATCCCCTTGACCTATCGATACATTAAATATGTCTCCAACACCCCATTTTGCTTGGTTAAAATATGAAAATTTAACTAAATCCGATAGGTCTACCACCTTATCCTTGAGTACGTCAGTCTCGCTGTCAATACGCTCAATTAGTTCATCTCTAGGTGGATTTTCCTTCATATATCCAGCAATAGTGTCAATATTACTTGATAGCTTCTTGTCATTTTCTGCAATTTCCTTAGGAAAATATGTATGAGCTTGGCTGGTAATATCAGATCTTAGGCCATATTCAATAGATTTTGCATGTCTTTCTTCAGATGGTAATGGAGCTACAACTTCGTCAAGTTGAATACCCGTAGAAGTGCCGAGTCCGAGTTCAGAGGCTACTTCAAGCATTTTATCCATACCCATTCCATCTAGCCCAAGGGAGGCTCCGTTATTCCAATCCTTATTAGTGGCTATACAATAAAAATAATAATTGCAAGAAACTGCGAGCGCTCTAGATAAATTTAAAGCTCCATCCGTAGAGCGAAATTCATTCCATGTGTGACAACCAAAAGTTCTATCACCCATTTTTATAAAGCCTTTATCGTTAATTGTCATATTTGGGCTTAAACCACACTCAAGAGCCGCGATACCTGTTATAGGTTTAAATGTTGAACCAGGCTGAACCGCTGTCCTTGTAGCAATATTGAAAAGTGGTGCAGGAGCAAGCGGATCCCTAGGATTTTTACTCTGAACTGATTTCCACGCTTTTTTCGTGATGCCTTTGGAAAAAATATTGGGATCATAACTAGGAACGCTTGCAATTGCAACCACATCTCCAGTTTCAACCTCCACCCCAACTGTAGCGCCACTTTCACAATTAGGAGCATTTTTCCTAGCTTGCGTAATTGAGGATGCAAGGCTCTCTTCAGCCGTTTTTTGTAAATCTAAATCTATTGTTAGGTATACATCCTTCCCACTCTTAGGTGCGGTTTCGCTAATGGTCGACACGTATCTGCCACCTGCATCTACTCTTATTTTTTTTACTCCTGATTTGCCTCTGAGTTCATCCTCATAAACACCCTCAATACCATATTTGCCAACCATATCACTACTGCTGTAGCCTTTTTTAATATATTTATCAACCTCTGATTCTGATATACTTCCCATGTACCCAAGTACATTCGCTGCCGTTTGCCCGTTAGGATAATACCTTATGTATTCTGAGGCAACTGAAGCGCCTTTAAGATTTGCTTCTTCAAGATAGCTTATAGTTTCATCACTAATTTCCTTTGCTACTGTGATTGGCACATAACTCGTAAAACCATTTTTAGAAATTTCATTTCTTATCCCCAATACTTTTATAGCTTCTTCTTCAGTGAGATCCTTGGGTATCGAAAATAGAGTTCTAAGTTTTTTAATTGTTGATTTTGCTGATATCCCTTTTTCTATATCATCTTCTTCAAAGTAAAATCTTTCCAAAAATGATTTCTTCTCAAGATCGAAAGTATAATTCATGTTTTTTACACTTATGGGTATGCTCATATTATATTTTTTGTATAATTCATTTGATGCCTCAAATCTACTCAGGGAAGGGTCTATATTATACCTTATCCTCAATATTTCAAATGCATCTCCAGCAGATGTGCCTCTTTGAATCTGGTTATCATCAAGCCATTTATTTTTTTCATAATCATAAACAAAATAGTAATTTCCATTTTTGCTTATTTTTATTGGAAACTTGTTTTCATATTTATCTCCATTAGATTCTAAAATTTTAATGAGCTGTATTGCAGATTTATTTATTTCTTTTACATTCATACCGCTTGCTGTAAACGTAGCGGTAAAAATTTGCTTGTTAGTTGCAAGTATTTTGCCATTCCTATCATAAATATTGCCTCTTACTGGTGCAGTGTAAATTTCTTTGGAATTCAAGTTATTAGCACGCTCGTTCCAATTTTTGCCCTGAATCACAGATAACACAAACAATCTGATGACTAGAGTAATCATCAGCAACAATATCACTAGTGCGATTAGATAATATCTTGAAGAAATTTTACGCCATTGGTTCATTAATAATACCTAAATCTTTCTTTTTTACGTTTCTCTTTCGCCCTTTTGCTCATAAAATAATAGATTATGATTCCTAACAAAGCATTAATAGGCATTTGATAAATCCAATAGGTAAAAGCATATAAATAAGAATACGTTGAGCCTATTATAGCTAAAATTATCCAATAAAACGAATTATATAGGACTGTCCCAAGAATAATCTCAATAAGAACACCAATAAGGTTCTCATTGTTAATCCATCTAGATAAAAAGTATAATGCCCATATAGTCAGAAGTATGGATATAGCTCCACATCCGATGTATACTGAAAGGCTTATATCTCTTGCTATCGCCGCAGTCCAAGCGATCACAATCCATTTTTGTATATCTCTTTCAACAAAAAAACCGACAATAGTAATTACTAATATTATGTTCGGCAAAAAATTACTATCTCCAAAAAAATTTAAGAGTATTCCTTGAATAAAAGCCAAAAGAATTCCAATAAGAATCTGATATCTCAGTTTCATATAATCACCGTAACCCTTTTTAGTACATTGAAATTTACAGAAGGCTTAACAATCATCAATTTCAGCTGTCGACTCTTATCTATTTGAGTTTTAGTAATAGTACCTACATCAATACCTGCAGGATATAAGCCCATACCTGATGTAATCAACTTATCCCCTATTGCTGCACTTGCTTGGTTGTTAATGAGAAATCCAGAAAGTTTACCATCTTTTGCGCTATTTATTATACCTAACTGCTCTGTATCTCCAGATAATCTAAAACTAATATTATTATCTTGATCTAGTATAGAACTAACTTTTGCCCAATTAGGTCCTACTTCTGCAACTTTTCCTACTAGTCCTCCATTTGCAACAACTGTCGCTCCAACTTTTATCCCATCCTTAGATCCTACATTTATTGAGAAAATATGCATCCACAAGGTCGCATCATTTGATGTGACATCAGCAGTGATATGCTTTTGCCCTTGAGTGCTATCCACGTAGTTTAAGGCCTGCGACAGCTTTGAAAGATCATCTAATTTATCCTGTGATAATTTTTGCTCTTTAAGCTCCACCTTTAATTGTCGATTTTCTTTCTTGAGCCTTTCGTTTTCCTTGATTGTACTCTTGTATCCTCCAATATCTGAAACAAATGAGGAAGTTTTGTTACCAGCCTTGTAGAGTGGTGATGTAACTGTCTTTATTACGGTGTTAATACCCTCAGTTACGAAATTTCCCCTGCCGCCACTTGCAACAGAGGAAATTAACAATGCCAAAGTAACAACTATGATAATCAAAAGTCCCGATATCAATTTGTGTTCCTTGAAAAATCTCATATCATTTATCTTCTATCTTCTATTCACAGTAGTTGCGTATACTTTAAGCTTCTCTACATCGTTCAAGCTCATTCCTGTTCCTGTTGCAACTGCTTCAAATGCATTTTCAGCAATACCTACATTCATCCCAGTTCTGGATTCAATTAACTTGTCAAGATTCTTTATGAGTCCTCCACCACCTGACAAGATCATCCCTTTCTCAGCTATGTCAGCAGCGATTTCTGGAGGTGCTTTTTCTATTGTGGCCTTAACTCCATCAACGATTATATCAACTGATTCCTGTAAAGCAATCATCATATCACGATTAGAAACCTCTAAAGTCTTTGGAAGTCCAGTCAGAAGATCTCTACCACTTGCTTTTACAGTTTCAATAATTTCATCTCCGTTTTCGTCAATATCTATCGATGCTGTGCCTACTTTAATTTTAAGCATTTCTGCAGTTCTATCACCAATTAAAAGAGAGTATCTCTTTCTAATGTATTGAATAACCGCCTCATTAAATTTATCTCCTGCGTATCTGATGGATGTACTTGCAACTATTCCACCAAGTGCGATTATTGCAATATCTGTCGTACCTCCACCTATATCTGCTATCATCGATGCTGATGATGAGTCAACATCAATCCCCGCACCAATTGCAGCTGCCATAGGCTCTTCCAGAATGTATACTTCAGTTGCACCCATCTGTCTCACCACCTCTTCAACAGCACGCTTTTCAACTTCAGTAACCCCACTCGGTACACCAACCACAACTCTAAAATTCTTTACATTATTAGCTGAAACCGCCTTCATGATAAATTCTCTTAACATGTCAGCTGTTCTGTCAAAATCAGAAATAACTCCCTCTCTAAGAGGTCTAACAACGCTGATATTACTTGGAGCTTTACCTACCATTTTTTTAGCCTCGTCTCCAACTGCAAGAGTAATGCCTCTTTTGCTGTCAAGAGCAATTACAGATGGCTCTTCCAAAACAATACCACTATCCTTAATGTAAATTAGTGTATTAGCTGTACCGAGGTCAATCCCCATATCTTTGGCCGCTAAAAAATTAAACATCATCTATTCCTCCAATATCAGTATAATATATTTTACTTTATCTTAAATCATATTGAGCGCTTTGAGACTTGAAAAATCACCATTTCCAATTATTACATGGTCAAGAACATTGATTCCCATTAACCTTCCACACTCAACAAGTCTTTTAGTAGTTTCCACATCCTGCACACTTGGTGTTGGATCACCGCTTGGATGGTTATGCGCCAAAATAATTGAAGCCGCCGACTTCTTTGTTGCTCTGTTAAACACCTCTCTTGGATGCACGACAGTTGCCGAAAGTTCACCAATCGAAACGGTATCAATCTCTATAACTTCACCTTTGGAATTAAGCAAAATCGATAAAAAGTGCTCCTTTTTCTCATACCGCAGCCTTTCCATGAGAAGCTTTGCAACATCATCATTACTCCTTATGCAAAAATTCTCTTCAGGAAATGCTGTAGCCATTCTCTTTCCAAGTTGAACAGCAGCTAGGACTCGTATAGCTTTGCTAGATCCTATACCCTTGATTTCAAGAAGATCTTCAAGTCCAAGTTCTCCAAGGGCTGATATACCATGCGGAGAAATCCCAATAACCTCTGCAGCTATATCAATTGCAGACTTTTTAACAGTGCCACTATTTATAATTAGAGCCATAAGCTCCACATTTGAAAGATTCTCAACTCCAAGCTCCAATGCTTTTTCCATTGGTCGTTCACTTACAGGTAGATTTACAATCTTCATAATTTCATTCTGCCTGCACACTCGTAGCAAATAATTATAACATTTTGGATACTATTTTTCAATACATCTCAGCTGTTTTGCTCTTTCACAAATTAAATTGACTACCTCACCCACCGACATATTGCTACTGTCTAGTTCAAAGGCATCCTCCGCCTTCACAAGAGGGTTAAGCTGTCTTGACATATCATTTTTGTCCCTAGCCTGCATATCGCACAAAACAGTCGCATAGTCGACCCTATCGCCTTTTTCACAAAGCTCTTCGTATCGACGTCTAGCTCTTTCCTCAGGACTTGCCGTTAGGAAAATCTTCAATTCTGCATCTTTAATAACATTGCTACCAATGTCTCTTCCATCCATAACTAGTGATTTTTCACGAGCCATCTTCTGTTGAAGGCTGACCAGTTTCTTCCTCACACTCGGGAAAGCAGAAAAAGAAGATGCAGCACTCGATATTTCAGCAGTGCGTATCTTACTACTAACATCAATTCCGTCTAACCGTGTAATCTCCTTGCTATAGTCAACCTCTGTAGATGCCAATATTTTGTTGATTAAGGCTTGGAAATTTTCATCATTTTCCTTAAATTGTGTAATGCCAAGCGAAATGAACTTATATGCAATGGCGCGGTACATGGCTCCCGTATCTATGTAATCAATGCCTAGTTTTTTCGCAACAGCCTTTGCAACAGTACTTTTCCCAGCTCCACCAGGTCCATCAATTGCTATTCTTAAAATATCACTCATTTGCTCTTTCTTTAACCTATTTTAAAATTATCTTACGCCAGCATCCTTCTTAAGAAGCTTTTCAAGCTCCTTGATAAATGTATCCGCATCTTTGAACTCTCTATATACTGATGCAAATCTGACATACGCTACATCGTCCACCCTCTTGAGTTCATCCATAATCAGCTCTCCTATGAATGTACTCTCGACTTCTTTCTCCATCATATTATTTAGGCCTCTTTCGATGTTAGCCACAATACCCTCCATAGTAGCCATTGAAACAGGACGCTTTTCACATGCTTTAACAATTCCATTCAATATTTTGTTGCGGTCAAATGATTCACGCTGTCCGTTTTTCTTTATTACCATTATGATATTCTCTTCAAGCTTTTCATAAGTAGTGAATCTCTTACCGCAAGCTTCGCAAAGCCTTCTTCTGCGAATAGCTCTTCCCTCATCAGTCGGCCTTGAATCTACAACCTTAGTATCAATATTCTCACAATATGGGCAACGCATTTATGTGCTCCTTTCAGTTTCTATGTTTATTTTACTATAGTTTTACGGTTAATTCTATTGTTTTGTGGTAAAAGTCTTGTGTCAAGCAAATTTGATAAATAATTTCTAGATAATAAATTTTAGGAGGATGATAAATATGGCTAATGTAAAATTTGGTGGAAACCCTGTTAATCTAATTGGAACTCAGGTAAAAGTTGGGGATAAGGCTCCTTCATTTGAACTTGTGAAAAATGACTTGTCAGCATTCAAGAGCGATGAGCTCAACGGAAAAGTAGTTATCTATTCTGTCGTGCCGTCAATTGACACCGAGGTTTGCTCACTTCAGACTAAATTTTTCAACAAAAAAGTTACGGAACTGTCCGATGATGTTGTTGTTTTAACAATTTCCGAGGACCTTCCTTTCGCTCAAGGCAGATTCTGTGCCGCTGAGGGAATCGACAGAGTGATCGTTGCATCTGACTATCAAAAAAGAGAGTTTGGTGAGAAATATGGCTTTATGATGGAAGGATTAATGCTTCTTGCTAGAGGTATCGTGGTAGTCGACAAAACAGGTGTGATTAAGCACGTTGAATATGTACCTGAGGTAACTCACGAGGTTGACTTTGATGCTGCTCTATCCGCAGTTAAAGAGCTTGTATAGAAGTATCACAAGTTAAATTTAAAATATGCATTCCTAAACGTCAAGGGCCGCTCGACTATGAGCGGCCCTTGATGTCTATGCCAAACTGTCTTAAACTATTTTGTGCATCTATTTCGCTTTAAGCCTTAATTGATTATCCATTTCGACGTATTCTTTTGTTTCTTTTGCAACAATTCCACTCAAAACTATGAGACCAATCAAGTTAGGAAGTGCCATTAGTCCATTAAAAATATCGGCAACCGTCCATACGCTTTGTAGTGGAAGGAATGAACCCAAGCAAACACTTGCTAAGAATAGCCATCTGTAAACTTTTACAGTTGAGCTATTTTCACCAACGATATATTCAATGCAGCGTTCTCCATAATAGTCCCATCCCAAAATGGTTGTAAATGCGAAGAATGCAAGACATATCATTAGAACGCCTGCGCCTATGTTCTCACTCCAAGGAAGTCCACTCCCGAAAGCATATCCTGTAACATTTGCTCCTTCGTTCTCCGTATTAATAGCACCTGTGACTATAAGTGTTAATCCTGTCAGCGTACATATTACAATTGTATCGATAAACGTTCCAGTCATTGAAATAAGTCCCTGTCTACCAGCTGTCTTTGTCTTTGCCGCAGCCGCTGCAATAGGAGCACTTCCAAGTCCTGCTTCATTCGAAAATATACCTCTTGATACGCCCATTCTCATTGCAGTCATCATAGTAAATCCAAGAGCACCACCCGCTGCCGCTCTGCCTCCGAATGCGCTTTTAACAATCGTAGCCAGTGCTCCTCCAAGCATATCTGCATTATTGATTATAATTGCAATGCATACACAAAAATATGTAACTGCCATAAATGGCACTACGACGGTCGTTACTTTCGCAATCCTCTCAAGGCCGCCAATGATTACAAGTCCTGTTAAACCACCGACAACAATAGCAGTCCCTACCATAGCCCATGAATATTCATGTCCAAATATGTTTATAAGATGCAAATTATCAGGGTCAGCAAAGCCTTTAACTGCGTTAGCAATTCCGTTTACCTGCGTTGTGGTTCCCGTTCCCAAAATTCCTGCCAAGCTTGCAAATATCGCAAAAGTCTTACCAAGCCATTTCCACTTAGCACCCATGCCTTTTTCGATATAGAGAAATGGTCCGCCAAGCGAATGCCCGTTCTCATCTACATTCCTATACTTGACTGCCAAAAGACCTTCAGTGTATTTTGTTGCCATTCCAAAAAACGCCGCCACAATCATCCAAAACAATGCTCCAGGTCCGCCCGTTGTAACGGCAGTGGCCACTCCGACGATATTCCCTGTACCGATAGTCGCTGCAAGGGCTGTGCACAAAGCACCAAAGCTACTAACCTCGCCTTCTGCGCCTTCTTCATTTGTAAACATGTACATAAGAGCCCTAGGCAAACACCTTACTTGTATAAACCTTGTTCTAATGCTGAGCAAAATACCTGTTCCCAAAATCATAACAAGCATTGGTACGCCCCATACAAATGCATCAACTTTTCCTAAAAAATCCATAAAACTCATCCTATCACCTCTCTTTAATTGAGTAAACTTGGAAATAGTAAAACATTTAACTGGAGTAATTATACATAATAAATAATATAATGTACATAGTTTTTTGTATTTTTTTTAGAACATTATTTTCTAAACTGCTATTTTCAGGAACCGAAAATGGTTCAAAATCGAATTAAGTAGGATCAAACTTGTAACTCCTATTCCACGAAAAAACGCTACATCGACTGTATTTACAATCAATATAGCGTTCCTTGCATAGCATGCATTTGTATTTTATTAAATCTGTTTTATTCCATATTTTCAGTCAAATTTAGCCGAATTGAGTTAAATTTATTTGTCAGCCTTAGCCAGTTTTATGACTTTTTCGAGCACTTTATCATAAAGTGCCGCATATTTATAATCGAATAAATCAACAGCCTCGCTCTTAGTCATATCGTACTCTTTTTCGAACTTCTTTGTGTCCATTTTCAAGTTTTTCAATGTGCTATCGAAAATTTTCTCTGCATCTTTGTCAGTCACCTCGATATTCTCGTTCTTTGCAATTGAGTAGATAACCATCTTTCTTTTAGCTATTTCCTTGGACTCTTCTCGCAATTTTTTCTTAAGCTCCTTCTCAGGGTCCTTAACACTTTTATCCGAAGCAAAAGTTGATTTTGCGTAATCCTTAAGACTGATTTTCTGCTTTGATAGAACTATTTTGTCCAAAATATCAAGATTGCGCTCATATTCTATGTCCACAAGCTTATCAGGAACGTTCTTGAATTTAGTAGACTGCATAACCTGGGTCAGCAAGCTATCCTTTATTCTGCCGTTGACGCTTTGTTGGAGCTGGATATCCAGTTTTTCTCTGATACCTGCCCTGTACTCCTCGACTGTTTTGTACTCAGTATTCTTGGCAACCCATTCATCCGTAAGCTCAGGCTTTTCGGATTTCTCTATATAATTAACCGTTATCTCGAATACAACTGGTTTTCCAGCTAGCTTTTTCGCATTGTAGTTTTCAGGGAAAGCAAGATTTTCAGTAAAAGTTTCCCCTACCTTATGTCCGATTATGCCCTCTGAAAAGCCATCAATCATAGGAGTCTGTCCTATGACCAGGTTAAAGCTGTCTGAGCTACCTCCGTCAAACTCCTTGCCGTCAACCTTACCTACAAATTTGATGTTTACCGAATCTCCGTCAGCAACTGCCACAGTGCTGTCCTCTATCTTCTTTTTTGTGGCGTGTCTAGCAAGATCTGAATCAATATACTGCTGTATCTGCTCATCACTAACCTTAGTATCAGGCTTTTGATAACTTAAGCCCTTGTACTTTCCAAGCTTCATGTTATTTGAAAAATCTTTGTTTTCATATAGGTTGCCGTCATTACAGCCCGTAAAGACAAGCATCGCAATGACTATAAGTAGCGTCGTTAAAATTATTTTGTTCTTCTTCATAAACCCTCCCCCTTATTTTAAATTATAAAAGTCAATGTATCTGATATTATAAACTAGGATATCCAAAATTCAAAATGTTATTTTTAAATCTCATCTAAGCCTTCTCTTCTTCAACCAATCGTCTAGCCCTTCGTCTTTTTTTCGATTCGCCCGTAGTTATTATATAAATCAGCATCAAAACAGTAACAACATAAGGTGTCATCGCTGTAATATCAGGAGGTATTCCGACGCTTTGCAATCTCAAGCCAAGAGCATTTAGAAATCCGAACAAAAGAGCAGCCATAAATACCTTCGGAGGATTTGCCATACCAAAAATAACACAAGCGAATGCAATAAAACCACGATTTGCACTCATGCCCTCAGCGAACATAGTAAGATACCCTAGTGAGAGGTGTGCCCCAGCAAAACCGCACAAGACTCCACAGAGTATGCTTGATACGAATTTCATTCTATCTGGATTTATCCCTGCAGTCCTAAGGGATTCTGGATGTTCACCTGCGGCTCTTATCCAAAATCCGTAAGGTGTTTTGTAGAGAAGAAACCAAACCAGAAAAACTAATATCCAAGTTATATATACAAATATTGAATGTCCATTTAAAAGTGGCCCTATCACTGGAATACTTTGCAGCCAATCAAGTTCTACACTTGGTAGCGGCACAATTCCCTTGTCAGCGAAGGTTCCCTTAACACCAAAGATTGACCTCAGTAGAAAAACAGTAGTTCCAGCTGCAAATGTATTTAGTGCCATCCCTATTATAAATTCATCGCTCTTCAATTTAACCACAAATACTGCAAAGAAAATTCCAATTACGATGCCACACATTACAGCTGCAAACACTCCCATAAGGGCATTTGCCATCGCATAACTTACCGCAACCGCAGCAAAACATCCAATCAGCATCATGCCTTCCATACCTATGTTCATTATCCCTGCTTGCTCCGTGAGAAGACCTCCCAAAGCGGCAAGTATAACAGGTGTAGCTGTCCTCAATGTATTTTGGAATAAACCTAGGGTGAAAATTGCTGATAATTTATCCATTATTTGTATCTCCCTTCACCTTATTTTTAGATAATTTATTACTAAAATACTGCTTGAATCCAGACTGAGCTGCCATTAGAAATATAATTATCGAAAAAATTATTTGTGAAATTTCTCCCGAAATACCAGTTGACAATTCCATGGCATATGCCCCAATTTTCAATATCCCAAAGAAAAAGCTCATTGCGATTATTCCAAATGGATTGTAATTCATTATCATAGCTAGAAGCATCCCGTCAAAATAGAACTCATTACTTATGTTCTCTGTAAATCTGCCGTGTATTCCATAAACCTCCATCATCCCAACAATACCGCAAATCGCACCGGAAGCAATCATGGACCAAATCATCATTTTATCCTTTTTAAGTCCAACAAAACCCGAGAATCTTGGATTCTCCCCGGTAACCTTCATTTCAAGACCCGCTGTCGTCTTCCCCATGATATACCAGACTGCAAATGCTATCGCCGCTGAATAAAATAATGCAGTCGTAAGATTTGAAGCTGGTATGAGCTGTGCCATCTTGAATGCATAAACATTCTCCGTTGCTGCAACTACACCCTTCTCTGTGGATTTAAGCGGTCCATTTACAAGATATTTACAGAAAAAAATAGCTGCAGAGTTAAGCATTATCGTTGTAATTACTTCACTTACATTGAGTTTGACCCTGAGCCAGGCAGGAATCCACGCAAATGCACCACCAACAACTGTAGCTGCAATCAGAGCACATGGGATTACCACAACAGGCGACAAATCTTGAAATATAACTCCAACCATTGTCGCTGCAAGACCTCCAAGGTATAACTGCCCTTCTCCTCCTACGTTAAACATTCCTGCCTTAGCTGCAACAGCCATAGCAAGGGCAGTAAGACATAGGTTTAGTGACTTGGCTATCGTATTTCCGAGAACCCTACTATTCCCAAAAACTCCCTCAAGCATTGCTCCATAGCCCTCTGAAGGATTATGACCTGTCGCGATTATAAGTATTGCTCCTATTAGGAGGGCAATTACAATACTCAAGGTTAGTGAAATCATATAAGAATAATTGACTTTTAGCTTATTCATCATTGCCTTCCCTCCTATCACCAGTCATATAATAACCAATTTCCATCTTGCTTATTTCTCCAGAATTAAATTCTCCCGTAATCCTGCCTTCATACATAGTTATTATCCTGTCGCTTAGTCTAAAAACTTCGTCGAGGTCTGCACTTACAAGCAAAATAGCTGCGCCGTTGTTACGCTTCTCGACTATTTTGTTGTGAATAAATTCCATCGCTCCAATATCAACACCCCTCGTTGGCTGTGAAATCACAAGTATCGGGGTATCATATGAAAATTCTCTTGCGACTACAACCTTCTGCATATTACCACCAGATAACGAATCCACCCTTGTGTCCACTCCAGCTCCTCTTATGTCGAACTTTTTAAACAAATCGTCGGCATAGCGCCTTATTGATGATTGTCGCAGATGAATGCCCTTGACCGAAAACTCCCTTTTTCGCTCTTTTCCAATGATGAGATTTTCAAGTATTGATGATGGACCGCTGACACCAGTACTGATTCTATCCTCAGGAATGTGTGCAACCCCCGTACTTCTTATTTGTCTAGCATCTAGTCCTGTTGCATCTTTATCTTCTATATAAACATGACCCGACTCGATATGTCTAAGTCCCGTAATTGCTTCCACAAGTTCACTTTGACCGTTACCCTCGATTGCTGCTATCCCCAGTATCTCGCCCTCTCTGATTTCAAAATTTACGCCGTTTACAGAAGGTAATCCTCGATTATCCGCAACATATAGGTTGTCCACCTTGATTTTTGTCTTACCAAAATTGTTTGTTTTTTCAAGTTTTTCCAGAAGAACTTCTCTACCAACCATCATTGAGGCAAGTTTTTTTTCATCGACATCTTTTGTTTCGTTTACACCTACGAGCTTACCCTGTCTCATTACGCCTACTCTGTCGGATATTGCCATAACTTCATAGAGTTTATGTGTGATTATTATCACCGTCATTCCGAGTTCCTTAACAACTCTTCTAATTACATCAAAAAGCTCTTTTGTTTCACTTGGAGTGAGCACAGCTGTCGGTTCATCAAGTATGAGAACATCCGCACCTCGATAAAGGGTTTTCAAAATTTCAACTCTCTGCTGAATTCCTACGCTTGTTTCACTTACAATATCCCTTGGGTTTACCTGAAGTCCATATTCTTTTACTAAGTTTTCTGTAATCTCTATTGACTTTGACTGATTATATATGAAGCCTGCTTTTCGAGGTTCTTTGCTCAGCACAATATTTTCAGCTACCGTAAATGACGGAACGAGCATAAAGTGTTGATGCACCATGCCAATTCCATTTTCAATGGCTTCTGTCGGACTAAAATTATCTACTTTCTTACCCTTAATGTATACTTCTCCACTTGTAGGATTATTGATACCATATAGAATATTCATCAATGTGCTTTTGCCAGCTCCGTTTTCACCAACAAGTGCAAATATCTCGCCAGATTTTATCCCAAGACTTACATCATCATTAGCCAAAACTCCAGGAAATTGCATGGACACATTCCTAAATTCTACAATATTATCTATGTTATTTGTTTTCAAAAGACCATACTCCTTAAAAGCTCCCTAACATCTCTGCAGGGAGCCTTTACACTTTCACATATTAAATCTGACAACAGCAGTCTTACTTCCTAGCTGTATCCACCTTGATGTCACCGTCAATAATCTGCTTTTGAATATCCTCAACTTCCTTCTTGATATCATCTGAAATTTGCTGAGGAGCATCCTTTTCGCCATATGCAACAGATATAAATCCAGTTGCCATATCAGCTACCCAAGTACGATTACCTTCAAACTTGTCATTCTCAACGTAGTCCTTAACAACATCGTATATTGACTTATCAACATTTTTAACCATTGAGCAAATAATTGTTTCAGGAGCGATGTACTTCTGATCTGAGTCAACACCGATAACAAAATATCCGTCCTCCTTACCTGATTCGATTACACCTGAGCCTGAATTTCCAGCAACTGCAAAGATTACGTCAGCACCCTTGTTATGAAGAGCCTGTGCACATTCCTTACCATTTGCAGGGTCCTCAAAGTCGCCAACATAATTCTTAACTACCTTGATATCAGGATTTGCTTTCTTTGCTCCTTGTTCATAGCCAACTATAAAGTCATTGATAGTATCCTGGTCTACGCCGCCAACTGCTCCGATTGTACCAGTCTTGCTCATCTTAGCTGCGATATATCCAACCAGGTATGATCCTTCGTTCTGTGCATAGTTAATATAAAGAACGTTGTCATGATTCTTGTTTCCTGCATTATCTACCCATACGAACTTCTTATCAGGGTAATCTGCTGCAACCTTTTCAATTGCGTCAAACTGCCAACCTACAGGGATGATAACGTCTGCTTTATCAGCTGCATTTCTCATCTGCTGTTCAAAGTTTTCACCTCTGCACTCAATTGTCATCGGCTCAATGATTTTCTCATCTGTAAGCTTGTCAAGACCAGCCTTTGCAGAATCGTAAAATGATCTGTCCCCAAATCCATCAGCAACAACAACCGCAACTACAGGCTTTCCGTCCTTCTTGTCGCCACTCTTGTCCTTGTTACCACAGCCTGATAGCATTGTAGCCATACCCAAAACCATAGCGATAGAAATCGCCAAAACAATTAACTTTTTCATAACGTTCCTACTCTTTCTGCGTCTTACGCTTTCTTACTTTTCGCTACTCTCGCTTAAAGCAATATTTTGTTCTATTTTTTTAATATCGTCTTCATTAATACCGCAGGAAGATGCAGATCCGCAGCCAGCACATCCCATGCCACAGCCGCCCTGAACGCCCTGTCCATCGCTATTTTTGTCGCCAAAATAAACAAGCGCAAATCCAATGCCTGCAATGACTAAGGCCGCTATTATTATATATCCTATGTGACTCAAAAAATATTCCATCTATCTATCTTCCTTACAATTAATCATTACTTCTTACTATTTTTAATTAGGTTTACTATATAATTCTTTTACTTAAATTAATAATAATTTATTTGCCTTCTTGAACAGCGACCGCCATAGCCACAGTTGCTCCGACTATAGGGTTATTTCCCATTCCAATGAAGCCCATCATCTCAACGTGAGCTGGCACTGATGAACTTCCAGCAAACTGAGCGTCTGAGTGCATTCTTCCCATTGTATCCGTCATACCATAGGAAGCAGGTCCTGCCGCCATGTTGTCAGGATGCAATGTTCTTCCAGTTCCTCCACCAGAAGCTACTGAAAAATACTTCTCGCCCTTCTCAAGCTTTTCCTTTTTGTAGGTTCCTGCAACCGGATGCTGAAATCTTGTAGGATTGGTTGAGTTTCCAGTAATCGAAATATCAACGCCTGAATAGTGCATTATCGCAACACCTTCTCTTACATCATCAGCACCAAAACACTTAACCTTACCATGTTCGCCCTTTGAATACTGAATTTCCTCAACAACCTCAAGGTTTCCACTATGATAATCAAACTTTGTTCCTACATAAGTAAAACCATTGATTCTAGAAATAATCTGTGCAGCGTCTTTGCCGAGTCCATTCAAAACAACTCTAAGCGGTTTCTGCCTTACTTTATTTGCAGAATTTGCGATACCAATCGCACCCTCTGCAGCTGCAAAAGACTCATGTCCCGCAAGGAAGCAGAAACATTCGGTCTTCTCATCCAGAAGCATTGATGCCAAGTTCCCGTGGCCGATTCCAACTTTTCTATCCTCTGCAACAGATCCAGGAACACAGAAAGCCTGTAAGCCTTCACCGATAGCCTTAGCTGCTTCAACAGCAGTAAGTGCACCCTTCTTGATGGCAATCGCTGCACCTAGGGTATACGCCCAGCATGCGTCATCAAAGCATATTCTCTGAACGCCTCTAACAAGCTCTAAAGGGTCGAATCCTCTGTCAACACAAATTTGTCTAGCATCCTCAAGGTCCTTTATCCCGTGCTCAGACATCACCTTTTCAATCTTATCAATACGTCTTTCGTAATTTTCAAAATTAACCATCAGTCTACCTCCTATTCATGCCTTGGATCGATGTACTTAACAGCCTCATCATATCTGCCATAGGTGCCGCTAGCTTCCTCAAAAGCTTCCTTATGTGGCTTCCCTGACTTTATGAGCTCAAGCATCCTACCTAAGTTTACATATTTGTAGCCGATGATATTATTTTCTTCATCAAGAGCTTGCTCAACTACATATCCTTCAGCAACCTCGAGATACCTAGGTCCCTTAAGGTCAGTAGAATATATTGTTGCAACCTGGCTTCTGATATTCTTTCCAAGGTCCTCAAGACCTGACCCAACAGCAAGTCCACCCTCAGAAAATGCCGACTGCGTTCTGCCATAAACAATCTGAAGGAACAACTCTCTCATAGCTGTATTAATAGCATCACAGACTAAGTCCGTATTGAGCGCCTCAAGAATAGTTTTTCCAGTTAAAATTTCACCTGCCATCGCTGCCGAGTGTGTCATCCCCGAGCATCCGATACATTCAATCAGAGCTTCCTGAATAACTCCATCCTTTACATTCAAAGTTAACTTACATGCGCCCTGTTGTGGAGCACACCAGCCAACACCGTGGGTAAGCCCTGAAATATCTGTAATATCCTTGGCCTTAACCCATTTACCCTCTTCAGGAATTGGAGCAGGGCCGTGGTTTGCTCCCTTGTTGACTATACATTTCTCCTCAATCTCTTTTGTATAAATCATATGGTCCTCCTTGTGACTTCTTCTAGAATCAGTATAGCATTTACACCATGCTTTTTCAATATATCTATCAATTTGATGCTATCACTAAAATCAATTTGCTTCTAGCACAAAATATTATTCTTCGAGCGGCAATTCACCATGCTTAACCTTTGAAATTTCAATGAGTTTATCGATAATTTTTTTTGCAACATCTGCTTTGCTCAGAAGTTCTAGACTCTCATAGCCATCTTTTGTTATAAGGGTTACAAGGTTTGTGTCCGTTCCAAACCCAGCGCCGCTGTCCTTCAAATTATTTGCTACAATCAGGTCAGCATTCTTCTTATGAAGCTTAGCCGTTGAATTCTCTATCAGATTTTCGGTTTCCATAGAAAAACCACAAATGACCTGAGAAGGGCTCTTGTGCTCGCCGAGATATTTGAGGATGTCTGTCGTCCTTTCAAGATTAATGGAAAGTTCGCCATCCTTCTTCTTCATTTTGTTTTCAGCTACCTCAGCAGGTCTGTAATCTGACACAGCCGCCGCCTTAATAATAAAGTCAGCACCTCTACCATATCTCTTGCACGCCTCAAACATCTCTGCAGATGTCGGCGTATCAATGATGTCAACAAACTCAGGTGGAGTAGAAGAAGTTGAGGCCTTGCAAAGCACAACCTTTGCTCCTCTTAGCATGCATTCCTTTACAATGGCAAAACCCATCTTGCCAGTTGAATGATTAGTTATAAATCTTACAGGATCAAGTGGCTCCTTCGTCGCGCCAGCCGTCACAAGAACGTGCATCCCTTCCATATCCTTCTCTCTTGCTATCTCCTTTTCAATATAAGCAAGAAGTAGCTCCGGCTCCGGCATCTTCCCGATACCCGTATCGCCACAAGCCAGACGACCCGAATCCGCTGGAATCACTGTTACACCCATGGATTCTAGCTTATCCATGTTCTCTTGCGTAACTTCGTTATTATACATTTCGGTATTCATCGCAGGTGCGACCATCTTCGGACATGTGCAAGCCAGAAAAGTCGTCGTCAGCATATTGTCAGCAATGCCGTGTGCGAGCTTAGCGATTGTATTCGCCGTCGCAGGCGCAACCAAGAATATATCCGCCTTCTTCGCAAGTGCAATATGTTCAACCTCATATTCAAAATTGCGATCAAAAGTGTCAACAATCGCTTTGTTTTTCGTAATAGCTTCAAAAGTATCCTGAGTGATAAAATGCGTTGCCGCTTCTGTCATCAAGACATTGACTGATGCCCCCTGCTTCACAAGAGCACTCGCCAGCCCAACTATTTTGTATGCCGCAATGCCTCCAGTGACACCTAGGATTACGTTTTTCCCTTTTAACATATCAAAAATCCTCAAAAAATAGGGAGCGACAAATTGCCCCTCCCCATAAAATTCTATTTAAGCGCAGATTTTGCAGTTTCGCAGAGCGTAGTGAACGCCTTTGCATCATGAATTGCAAGCTCAGAAAGCATTTTTCTGTTAATATCAATATTAGCTTTTCTAAGTCCGTTCATCAATTTGCTGTAAGAAATATCGTTCATCCTTGCAGCGGCATTGATTCTTGCAATCCACATCTGTCTATACTGTCTCTTCTTTTGTTTTCTTCCTATATAAGCCGAACGTAGCGACCTCATAACAGCAGGGTTTGCAGCCCTAAAAGTTCTGCTCTTTGCCCCATAAAAGCCCTTAGCCTGTTTTAAAATTTTCTTATGTTTTTTCTTTGCGTTTACAGCACCTTTAACTCTAGCCATTTCTTACCTCCTATTTACCCATTGCCCTTAGCATTCTCTTGTGATCTGCAGATGTAACTATCGTTGACTTCCTCAGACCTCTTTTTCTCTTAGCAGCCTTCTTGGTAAGGATGTGGCTCTTAAATGCCTTAAATCTCTTAATTTTTCCGCTACCTGTTAACTTAAGTCTTTTCTTTGCCCCTCTGTGGGATTTCATCTTATTCTTTGCCATTTTTATTCCTCCTCATATCCTTGCAGCATGGCACAAAACACCCGCCTTCGATTGGCTATTGCGTTTCAATTGCTGCTTCGGTTTCTCTGAATTTATCCGTCTTTCATCTGTTTGCCAGGTCCTCAAATTCCGATTTTTCATCAAGTCCTTGAGGTCCAAAAATTCTAATTTTCAGAGCCTAACCAAATTATACTCTTACTTATCAGTCTTAGGTGAAATGAACATGATAAGACTTCTACCTTCCATTTTAGGATTTTTTTCAATCTCACCATATTCGGAAATAATTTCTGCAAAATTTCTCATTACCTCTTGGGCTTGCGGTACATGATTTCTCTCACGACCTCTGAACCTTAAACTAACCTTGACCTTATTCCCACCCTTAAGAAATTTAGTTGCCGTCTTAGCTTTTACATTCAAATCATGTTCCTCTATCGAAACACTTAGCCTTATCTCTTTAACCTGAATGCTAACCTGTTTCTTCTTAGCTTCTTTTTCTCTCTTCTGCTGTTCATATCTGTACTTACCGTAGTCGAGCAGCTTGCAAACAGGTGGATTCGCGTTTGGCGAAACATTTACCAAATCAAGTCCTCTATCATCTGCAAGAGATAGAGCCTCACTTCTTGAAATAACACCAATCATTGTGCCGGTTTCGTCAATTACTCTCAGCTCATTTTCACGAATCTCTTCGTTGATTTTGGTTTTATTTTTGCTAATTTTTATTACCTCCTATATATAAAAAAGACAGACACTGAAGTATCCGTCCATTCTCATCGTTTCATAAGTTTTGCACAAACTGCATAACTAGCATTACATAGATGTTATGCACTTTGCCTTGTAAACTAATTCTTATGAACCTGCTTCAGTAACAAAATAATCTGTCGGACTATCCGCAGATAAAATGCCCCTAGCGGTGAGAAGGTGGATATCTTCTTCTTCATACGCTATGTATTTTACTTGATAATTGCGTTGATGTCAAGGGCGACTTTCGTCCAAAATATTTATTTCCCAAAAATGTTTAATTCTGGCTTTACCGGGCATAATATAATTATCAATCGCTTTGATTCTTATTAAAAATTGACTTAAAGTAAAGAAGTTTAGGAGGTGTAGTCCTTGTCAAAATTTATTAAATCAATAAGAATTATTTTCGCAATATTGGCAATAATAATGAGTGTGTTTACATTTATTGCTCTTGAAGGATATTCGCCATTGTTAGGATTGAACTTAGGAAAAGCCCAAACAAGTTTTCTGGCGTTTTCCGCTACGGATTACGGCACATACATTATTGCAATTATGAGCGGGCTTGTGGTACTTGGAGCAGTTATTTTGTTGATATCAACTCTTTTGAGGGCATCATCAAGAAGTAGCTTAACCCTCGTTGACCAGGACGGTAAGGTTGTTTTAACAGACGATGCCATCGAGGCATATGCTCTTAGATCTTTGAGACAATTTCCATCGCTTAAGGACCCAGATGTCAGCTGCAAAATACTCGACGGAAACAACAAAAAAATTATCGCAAATGCAAGAGCTGGCGTTTATGGAGTACATGATCTTTCAAGTCTTTCTTTAGAAATTAAAGAAAAACTCAGGATGGACATCAATAACTTTATTGGAAAAGATATTGCTGATGTTCATATCACTCTAGACGAACGAGATGATCGAACTTCAGATGATACTTCAAACGATGGTTCAAATTCAATGTCAATTGAGTAAAGGAGGTCGGAATGGCAAATCAGGAAACAAAGAAGAACACAAAACAGAATACTACCGCCTCTGCTGCAGGGAAACAAAAGCAAAGTTCGAGTAGTTCAAGCAAGCCAAACAATAGCGACCAATGTGATAAAGCTACTGAAAAAAAGGATTGTCTATTCATGAGGATGTATAAGGATCATCCAAATACTGTGGTTCTCACGTTAATCGGACTGATTATAGCACTATGCTTTATTATCTTAGGATTCTGGGAAACTATTTTGATAATCCTGCTCACTGGAGTTGGTTTTATGTATGGTCAATACAAAGATAAGGAGCTTTGGGTTTACCATTTGCTAAAAAGATTACTCAAATAAATGATCGCTCATATAATCATGTTTTAACTAATGCAGTTTTATCTTTTAGAAATATAGTCGTTTAAGATATAAAATTTTTAATTATAAATTTTAGATAGATGTTATTTAAAGGGCCTATGGCCTATCAAAATGGAGGAATATTATGGCTAACACAAACGAAAAAGACAAAAACGTTATAGAAAAGGCAACTGATTCAATTCAGGACAAGATTGAGGAGAAAAAAGAAGAAAAAGAAATTGAAAAGAGAACAGATACTCTTAAATTTGATGACTATGTAATTGAGAAAATTGCAGCACTTGCTGCAAGAGATATCCCCGGAGTTCTTGAGCTTAAGGGTGGATTCTTTTCAGGTATCACCGAAGCATTTGCTTCAAGCACAGATACCAACACTCAGGGCGTTAGCGTTGAAGTTGACGAAAACAACGTAGTTGTTGATTTAAAAGCAATACTTGAATACGGACAGAGTGCTCCTAGAATCTTCACAAAGGTAAAAGATACTATCAGAGAAAAGGTTCGCGAAATGACTGGTCTTAATGTTACTTCTGTCAATATGAAGGTTAGCGACATTATGACTGAAAAAGAATACAGACAGATGCAGTCTAAAGACCAATAATTATATGAATTAAGAGAATCTTAGAGTTTAAACTCTCAATAAATTTATCTAGCAAAATAGCTGTGCACACTTAATTTCAGTGCTGCACAGCTATTTTATTTCTCTGTAATAATTTTTCAAAAAAAACGTGTTTGTAATATACGGGCATATTATACTTGATGCTTGTCAATCCAGTTATAAAGCTCACTTTCATTAGAATGACTTGAAGCAACTTTCAAAATGATATCAATCAACTCCTCATCCTTGTAAGACAACTTTATCCCATTTAACTCAAGAAATATTAGCATTACATGTGTAGCAACTCTCTTGTTGCCATCAATAAATGGATGGTTTTTAATAATACCATATAATAATACCATAGGCTAGTCGCATAGCTTTATCAAGGGTAGATGGATAAAGTTCGATATTTTCAAAAGTCTGGAGTGGTGTTTTGATTGCAGAATCAAGCAACCCTTCATCTCTTATACCTAAAACTCCTCCACTAGTCTCAATCAAAACTTTATGAAGTTTAATAATCTGATTTTTTGTCAGATATTTCATTTGGCTAACTCCTCATAAACCTTCTTGTTCCGTTTAATAAAAATATCGGACAAAGCCATAACTTCATCGTCAGCAGGTGTGCAAACTTCTTCAGTTTTCGAAAAGTCCAAAATAACATAACGAGGAGAATTATTTTTTAAAATTACAGCTGAACCGTATTTATCAACGATCCGAGCCACTTTGGAAAAATTTTGATTTGCTTCTGAAATAGAAACAAGTGTATCTGTATTTATATTCATATTCATAACCTCCCTTTCAGAGTATTGTACAGCAAATACTAGGATAAATCAATCCTAATCGTTTCTCAAAAATTAGAACAATTAGAATTTTTACGGTTTCCAAGCAGAGTATATATTTTTTCTGGGAATACAACAGACCTGGTAACAGGGACGACGAAATGGCTTGGGCTAAAAATCTGAAAATGCTCTATAATTAGATATTTCTTTCTTATTACAGCTATAATTACACTGCCAATATATCTTTATTTTGATAAAAAAGCACCTACAATTGTAAGTGCTTAGCTTCGTTTTATATTATGCATATTAAATTTTCTTATTTTAATCTTTGCATTTTTAGAATGCTCTGCTGGGCTATTTCTCCTGTACTTCCTTACCTGTCATGTACTCAACGTCTATCTCAAACATCTGCGTAGCCTCGCCGGATGCCTTAATTCCATCAAGAACCATATCCTCCATAGGGTAATACTTCATCGCAAAGTCTTTGAGCCTCTTCATGGCAGTTTGCTTATCGTCAATTAGTTTGCATCTACCGAATACTACTGCACTCTGCATATACGGAGCCCATTCCTCATCTCTAATCATTTCGTTCCCTATGACCGTAAAGCAAACCTTGTCCGATGATTTTAGACAATCAACCTTATAGCCTGCCTTAGCCCCGTGAAAAAAGATTTTTTCCTCAGCTTCATCATATAAATAATTTAAAGGTATAGCATAAGGATAACCGTCATCTCCATTCATCGCTAAAATCCCACGCCTTGAATTCGTTAACAACTTTTTTACTTCTGCTTGATTAATTTCATTTTTAAATTTTCTAATTTTTTTAAACATGAAAAGACCTACTTCTCGTATGTAATAATGTCCTCGGCAATTTCCGCAGCTGCAAGTGTAACTGGCTTATTGCTCTCAGTTTGCGTTAAAACAGGATATCCATTAACGATGTCCCTAGCCCTTTTTGCAGCCAAAATCACAAGTGTGTACCTGCTATCAACCTTATCTCTTGTCTGATTTACAGATGGATATAACATTTAATCTTCCTCCTCAAAACTCTTAACAATCATGTGATTTTTCAATAACTATTCATAATTGTTTAATTTTCATTGTTAAAGCTATTCAAAATTGCTTAATTTTCATTCTCAAAGCTATTCAAGATTGCCTCAATATCCGAAGAAACCTTCGAGTGCTCTGCGACTATTATAGATTTCACTCTGTTTACCGCTTCTTGAACTTCCCCATTCACAACACAGTAGTCGTACTGTGCCATATAAGAAAGCTCACCCAAAGCCTTGCTCATCCTGAGATCAATTACCTCTTTTGTTTCAGAACCCCTTCCAGTAATCCTCCTGCGCAGCTCCGTCATCGAAGGCGGCAAAATAAAAATAAACACAGCCTTAGGAAATGCTTTTTTTACATTCATCGCTCCCTGAATATCGATTTCGAGAATCACATCATAGCCCTCATCCAGCTGTCTTAGCACCTTCTCCTTAGGCGTGCCGTAAAAATTCTCATACACCCTCGCATATTCGAGAAACTCTTCAGCCTCAATCATTTTCTGGAACTTATCTAGTTCAACAAAATAGTAGTTCACTCCATCTATTTCGCCAGGTCTAGGGTTTCGGGTTGTCGCAGAAACCGACAACTTAACATCTTCAATTTGTGACAACAACTCTTTGATTATTGTCCCCTTACCTGCACCCGAAGGCCCTGAAATGACAAAAAGTTTTCCTTTGCTTAAAATATCTTCCATTATAACCTCTCTATTTTGGAAATTCAATACTGAGTTAATTCACATCCGACACATCTGTCTACACGGGTGAAACACTCTCCTATGTGAAACTCACAATCCTCCCGTAGTTCAATTCATCATGCATATTAACTCAAGGTGTTTTTATCTTGAGATTTCATCTCTTTCGCATCAGAGCGGTCCTTCTCAATATTTTCTTGCACGATGGCTATTTTGTTCTCATACTTTTCAGCCATATCGCTTCTGCCCTGACTTTTGTAGAGATGCACCAGTTCCTCCATCGCATATAGGTTGGACGGAGAAACCCTCAACACCGAGATGAATGCCGCCTCTGCCATATCCTGCATGTCGATTTCTTTGTATGCGACACCGAGATAGTACCACATAGGCCAAAATGTTTTGTATTCCTCTCTGCCTGTGTACTGCGACAAAATTTCTATGCCCTCACTGTATCTACCAGACATCACCATATTATAGCCTTCCTCGATTTTAACAGGCTCCTCGAGCTGAGAAATCCAATCCTCAGCCTCCTTTATGACAGACATGAGATCCTCTTTCGTTTCAGCATCCGGCTCATCTGAATTGCTTAGCTCGGCGAGTTCCTTCTCAGCGAGTGTTTTAAATTCTTCAAAAGTTAATTTCGCCTTGATGTATAGTCCCAAATTCATGTAGGCATAGCCTAGGTAGTAAAAGCCCTCCTTAAAATCTGGTCTTTTGAGCGTTGTTTTCTCAAATGCCTCAATAGCCTCAGCCTTAAATGCACCAACGAATGCCTCACTTCCGCCCTTTTGATAAGCATCGGCACAAGCCCTGCCATAGCAATATATCGCATCCACGTTTTCTGGATTTATCAGGAAGGCAGCTCTGAACATTATGCATGCATAATCAAAATCATTTTTTTCCGCCACATCAACGCCCTCTTGGACGAGATACATCCCAAAATCCAATCCGTAATTCAATTTGATAAATTCAATATAATTATCTCTATATCTAAAATTTGCGTCACATCCTATTACAAATGCCATATTTATGCAAATTTTCTTGATTGAAAGATTGACCATATCATCTTTGCGAACAGGCACAGGCACTCCTGAAAGAATCTCAAAAAACCCGTTTTTCTTTAGAAAATCATCCGAAAGCTCATCAAAAATATAACTATCTAAATGACCTACAAGAAATTCACCTATTCTGTCGTTTATATGATTCCCTAATTTCATGCTTTGCTTTTTATTACTCAAGCTATTCTCCTTAACTATTCTACTTAACTCTTATCTTTAACTGCAAGCTTATTATCTCGGTAACTCGAAACGATGGTCCACATATTCGCAGTAATCTACTCCTGCTATATCAACCAATACTATGTCGACACAAGACTTAAATTCCGCTACAGCATTCTAAATCTCTCATCCTTTAAAAGACCCGTGTTTTCCATCGCAACCTTAAGCTGGGCGAGCATCCTCTGTCTGTCTTCTGGAAGATTACCCCTGAGAGAAATATAATTTGACGCGTGATTCGACCTGAAAACACAAGACTTCTTAGGCATTGCATTTTCTAACAAAAGATAGGTCTCACCGACAACCTGTTCTGGAGTCAAAAGCGTCATTTCTCCTGACTCGATGTCCTTCATAATAGGGGCGGCAGGGTCAAGCATGAGTGTCAAAAGACTGGCATAAGATGCGTTCATCTCCGTTATCATTTTACCTGTTGCAATCGCATGGTCCTCCCATCCCTCAAGACCTGCAAGGCCCGAAATGAATGTTACCGACATCTTGATCCCAACTCCCTCAGCCTTCTTTACCGCGTCAATCTGCTCCTGTACGGTAACATCTTTGTGTATATTGTCGAGAACCTTCTGGCTACCCGATTCCGCACCCATGTAAATCATTTCTATGCCCGCATCAAGAAGCTCCATTAGCTCCGCATCCGATTTGCGATTTATATCTCTTGCTGTTCCATATACAGAAACCCTTTTGCACTCTGGAAAAAGCTCCGAAATTCTCGTGAGAATCTGCATTAATTTTTCGTTCGAAAGACAGAGAGCATCACCATCGCATAAAAATATTTTTTCGACTACAGGATATGTTCGCCTTGCCATTTCAAGGTCCTCAAGCACTTCTTTAATCGGCCTTACTCTGAACTTCTTATCCTTGAACATCGTGCAGAAAGTACATGTATTATGCGAACAACCTATAGTCACCTGAATCAGCAGGCTATAAGCCTCGCTCGGCGGTCTATAAATACTGCCTTCATACCTCATGCAACCACCTACATCTTCTCAGGCGCAACAATGCCTAGAAGTGAAAGACCCTTGGCAATTGACTCTTTTGTTGCATAAACAAGTGCAAGCTTAGCCTTTTTCTCAGCCTCGTCATCCACCAAAATATGCTCATCATGGTAGAATCTGTTGAATGCTTGGGCGATATTCACAATGTGTCGTGTTACAATCGAAGGCTCATATTTTGCACCGGCATCCTTGACGATATCAGGGAATTGATAGAGGAGCTTAGCAAGTCTGAAAGCAGCATCGCCCGTCAGCTTGCTATAATCCACGTCAACAAAATATTCATTCCCCACTTCGCCTCTCCTCAAAAGCGAGCATGCTCTTGCGTGGGTATACTGAACATAAGGACCCGTTTCGCCGTCGAAATTGAGCACCTTATCCCAGCTGAAAACATAATCCTTAATCCTATTATTTGAAAGTTCCTGGAAGATTACTGCACCGATTCCGACATACTTGGCAATCTTGTCGATATCTAGTCCTTCTGGATTTTTCTCCATTATTATTTCCTTAGTCTTCTCGATTGACTTATTCAAAACATCCTCGAGGAATACTACCCTGCCTTCACGGGTTGACATCGTACCGTCCTCTAGGCTCACAAGACCAAATGGAACATGAACACAGCTCCTTGCCCACTCGTATCCAAGCATTTCAATGATTTGAATCCACTGCTGGAAGTGCAGATTCTGCTGAGATGCCACAACGTAGATATTTTTGTAGAAATCATAGGTTTCTTTCCTATATACAGCAGCAGCTATGTCACGAGTAATATAAAGCGTAGATCCGTCACTTTTTGTTATAAGTGCAACACCAAGACCCTTGTCCTCAAGATTTACTATATTTGCTCCCTGAGATTCCTCCAAGAGCCCCTTGTCCTTAAGCATCTCAACAAATCTAGGCATTTTGTCGGAGTAGAAGCTCTCTCCCTTGTACGAGTCAAACTCAATTCCTAGCATATTGTAAACTCTGTTAAATTCCTTCAAAGACTCATCCCTGAACCACTGCCAAAGTTTAACTTCCTCTTCCTCGCCATGCTCAAGCTTTGTAAATGTTGCACGAGCTTCATCATCAAGGCTAGGATCATTCTCAGCTTCTTCGTGGAACTTTGTATAGTAATGAAGTAAAGTCTGAATAGGCTGCGCCTTAACCTCTTCTTCATTTCCCCAGTGCCTATATGCAACTATCATCTTCCCGAACTGCGTGCCGTAGTCGCCGAGGTGATTGATTCTTACAACATCATAGCCAAGTGCTTTGTATATGAGGTTGATTGAATTACCAATAACGGTTGATCTGATGTGCCCGATGTGGAAAGGCTTTGCGATATTTGGTGATGAAAACTCGACGATTACAGTTTTTCCATTCCCCTCGTCAGAATTCGCAAAATCCGCCCCAGCTTCGATAATCTCACCAACTACGTGAGAAAGCAGATCCTCCTTTGAGAGGAACATATTCACATATGCATTCACCTGCTCAACCTTTTCGAACATTTTGTGCTCTGAGAGTTTTTCAGCTATACCTTTTGCAATTAGCGGTGGTGCCTTCCTCATAACTTTTGCTAGCTTGAAACACGGGAGCGCAAAATCACCCATTTCCTCATTAGCAGGTACCTCAAGCATTTCAAAAATTTCTTCCTTAGATAGTCCTTCAATAATTTCGTCCAATATTTTCGCTATCTCTTCTCTATAATTTATCATATCTACTCCTTATATTCTTACATTCTGATATAGTTATATCTAGTAATTCATTATCATTCCAGAATTTTATCCATTCTTCTTTATTACCACAATTGTAGCTCCTTCGCCACCCTCATTATATGCGGGTTTCTCAAGTGAGGCAACATGTTTATTGCTCCTTAGTCTACGCCGTATTCCATCGCGCAAAACACCTTCACCCCGTCCGTGTACGACTGTTGTTTTGTCAAGACCTGCGATGAACGCATCATCAATGTATTTCTCAACTCTCATAATAGCCTCCTCAAGGTTCAAGCCTCTAACGTCAAGCTTGGGACTTACCTGCATAGCCTTTGAGGTATACAAAGAAACTTTTGATGACCTCACACTCTGCGTACTCCGCGGCATTCTTTGGTTCGACTTTGACTTCGGTTCGCTGCCATCTACAATTATAGCAATATCTGATAACTTAGCCTTAACCTTAATTGCACCTACCTGAACTAGAAGCTCCTCTTTACCATCTGGGAGAGCAATAATCGTGCCATTTTGATCCATGGTTAGAAGTTTAACCCTCATACCTTCCTCCAGCTGATCTGCAGAAACTGGCTCAGCATTCACCTTCCTTACAAGAGGTGCTTTAAGGGCTTTTTCAGCCACACCTATCTGGCGTCTACCCTCCTGGATTATTTTGTTCCGCTCTCCAAGGCTCTGATTTAGCGATAGCTTGTTTAGCTCCTTTTGAACGGATTTTGATGTTTTTCTCGCATCGTTTAAGATATCTCTAGCTTCCCGTTTTGCATCTTCTAGGATCCGCCTTCGTTCATCTTCAATTCGAGCCATACTTTGATCAATCTTAGACTGCTTTTTCTTCATAGCCAAGTTTATCATTATGGCTTCATCTCTTTCGTCCTCAGCTTGTTTCCTCGATTCTTCGAGGTTGCCTAATAGATCTTCAAACTTGATATCATCCGTATTTACGAGTTCTTCTGCCCTATCTATGACATCGCCAGAAAGTCCCAACTTCTTGCTTATCTCAAAGGCCTTCGATTTTCCTGGAATTCCTGTTATGAGCCTATATGTCGGACTAAGTGTATCCACGTCAAACTCCATCGAGGCATTTTCTACGCCCTTTGTGGCAATCGCGTATTTCTTAATCTCGCTGTAATGCGTAGTTGCAAGCACAAGAGCCTCTGCGTTCCGCAATTTTTCTATTATTGAAATTGCAAGCGCTGCACCCTCGGTAGGATCTGTCCCAGCGCCTAGCTCATCCAGCAACACAAGTGAATCATCATCTGCAGTTTCAACAATTTCAACTATGTTTTTCATGTGCGAAGAAAATGTCGAAAGGCTCTGCTCTATGCTCTGCTCATCTCCAATGTCAGCGAATATATTTGAAAATACATGAAGCTTGCTCCCGTATTCAGCTGGAATATGAAGCCCCGTCTGTGTCATAAGTGCAAATAATCCAACTGTCTTTAAGCTGACAGTCTTTCCGCCCGTGTTAGGTCCTGTGATTATGAGCGTATTATAGTTTTCGCCGATAGATACGGTTATTGGGACTACATTTTTCTCATTTAGAAGTGGGTGTCTCCCAGCAATTATTGATATAATCTTATCGTCGACAAGTTCTGCCTCAGAAGCTTCCATATTTATGGATAATTTCGATTTCGACATTATATAATCCATGTCTATGAGGATTTTCTGATTGTTTGAAATTATCTTGTCATAAGAAGCGACAGTAGCCGATAATTCCTGTAAAATTCTAGCTATCTCGGCTTCTTCTGCTAGCTGCAAATTTTTCAATTCATTATTTAGATTTACAATGACCTGCGGCTCTATAAATAGAGTTTTGCCACCCTTGGATCTATCGTGCACGATTCCTGGAACCCTATATGCCTGCTCCAATTTTACTGGTAAAACATAGCGTCCATCCCTCATGGTTACAATTCCCTCTTGCAATACAGAGCGACTTGCTTCAGAGGTTGCCATTTTTTCCAGCTTATATTTTATCTCCTCTCCCGTCCTTATTATCTCTCGTCTTATTCTAGCAAGCTCCCTTGAAGCTGAATCTGCCATCTCATCTTCTGACAGGATGCATCTGTCGATTTCTTCTGAAAGATTTAAGACTGGATCGAGAACCTCAGACATTGCGATTAGCCCATGAATATCGGGTAGTTCACCCTTTAAGAATGTTCTGACTCTACCGCAGGTCTTAAGATTATATGATATTGATAGCAGACTTCTCATAGACAAAACACCGCCCTTCTTGACAAGCGTAATATCCCTGCTCACATCATAAATGCTGTAGATGGGCAAAGGTCCCTTATTGACAATAAGGTCAACGCCCTCAGTCGTTGACCTCAATTCATCTTTGATAATATAGGCATCCAAATAAGGCTCCATACCCATGATTTTTTCCTTAACCATGGATGATACAGCTTCCTCTGACCACATCTCTTTTATTTTGCTGTACTCTAAAACCTTAAGTGCCTTTAAATTCATTGCATTTTCTCTAACTTGCTCTTCAACTGAATATTCTCCATCTGCAAATCAAAGCAAGTGCTTTCGTACTCCTTGCATTTCTGTTTTAACTCTTCAAGCGCCTCATCGTCCTCTTTTGTTTTGTCGTGCATCTGGCTGACACTATCCTTGTATTTTCGGAACGACTGCTTGGAATCATCCCACATCTTAAGATAGTATTTTGCATCGCTCTCGGATTGCTCCTTTGCCTTTTCGGCTATCTCCTTTTCCTCCTTAGCCTTGGACATCTCATCTGCAATTACAAGCGCTGTAAGAACTGCCACACTGCCGACAGACATATCACCAGCAGCACCCGCGAGCTTCCTCATCTTGCCATCTACATATGCCGCAAGCTCCTTGATTTCATCCTCTGACTTGGTGTCAGCAATCGTATATTCCTGACCATAAATCTTAACAGTAACCCTATTAGTCTCCATAGGACCTCCTTTTATTAACTACTGCTCTCTCAGTGAAGCATTCAGCTTGTCAGCAAGCCTCGACAAAATAGTTCTGTGGACTTCAGTCACTTCCTCGTCTTTGAGCGTCTTCTCGTCATGACCATAGAAAAGCCTAATTGCAATACTCTTCTTGTTTTTGTCCACCTGTTTACCACGATATATATCGAAAATTTCAGCGTGCTTGAAGATCTCATCAGGATTCTCTTCTATGACATTAATAATTTCACCCGCTGTTATATTTTCATCAACGGTTAGCGCTATATCTCTTGAAGTTCCAGGAAATTTCGCTGGTTTCTTATACTTGATTTCCCTATTTGAAAATTCTTCAATAGGACCCATCATGAGTTCTGCTGCATAAACTTCTACATCCATTCCGTAATTTTCCGCAACATTAGGATGAACCTGTCCCATTATTGCAAGTTCAACCTCCTCACCATTTTCAGACTTCACAGATACTCTAGCACACCTACCTGGATGATAAGGAGCATACTCAGATTCAGCTTCAAAAATTGGGTCCTTGATGCCAAGTTCAAATAGTAGAGTCTCAACCCTCGATTTCATTTTGAAGAAGTCCTCGTCCTCACCATAGCTTCCTAGACAAATATTGAAGTCCTCATAAGGCAGTCCTCCCTCTTCAATAAAGTTCTTAAGGAATGTCGTGCCAATTTCAAATGCCTGCACGCTATCAATTGACCTTGAATAATTTAGTGAAAGAACCTGCATCATATCTGGCAACAAAATAGTTCTCAGAATTGAGGTATCTTCTCCGAGTGGGTTTATGATTTTAACAAAGGCTCTCTCAATACCATCTTCATCAATATTAACTTTATCAAGATCAGATGGGCTGCCAAATGAAATAGTCTGAATCTCATTCATACCAATAGCTGTCAGGGTATTTCTAGCCATCTTTCTGAGTTTCCAGCTTTCTGTAACCTTAGGCATTGTATTACTTTTCGGAATTTCCATAGGCAAATTATCATAACCGTAAATCCTAGCAACTTCTTCGACAAAATCAACCTCAGCCTCTAGATCCTGTCTAACAGTTGGCGGATAGACGCAGATAACCGCATCCAGTTCCTCAGCCTTGCCCTCTATGATCTTAGACTCACATTCAAGAGAATCAAATATTTCTATCATCTCACCAGCAGTAATCTTGGTTCCAAGTACTTTGTTGATTCTAGCTGCTCTCACATTAACTGGCTTTGAAACCTTCGGCACTCTGTAGACATCGACACTACCGTCCACAACATTACCTACACCTAACTTTTCTACAAGATGGCAAAATCTATTCGCTGCCGTTATTGCAAGGTTCGGATCGACACCCTTCTCATATCTGCTGGATGCTTCCGTCCTTAATCCGAGTTTTTTAGAAGTAGCCCTGACATTATCAGCATCAAAGCATGCTGATTCCAGTATTACAGTATTGGTGTCAGCTTCTATTTCTGAGTTCATGCCACCCATAACACCTGCTATGGCAATTGATTTCTCGGCATCCTTTATCATGAGCATGCTGCTGTCAAGCTTTCTCTCTTTGCCATCCAGAGTAACGAAAACCTCATTGTTTTCTGCATGCTCAACTATTATTTTGCCTCCCTTGATGCTCCTAACATCAAATGCATGTAACGGCTGCCCATATTCTAGCATTACAAAATTCGTAATATCAACAATAACGTTTATAGGTCTCATACCTGCGGCCATCAATCTCTGCTGCATCCACCATGGGGACTGCCCCATTTTAACATTTTGGATTACCCTCGCCGTATATCTTCGGCAATCATCCGACTTAACCTCTACCGATACAAAATCTTCTGGCTTGGCATCAGAGTCCGCCATCTTTAAATTTGTATCTGGCATGTGAAGCTCTTTGCCAAAAGTAGCCTTGGTTTCTCTTGCCATTCCTAGCATTGAAAGGCAGTCGGGTCTGTTCGGCGTAATTTCAAAGTCAATCGTGTAATCCTCAATGTCAAGAGCATCGACGAGATTGGAGCCGAGCTTATCTTCAAACTCATCTCCCAAAATCCAGATACCATCTTTGCTAGCCATAGGTGCAACTTTATCGTCAAACCCAAGCTCTGTAGCCGAACAGAGCATTCCGTCCGACAAAACACCTCTGAGCTCTCCGGATTTAATCTCGATTCCACCCTCTGATTCAGGCGCACCGTGAAGAGGTCCTGGTATTTTGCTGCCCGAAACAGCTACCGGAACAATCGCACCCTCAAAAACATTTTCTGCACCAGTAACAATCTGAGTTAACTCTGAATCTCCAGCATCGCTCTTGCAGCCTAAGTCTATCTGACAAATTACCAGTTTATCAGCGTTAGGATGCTTCTCGATTTTCTCTATTTTTCCAACTAAAACGCCATCAATGCCGTCGCCTACTTTCTTGCAGGTTTCGAGGTTTGAGCCGCTCATAATCATTTTGTTGCAATATTCTACTATATCTTCATCTACACTGATGTAGTCATGAAGCCATTTCCAAGAAACTAACATCTTTCCTCACTTTCATGCTATTACAAATTATTTAAACTGCTCGTTGAACCTCATATCGTTCTCATAAAAATATCTAATATCATCTATGCCGTATTTAAGCATCGCTATTCTTTCGACGCCCATTCCAAACGCAAATCCCGTGTACTTCTCCGTGTCGATATTTCCAACGCCATGCACATTCGGGTGTGTCATCCCGCATCCCAGAATTTCAATCCATCCGCTGCCCTTACACATCGAGCAACCCTTGCCGCCACATTTAAAGCAGCTCACATCCATCTCGGCACTCGGCTCTGTGAACGGGAAGTGATGCGGTCTGAATTTGGTCTTGGTTTCTGAACCAAAGAGCTTCTTTGCCATATAATCAAGCGTCCCCTTAAGGTGAGCCATTGTTATACCCTCATCAACAATCATGCCTTCTATCTGGTGGAACATTGGGCTGTGAGTAGCATCAGGCGTATCACATCTGAAGCACCTTCCAGGACTGACAATTTTAAACGGTGCCTCTCTATTTTGTAAGGTTCTAATTTCGACAGAGCTTGTATGCGGCCTAAGTACGTTATCCTTACTTATGTAGAAGGTGTCCGTCATATCCCTGCTTGGATGGTTTGGCGGAGAATTTAATCCGTCAAATGTGTTAAAAACTGTATCAACAAGAGGGCCTTCCACTATCTCATATCCCATATCCGTAAAGATTTCTACAACCTCATCTATGACGGTGGTGATAAGGTGCTTTGCTCCTATGTGAATCTTCGGTGCAGGCTCTGTAACATCCAATGCCTCCGACTTCAATTTCTTTGACTTTTCGTTCGCAGCAAGCTCCGACTTCTTCTCGTTTATAAAATTTTCTATTTCTTTTTTTAGGAGATTAGTTTCCTTCCCCATAACCTTCTTTTCTTCAACAGAAAGAGTCTTCATATTTTTAAGGATCTCAGTTACCTTGCCCTTTTTTCCGAGCATTGCAATCCTAACATTTTCGCAATCTTTTAGAGTGTTACTTTCCTTAATCAAAGAAATAGCTTCTTCACGTATAGATTTTAAATTATCTAGCATCTTTTCCCTCTTCTAATTTTATTTTTACTCTGCCTCAAGCTATCCATCATCAGTACAGCACCTGCCGTTGCAACATTGAGCGATTCAAGAGCTCCATCCGTCGGTATGTTTATCCTTATATCTGCCATGTCCAATATTTCTTTTGAAACGCCGTGACCCTCATTTCCCATAACCAGAAATATATTCTCAGACAAATCCACATCGTAATAAGCCAAACCGCTCTCAACATCTGACACTATAAGTCTTTTTGAAAATTCACACGACAACCTACGGAGTGTGGCAGCATCATTGATCATAGTCACGGGCATTCTCAGCATTGCTCCACCAGCTGCTCTTATCGACTTGGGACTGAATACATCTCCAGAGCCTTTTAACAAAATAATTCCTTTAAAGCCTGCTCCTTCTGCCGTCCTTATGATGGTTCCTATATTCCCAGGATCCTGAAGCTTATCTAGCACAAGCACATTTGAACCAGACGGAACTTCCATCATAAAATCTTTCTCTGATAGCGGTTCATATGACAAAACAGCCAAAATGCCCTGATTATTTTCAGTGTCGGAGATTTGTTTGAACAGTCGCTCATCCATAGAAATGACCGTGCAAGCATATCGGTCCACTCGATCGAATAAATCGTAATCCTTCAAACATCCCAATCTGTCTTGTCTTACAACCAAGTATTTGAGATCGTATCGACTAGTTTCCGCTTCAACAACCTGCTTTGGTCCTTCAACCACAAAGAGAGCCTCCCGGATTCTATGCTTTCTAACCTTCAGGCTCTTTATCAGCTTAAATATTGCATTGTCTTTTGAAGTAATCTCTTTGATTCCTCTCATACAACATCCTGCTTTGTACTTTTTAAAAAAGCCGGCTTATTATACCGGCTTTCTGAATGCTATTATAAACTCCCGTATGAATTAATTGCTCAGGAATGTAGGTATATCAAATTTTGAATCGTCGTCTTCTTCGTCGTCCTCGTGTTCTTCAAACAATTTCTCAAGAGTTGTCTCGGTTCCCTCAAGACCTTCGTCTGTAACAACCTTCCTTGGAACCTTATTATTAAAATTGCTATAGTCGATTGTGTTATCAGCACCTTCATTAAATCCTGTTGCGATCACGGTAATAGCAATCTCGTCTTCCATATCTTCATTTACAGCCGCACCGAATATCAGAATTGCCTGTTCGTCAGCCTGTTCCTGAACAAGGCTTGCAATTTCAGAAACTTCAAGCATACCAAGATCATATCCACCTGATACATATAACAAAATAGCTCTTGCGCCTGCAATAGTTGTCTCCAGAAGAGGGCTTTCAATAGCAGATCTAACTGCATCCTGTGCCCTTGATTCTCCGCTTCCTTTTCCAACTCCCATATGAGCTATGCCCCTATCTGTCATTACAGACTTAACATCAGCAAAGTCAACATTAATAAGAGCAAATTCTGAAATCAAATCTGCGATACCCTGAACACCCTGTCGCAAAACATCATCAGCCATACTAAAGGCTTCCAGAATTGATGTGTTCTTGGTGCAATTGCTCAGAAGCTTGTCGTTAGGAACTATTACTAGAGAGTCAACAAACTCCTTGAGATAGTCGATTCCCATCTCAGCTGCTGTCATCCTCTTTCTACCTTCAAATGAAAACGGCTTGGTAACAACTCCAACTGTTAGAATTCCCATATCCTTTGCTACTCTTGCAATGATAGGGGCTGCACCTGTTCCTGTGCCTCCTCCCATTCCAGCAGTTATGAATACCATGTCGCTCCCCTTGATGATATCTGCAATATCATCAATGGTTTCTTCCGCTGACTGTTGACCAATCTGCGGATTACCACCAGCTCCTAGCCCTCTTGTTAATTTCTCGCCTATCTGTATTCTAAGTTCAGCCTTACACTTATTAAGTGCTTGTCTATCAGTATTAACAGCTATGAACTCCACGCCCTTAAGGCCAACTTCAAGCATTCTATTAACCGCGTTACATCCGCCGCCACCAACGCCTATGACTTTAATTACAGCTGCCTTATCCTGACTTGTTTCAAACTGCATCATATATGCTCCTCCTTATCGCACCATATTATGGATATTTTATCATAATAATTGAAATTTTGCACTATATATCCGGAGAAAAAGTAATAAAATTGTTTTCATCTATGTATATTGTTCCCCTAGCATTCCCATTTTTGACCAAATTATTAACAACCTTTTGTAAATCTCCGGAATTTAGTCTTTTCATAACGTACGCTGGTTTTCCTCTTACTACAAGATTATCCAGAATATACGCTCTTATATTTGCATTCTGACCTTCCTCAAATGTTGTTTTTTTGAAAAATATATCGCCCTTTTCCATTGCTTCTAGCATCTTAAGCGTTTTTTCAAAGCTTTTAGACTGTTTAACCTTGAGCCCCTGTCCTTTTTTCATTTCTCTTATTTTTAGACCTGAAATCAAAGTAAGCTTCGGATCTATTTTGCCTGTCCTAAGTACCACACCTTTTGGATCTATCACAACATACTTATCTCCATACTCAACAGCTGCAATCTGCTTTCTTTCCTCAACCTTTATTACAAGAGTTGAAGGGAGCCTCCTTCTGATTGAAACATTATCAAAATATGGATCTTTCTTAAGTCTATTCTTTATCTTGCTATCACCAGCACCCCAAAAGATATTAACACCCGTCTGTGCATCCGACAAAGTAATCACCTGTTTTTCAGAATAATAATGATTTCCCCTTACTCTAATTGTCTTTATATCAAAAATGGATGTACTCATTAGGTATATAATAATCCCAGATATACATACAAAAATAAGAAAATTTCTAAATGGATGTTTCCTCTTGACTTCCTTTTTCACCACATTGGTGCTTTCAAGGACCTTTATTGCCTCTTCGCTATATGATCCCATATCTTCTCCGTAGCATCTCCTGAACTGCAGCTCAAACTTAAATCTGCCATTTTGCTCAATTCTTCAGGATTATTTTTGTATCTTATTATAATATCTATAATTTCCTCAATGTCAATATCTTTTTCTTCTATTAGAATAGCCCCTCCTCGATCAGCAACAGACTTTGCGTTATAATACTGATGGTTATCAGTAGCCCAAGGGAAAGGTATCAATATTGACGGTCTACCTGCAACATTTATCTCACTCATGCTTAATGCTCCAGCTCTGCATATTATTAAATCTGCCGCTGAAATGAGTTCAGGCATATGATCAGAAAACCCCATAATACTGATTCGTTCATTTTCTAAAAGCCCTTTTTCAGAAAGTTCTTTTTTAATTTCTTCGTAGTTTCCACTTCCTGTTATGAACGATAGACTGTATTCAGATTCATCCTTAATCCAATCTATTATTCCTTTCGCTAGAAGATTTATTGCTCTAGCGCCAAGACTTCCTCCCATCATCAGAATATGAAAACTATCTTTATCTATACCAAGGCTCTTACGCGCTTTTTCTTTATCAATCGTAAAAAATTCTTTTCTTACAGGGTTTCCAGTATAAACATGCTTTTGTGGTTGTTTAAAATACGATGTCGCTTCAGGATATGCTAAAAAAACTTTGTTGACAAACCTTTCTAGATTTCTGTTTGCAGAACCTGGAAATGCATTTTGTTCATGTATATAGCATGGAACCTTCTCCAGTCTTGAAGCTATTATAACTGGAAAGGATACATACCCACCTGTTCCTATAACGCAATCTGGTTCAAACTTTCTTATAATCTTGCGACTCTTTGTAATGCCTTTCAAAACAGCATAGCTCAATTTAAGCATCCCGAGTGGGCTCTTTTCAAACCACCTTCCTGGAATTTGTTCAAACTTATATCCGTGCTCTGGAACTATTTTCCCTTCCATCGTCATATTCATGCCTATATAAAGGATGTCAGAAGCGGGATCTTTTTCCATTATTTTGTCAGCTATTGCAAGTGCAGGGAAAATGTGTCCACCTGAACCGCCTCCGCTAATTATAGCTCTCATACGTATTGCTCCACACAATTCTAATTTCTAAACTCTAATAAATAATCACAATTTACAAAAGTCATTTTTACTTAACTTTTTACTAAACAATGTATTTTTCGACTGTATAATTTCTCTCTATAGTTCTTTTTTTAGATATGTTCAAAAGTATTCCCGAACACGTCATAAAAATTATCAATGCGTTTCCGCCGTAGCTTATGTAAGGCATAGCAACCCCTGTGGCTGGTAAACTAGAAGTTACAACGCCTATATTAAATACAACCTGTGTAGATACCATTGATACAATCCCAGTTGCAAGCAAAGTCCCAAATAAATCTGGCGCATTAATTGCAATAATAACCCCTCTCCATATTAAGATTACATAAAGAATTATGACAACCAGCAAGCCCACAAATCCAACCTCTTCACCTATTATTGCCATGATAAAGTCATTATGTGGTTCGGGTAGATACATCGTTTTTTGTATGCTTTTCCCTATTCCAACACCGAAGATTCCACCGCTTCCTAATGCCATTAGCGATTGAACCACCTGAAACGAATCACCAGACGCATCCTTAAATGGGTGTAAAAAGCCTGTTACCCTAGCGAACCTATACCCATCTCTATCTCCAATTATAGCAAAAATAAGTGCGACAGCAAAAAGCGCTCCACCTCCGATTAAAAACACCCTATTAAGACCCGCCACTATTAACATGAACATTACGATAACAGCAAGAGTCGCTGCAATAGAGAGGCTCGGTTGCTTCATTATTAAATAACAAGCGAGCCCTAGGCATATGATAATAGGCGAAAGACCCTTCACAGTATTGACTCTGCTCGGCTTTGCAGATACATATGCCGCTGTTGCTATAATCATGCTGAATTTACTGATTTCACCTGGCATCAAGGAAAAGCCAAAAATTCTAATCCATCTTGTCGCACCGTTGACAGTGCTACCTACGCCAGCAATAACAATAAACAAAAGGAAGAAACTAATGCCTAGTATAGGTATAGAAAAAGTTCTCCAAACGTGATAGTTCATTTTGGTTGACAAAATCATACAGATTAGCCCAATAATAGCAAAAACTACCTGTTTTATCGCAAATCCATATGGCGATCCAGATTCACTTATTGAACTATAAAAGCTCGCACTAAAAACAGCCACTACTCCAATAAGCACAAGAAGCAAAGTGGTAATCATCAATGGAAAATCCATTGGTCCTATTCTTTTTGTGATAAACAGTTTGGTTCTTCCCATATTCCCCTCATACTATTTCTGCATAGCATCAACCCAGGACTTAAAGTCATTTCCTCTTTGTTCAAAATTATCATACATATCCCAACTAGCGCACGCAGGCGAAAGTAGTACATTATCTCCGTCGCGTGCTAGCGAAGCCGCTTTAAAAACACAGTCCTTCATCGTTTTCTCTTCATATATTTTGTCAAACCCTATGGCCCTGGCAGCCTTTGCAATATCCTCTCTATCTCGACCTAGTAGCACAAGTGCCTTGACCTTATCTTTAAACTCCCTAGCTAAGGACGAAAAGTCCTGTCCCTTTGCATCTCCACCAGCAATTAATATAATATTCCCTGAAAGTGCCCTCAGTGCTGTAATAGTAGCATCCGTGTTGGTTCCCTTGGAATCATTATAATAATGAACACCGTCAATCACGCCAACAGGTTCCATTCTATGCTCAACACCCTTAAATGCTTCAATCGCAGATCTTATATCAGATATATCTATTCCTGAGAAATATGCAATTGCAATTGACGCAAGGACGTTTTCAAGATTATGTGTTCCAACCAGTTTTATTTCCTCAACAGGCATTACTTCGATAATTTCATCAGATAAATTCTGTATCTTAATCCATTCATTCTCAACAAAACAGTTGACACCATCGGTGTGTCTACTGCTAAAAAGCACAAGATGACCCGCATATTCTCTTGCCAGCTTCACACAGGTTTCATCGTCAGCATTGACAACAGCAAAATCATCCTTTGTCTGATTCTGAAAAGCTTTGGCCTTCGCCTTGCCATAAGTTTCCATTGTTTTGTGTCTATTAAGGTGGTCAGGTGTCAAATTCAAAAGAGCTGCAACATGAGGTTTGAAGTCCACCGTTGTTTCAAGTTGAAAACTCGAAGCCTCAGTTATCATCCAGTCATCTTCAGAAGCTTCTGTAGATTCAGTTATAACCGCGGTCCCGATGTTTCCAACAACATGCGTTTTCATCCCGGCCTTTCGAAAAATTTCACCAGTAAGAGTGGTAGTTGTAGTTTTACCATTAGTCCCTGTGATTACAACAAAATGGGCATTGCTCATTCTATATGCAAGTTCCAGTTCACCTATGACTTCACATCCATTATCTTTTAATCTCGAAATCCACGGGAGATTTGGGTCCACACCTGGACTTACCACAATAAAATCATAAATCTCATCTAATGGAGGTTCTACTCCAAGATACATTCCAACCCCTGAATTTTTAAAAAAAGAAAGCAGTTGTCCATCTATCTGGTCAGCTATTTTGTTGTCTTGAACCCATACCCTTGCTCCAAGATGGCAAAGCACCTGCGATGCCGCAATTCCACTTCTGCCAAGCCCAACAACTAGAATTTTCTTTTCTTTCAGATTGAATCTATATATATCTGTATTACTATTCATATTTAGCCTCCTAACGGCCAATTTTACTTCGTCAGTATTTCTCTCAATCTATCAGTTTAAATCTATATCAGTGTGCTGCAATATGCTATAATGCATGCCACACCCGTAATCGCCCAAAACATGTAAACAACATTGTATTCTTTCATCCCCCCCAGCTCGAAGTGATGATGTATAGGTGCCATCCTGAAAACTCTCTTTTTTCTCAGTTTATACGATCCAACCTGAATTATAACGGACAAAGCCTCAAGCACGTAAATCAATCCCGCTATAGGAAGGAATAGTTCTGCCCTCATCATTATAGCCATAACAGCAACAGCACCGCCAAGCGTCATTGAGCCCGTATCGCCCATGAATATTTTCGCAGGATATCTATTGTGAAATAAGAAACCTAGGCAAGCACCGGCTGTCACAAAAGCAAATATTGCAGTAGTCCCCTCGTCAAATTTAATTGCTAAAAAGCCAAAAAATATGCACACTAGAGTCGTAACCCCTGACGAAAGCCCGTCAAGCCCATCGGTTAAATTAACAGAGTTCACCATAGCTACCATGATAAAAACAACAAAGGGTACAAACAGCACTCCCATATCGACAAAATCATTATAAAAAGGCACCCAAATTTCAGAGCCGTGACCACTAAATTTGAGCATATACACCGCGATGAATATCCCGAATAAAATTTGCAGCGCCAGCTTCTGCCAAGCATTCAGACCTAAATTTTGTTTCTTTGCAACCTTAAGATAGTCGTCCAGGAATCCAATCATTCCGAATAAGAAGGAAACTAAAACCATAATTAAACATTGCAACTTATTCTCCGCAAAAATCCACGAGCAGAGAGCAATAGTTACAAATATTGCGATTCCACCCATAGTTGGTGTTCCCTGCTTTGATAGATGAGCCTTTGGGCCATCTTCCCTTATGAATTGCCCGAATTGTTCTGTCCTTAGCCTTAAGATTAGCCTCAACGTATAAATTGCACTCATCAATGCCCCACACGCTATACACGCTATACAGATTGTATAAAACGAATATGATTGGTACATATCAAACCTCTTTCACATTTCTAATTTTTTTTATGTTGATTCAATGCCGAAACTCCTAAATAATACTTATATGCTGAAAATACCAAGCAATTTATCTACAACTTCCTCCATTGCGTACATTCTGGATCCCTTGACCAGAATCAAATCTTCAGGCTCAATAAGCGATGGAAGTAACTTGAACAAAATATCTTTCTCCGACACAAAAATTACCTTGCACTGCTTGTTATCTTCTCTAGCTTTACGAAAGGCGGCAGACGCCATATCATCAGTATGTTGTCCAACACATATAAGCATATCCAAGTTTTTTTCTACTACATATTCACCGACATCTCTATGTACCTTTCTTGAGATGTCCGCCCATCCATTCATACCTGCTAGAATTGCTACTCTGCGTCTAGCTTCGGTGCTTACAAGTGTATCAATTGCACTCCTAACGGCTTCCGGAAATGAACTGTAACTGTCATCCATAACCCTAATAACGCCATTGTCTTTAAATTCAAGCCTCATGCCTGTTCGTCTAAGTTTATGAAGCGCCTTCACAGCATCCTTTGGCTTTATCCCAATGGCTTCTCCTGCAGCTATTGCAAGTGTCGCATTATATCTGTTGTGAGCACCTGGAATTGGCAAATCAATATCGACTGTTTTGTTGTCTTCTAAGAATCCAAGCTTGAAAGCGATTCCTCTTTGTCCATAATCGTGGCAATCTGAAATTCTATAGTCGCAATCTTCTGAACTGCCAACTGATATTATGTCGTATTGACCTACGATAGTGTTTTTGTTGAGCAAAGGTGAATCTTGATTGATTATGAGAAGGTCATCTTTCTCAAGAAAGTCTGTAATTTCCATCTTCGCCTTGTAAATGTTTTCTTGACTACCAAGCTGCTCCAAATGAGTAAGCCCTATGTAGGTTATTATACTTATGTCAGGTTTTACCCATTTGACTATTTTGTGAATTTCACCTAGGCTTTCCATACCTATTTCAATCACCGCTACTTCAACATCCATAGCATATTCAAGAACGGTCATGCTTACCCCTATAAGGCTATTGTAGTTTTTAATTGGTTTGCCAGTCTTGTATTTGCTTTCAGAAACTGCGTAAACCATATCTCTGGTAGTCGTTTTTCCCATGCTACCAGTTATTGCAATTTTTTTTGGATTAATTCTATTTAGATGATATTCAGCTAAATTTGAAAGAGCTTCTGTTGTATCTTCAACCAAAATAACGTTAATATTTTTTGATATTTTCCTAGCATATAGAGAAGCTTTTTCTGCAACTTTTTGATTACTGAGAAATACTGTTTGACAGCCGCCTTCTACGACTTCTTCAACAAATTTATGTGCATCGTGGGTTTCTCCAACAATAGCAAAAAAGGCTATACTCTCCTGATTATTTGATTCATTTTGAAAATTAATCAACTCTCTTGAATCTATGAACACTTTTTCAAATCCTTCAGGTCCGTCCGAGGTGTATATTTGAGCATTCATAGCTTTGCTGCATTCTTGGATATTAAATTTCATTTTTTCTCCATATACTTTACACATCAATTATAGCTTGGTCAATTTATATATAGATATACGCTTTCTGTGTTGTTTATTTTGTTGCCTGGCATAGGATGCTGTGTCTTTACCGTCACACTATCATCTCCAGGGTCCTCCACAATATTATAATTTAGTCCTTCGTTTTGAAGTATCTCCTTAGCTTCTTTTATAGTCTTTCCCGAAACTGAAGGAACGGTTTTCTGTGTTTTGCTGAGTTTTTCTTTCTCTTCATCTGTTAATTTCGGTTCAATTCCCATATAAGGGAAGGCTTTCTCAAAGAATTCCTTAATCATAGGTCCTGCGGTTGTAACAGCGAACAAACCAGGCGCAGGAGCATCTACCATTATGATTATTGCAAGCTTTGGATCTTCTGCTGGCGCCAAGCATACCATTGAGCCATATATTTTGTCAGAATATACGCCGTTAATTGGCTTTTGAGCGGTACCTGTTTTGGCGGCAATCCTAACGCCTGGAATCACTACTGTGCGGCCATTCTTCTGGGCCATAAGCTCCATTGCCGCTATAGTTTCTTGGGCAGTAGATTTTGATATAGCCTTTTTCTTAACCTCAACAGGGAATTTCTTTACAACCTTTCCATTTTTATCTGTCAGCTCTTTAACCACCCTCGGCTTGAGTAAAATACCTTCATTGCCTATAGCTGAGATAGCTTGACACATTTCTATTGGTGTTACTGCCATTCCCTGTCCAAAAGCCAGGTTAGATCTTGTCACTTCACTTACAGATTCAAGTGCAGGCACGAGAGGATAGGCTTCTCCTGGTAAGTCAATTCCTGTTTTTTCAGTCATTCCAAATAGATCTAAGTATTTATAAAACCTTTCTCCACCAAGCCTCTGTTCCAGTGCCACCATAACTATATTACAAGAATTTGCAAGAGCTTCTTCTAGTGTTTCGTCGCCATGAGCAGTTTTGTTATAGCAATGTATTGTTCTATCCGCAACGTTTACCGAACCACCGCAATAAAAGTGCTCATCTGGAGTTGACAGCCCTTCTTCAAGAGCTGCTGATATTGTTATGGTCTTAAAAGTTGAACCTGGTTCATAAAGACTGCTTACAACTGGATTTGTCCATAATCTGCTGAGATAATCCGCTCTTTCGGTGTCGCTCATTTTATTAAATTTTTTCTTTTCTTCAGGGTCTAAAGGGAGCGAGGGCTTGTTTGGGTCAAAACCAGGTGCTGTAGCCATCGCAAGAACATCTCCAGTTTTAGGATCCATAACAACAGCTTGAACGCTCTCAGGAGTGTATTTTTTATACCCATTATTTATAGATGTTTCAAGATAGTGTTGCAAAACTTCATCTATTGTGGTGACAACATTCAAACCATCCTCTGCTTCAAAATACGATTCAGATCCAAAGGTTAGTGGATCTCCGTGGACATCTCCACTCCTTATCCATCTGCCAGCTACACCACTAAGATATTTATCATATTCAAGCTCTAGCCCACTTCTACCTTGATTATCAGTATTTACGCTGCCCAGTAAATGTGAAGCAAACTCGCCCATTGGATACGAACGTCTGCTTGCTTCAGCAACCTGCATACTAGGGATTTGAAGTTCCTTCAATTTATCAAGCTGACTTTTTTCAAGATATTTACTCATATTAAGTAGAGATTTCTTGGAGTTCAAAACATCCAAGATATCTTCCTTGTCATCTCCCGTTATAGACGCAATTTTTTCTGACAAGTCATCGAGCTTAGCCCCTTTATATTCCCTTTTGACAATCTGCGGCCTCACCCAAACATTATATGACATAACGCTGGCAGCCAGTGGTTTCCCATTTCTGTCATATATTGTGCCTCGCTTTGCTTCAATTGGCACATCACCTTTTTGTTGTCTTACAGCCCTATCTCTATATTCATCGGCATTGATTACCTGCACCCACGCTAGCCGAAAAACAAGAAACATCAAAACTAACATCACGCAAACAAACAGGAATGCGATCCTGTTTTTACTGATGTTTCCAGTTTTATTTTTTTCTATGTGAATCATAGTAATTATCCTCTTGAACTATAGCATCCGCAATCACAAAATAAAAAGCCAGACAATATATTGATATTAGCATGTCCGGCTTCTATTCTCCGATTTATTCAACTAATTGTACGCCTGACTTTTTAGCATAGCCGCAAAGCCCCCCTTTGGCTTATCATTTTCTGTTAAATAAACACACTGTTCATCGCCGGGGTAAACCATGCCAAGATTTTCAATTGCGACTTTCTCTATGTTCTCAATGTTATTAGATGATTTAACCTTTACCTTAAGCGTATCTATTTCACCTTGAATATCAGCATTCGTTTTAGAGTACTCATTATTCTCATGTTGTATAGTTGCATTAAACGCTTCAGCTAAAACCATAAAAGCAAGAACTAGTCCAATCATCAGTATAAAAAAGATAATTTTAACTTTTTGTTTTCTAGCCATCTTTATCCCCCACAATGTCCACCTGACTATATTTTTTCACATACCCTCATTTTAGCACTCCGCGATCTAGGATTATGTTCGACTTCTTCTTTTGAAGGTAGAACTGGCTTTCCTGAAATCTTTCGTATGTCAGCAGTCTTTCCACATACACATATCGGAAACTCTGGCGGACAAGTGCAAGGGTTTGCCCTTTTGCTTATAATATTCTTTACTATTCTGTCTTCCAGAGAGTGAAACGAAATTATACAAAGTCTTCCTCCGAAGTCCAAACAATCACAAAAATCTGAAACAGCCTTTTCGAGATGTGCAAGCTCCTGATTAACCTCAATCCTAATTGCTTGAAAGGTCCTCTTTGCAGGATGCGGACCATCTCTTCTTGCCCTCGCCGGAATTGCTGCCTTAATAATCTCAACCAATTCCTCTGTGTTTTCTATGGGTTTTTCAGCCCTCGCCTCAACTATGAATTTCGCAATTCTCTTAGACCAAGCTTCCTCGCCGTATTTTGTTATGATATCCGCTAAACTTCTTTGGTCATATCCATTGACAACATCATAGGCAGAGAGCCTGTCTTCCGTATCCATTCTCATGTCGAGCGGTGATTTTTTCATATATGAAAATCCTCTTGACTCATTGTCCAGCTGAAATGATGAAACGCCTAAGTCTAATACCGCTCCGTCTATCTTATTTTTCCCAATCTTTCCCTCAGAACAAAGTTCCCCTAAAACTTCTTTAATGTTCGAGTAATTGTTATGAACAAAAATCTTTTTACAGTTGTACTTACTCAGCCTATCCCCAGCGGCTGAAAGTGCATCCGTATCTCTATCAATTCCTATAAGAGTTCCTTTTGGGCCAAGCTTCTCGCATATCAGAGCACTGTGCCCACCACCACCTAATGTGCCGTCCACATAAATTCCATTCGTCTTGATATTCAAAGCCTCGATGGATTCTTCCGACAAAACAGTTATATGCTTGTACTCTGTGGTTTGACTTTTTCCATTACCGATTTTAGTTGGCATCCCCTTTACCTCTGCCTAAAATTGGTACAAAGACAAAGCATCACTAAAGGCTTCGGTGTCCATTTTCTGACCATCTTCATCTGCATCCCAGACTTCCTTCGCCCAAATTTCAATTTTTTTCATAGCACCCATAGTAACAAGCTCCTTTGAAAACTCACCATATGCTTTGAGCTCTGCAGGAATCACTATTCTTCCCTGTTTATCAAATTCACATTCTACAGCATTAGCACAAAAGTGTCTGATGAAGGCTCTCACCTTAGGATCAGATTCGGGCATGTTCGAAATCTTGTCCATTTGTTTCTCCCAGTCTGATAAGGTGTAAATATACAGACATTTATCTAGCCCTTTTGTCAAAATACATCTACTCCCAAGACCTTCCCTATGCTTAACGGGAACAATCATCCGGTTTTTTCCGTCTATTGAATTGTTATATGTTCCCATAAACATATCCTTCACCTCAAGCTATAAATTATCAAAACAGACACGCATCCATATTGATTTTTGTTTACACCATTTTACACCACTTTTCACCACTTTTCAACATTTTTAAGATCTAATAGGGGAAATACGTGGTTTTAATACCACAATAGTGGTTAAAAAGTGTAACACATGCCAAAATGCCCTACATATTGTGCAAACAGATGTTCTTGGCGCAAAATATTCGATTTTACTACAAATTTCATTCAATTGATATATCTTTTCCAAAATAAAGAAAGCTAAAATGCCATACCAAATGAAATTACACTTGATATGGCATTCTTAGCAATACGTTTCCTCTAATGAATTATCTTTAGATGTGATTCGAAGAACTCCGTTAATTCTTTTAGCGTCTTCTCTTCCATCCTGCTTTATACTTATTTTTTCTATGTTTGAATATAGTGCTACCTCCAGAAGATGCCCTATATACTGAGCTCCCTGAAGGTCCGAACAACCCCGTCGGAACATTATTTCTTCTTCTAGAATAGCCGAATATCCTTCTCAAAAGTTTAACTATCAAAATAATAATAAGCAACAGAACTGAAATACCGAGCACGAGTACGCCGACCGCCATCCAAAATATTTTACTCGGATTTTTAACATAACTGCCCAAAGATTTGACATCTTCAACAATCTTTCTCCCTTGCAGATTAGCATATGAATTTGGCACACCGTTATCACCGAAAGAATCCATATATCTTACAACCGCATACCATTCCTTTAGTTCGCTGCCATCTGGACTTTTAATAATATATTTTTCAAAATCTTCGATTTCATTGCCATCCTTATCCTTTGGCGTTATCGAAAGCAAGCCTTTAGATTTTTCGTTAACAAGTCCTATCATCTGACATTCGTATAGATCGCCAACAATCCTATATAGCTTATCAGCTTCAAGCTCTTCTATGCCTGAACTATTCTCCACATCTCTTACAGCGTCCTCGATTTTCTGAAAATCCTTGCGTTCTGAAACTCTGCTAGGATTTTCAGGATCATGACCTATCCCTTCTGCATATGGAAGAGTACCCCTAAATTCTGAGCCATCAACGTTAACCTTATATATCTCGGAAACCCTATTGAGGAACAATCTATGAGGATTTATCCTGTACATCAGACCTGAAATATATAGCCTTGCTTCCATCATCATATCCGAAACAGTCGCGTCAACCTCAGCAAGTCCTCTGAGTTCTTTTCCCGTAAGATACACTGAAACAAGTGGATATCCAGGCTTTCCATCAGCACCAGTTCCAATCGAGAGGCTGTTATATGCGTCTCCAGCCTTTATCTCTCCCTTGTTAAAGCTACCTCTTATTGTTCCAGCATTTATAATCGAAGCTGTTATAGGCTCGTAATGTTCTCCCTCGGCTTCCTTCACAGCGTAGATAAAGGCATCGGAAAGAATGTTGCCAAGCCTGGTTTCTTCCTGACGTATTCCGAGATTTTCTGCATTTTCAAAATCAAAATCGCTTTTCGTAAGCACCTGATCCCATGTATAACCATAAGGCTTAAAGAACTCTTCGTCCACAAGATCTCTGAATCTTTTAAGCTCCTTGCTTGTTTCCTCATCCGGCTCAACACTCGAAAGCGGCAAAGAATCAAAACTCGAAAGTTCAAATCTCTTTCCATCGCTAGACCTTTGGAGGCTTAGTTTTCCAATGTTTGAATTATAGCATCCAGTAGAAACTATAGTTGTTTTGCCGACTTTAATGGGTTCAGTCATGAAGGTATGGCTGTGTCCACTAATTATCAAATCAATATCCGGCACTTCACGAGCAAGAATTTCGTCCTCCGACTCTTCCTTATTCTCGTTTGTTCCGCTATGCGAAACCGCTATTATTATATCCGGCTTCTCAGACTTTATCTTCTTTACAGTTGCCTTAGCCGACTTAACAGGTTCTTTAAACTTCGTATTTGCCTCTGGGGCATAGTCGAGGCTTTGCTTTCCAAAGATGCCAAACACAGCGATCTTCTTGCCATTTTTCTCGATTATCGTATATTCTTTGCTACCATAATTTTCGAGTGCTGACTTCAGAAGCTCACCTTTCTCCTTCAAAGCCTTATCTTTTATTGTCGCCTCCATGTCAATATTTGAGTTGACCATTTGTGGTAATCTATATGGATTTTCAGGTTTATTCCTAGCATTAATTAGATATCTTCTGTTGACATCCTCGTCAAACTTTTTCTTATCTTCTGCTGACTTTTTGACCGCGCTATTTAGCATGTCTGCAAGACCCGCTGGTCTGTAATCGAACTCGTGATTACCGAGTGTTGTAACATCAAAACCCACAAACCCCATCATTCTCAACTCAGCGGCTTCATTCCTATATATGGTCTGATAGGGAGTTCCCATGGAAAAATCTCCAGCATCCAAAATTAAAGTGTCTGGATCCTCTTCCTTTGTTTGCTTGATTACAGTTGCCATATTGGGGAATTTCTCAAGATGAGAGTGCATATCGTGCTCGAACAAAATAGTCAGCTTGTTCGGGTCTCCCTTTTTCTCTTCTGCATTCTCTCCGATTGCGTTTACAGCATTCGCCGGCTGGGCAAAGCTTATTATTGCTGGAACAATCATAGCAGCCGCAACAATTACACAAAGTAATCCTATCAATATTCTCTTCAGCATCGTACTCCTCCGCATTATTTTAATTTTTCTTACGTTTAATTATATCAAATTCTAAGAAATTTTGTAGTGATAAATTTTTGATTAATATTCTTGAAAAATTTGCTATTAACTTCAGTATCCATAGCCATCTATTTATCCCCGTCCATCTTTTAGAACTCCCGCGTATATGATATAATTACCGTATGAAATTTACTCAATTGCTGCAATGCAATATTGATAAACTAGAGGAATAATCAAAATGAGTTATGTAGAATTTAAAAACGTAAAAAAAGTTTACCACATGGGAGAAGTCAACATTGAGGCGCTCAAAGACGCCAGCTTTTCCGTCGAGAAAGGCGAATTTGTCGTGATTGTCGGGCCTTCTGGAGCAGGCAAAACAACCCTTCTTAACATCCTAGGCGGCATGGATACTCTGTCCGATGGAAATGTTATTTTGGACGGCAAAGACATATCCAAATATTCTCAAAAAGAACTAACAGACTACAGACGCCACGATATCGGCTTTATATTCCAATTTTACAACCTCATTCAGAACCTGACCGTTGTGGAAAATGTGAGCCTCGCAACTCAGATCTGCAATGACCCGATTGACTCAGAAGAAGTACTCAAACACGTTGGACTTGGTGAACGTCTAAAGAACTTCCCATCTCAGCTTTCTGGAGGAGAGCAGCAGCGTGTAGCAATCGCAAGAGCACTTGCTAAGAACCCCAAGCTCTTGCTTTGTGATGAGCCAACCGGAGCACTAGACTACATAACCGGCAAAACTGTTTTGCGACTTCTATATAATACCTGCAAAACCACGGGCATGACTGTAATAATCATCACACATAACACCGCACTCACAGCTATGGCAGACAGGGTTATCCACGTCAAGAATGGCACAGTCACATCTGAGGAAATAAACGAAAACATCGTTCCGATTGAGGAAATCGAGTGGTAAGACTTGGCATAGATTTTTAGATTAGGGGAAGCTTCGAAATGTTGTTAAAAAGCACAATTAGAGAAATAACAAAGAGCCTGGGCAGATATTTTGCGATAATAGCTATCGTTGCCCTTGGAGTAGGATTTTTTGCCGGCCTCGTTCAATCAAGGGACGTTATGGTCACAACCGTTGACGGACTCTTAAACAAACAAAATATGCACGATTTCGAAATGATTTCCACTCTCGGATTTACAGGCAAGGACATCAACAAAATAGAGGACAGTCTTAGCAAGGGCAATAACAAAATACCACTTGATAAGGTCGAGGGCTTCAAATCAAAAGATTTTGTTTACATGGACAATGAAGATGTCGAGAGGGTCATAAAGGCTATATCCATGCCGAAAAACCATGTCGATATGCCTAAACTTTCCGAGGGAAGAATGCCAACAAAGTCATCTGAATGTGTGGCCGATAACGGCATTTTTGACAGTAATGACATAGGAAAAACAATCAAGATTAAAAATTCGGACAAATCCTTAATAAAGAAAGCCGAAAATACCTTCAAAGGCAGAGCTTCCAGCGACTTTAAGGTCAACTCATTCAAAATAGTTGGTCTCGTGTCATCGCCTATTTTTCTTAATCAGGAAAAAGGCTATTCAAATCTAGGCAACGGTACAGTTTACTCCTATGTCTATGTGCCAGGGAAAGCCTTCGATTTCAAATATTTTACTTCCGTTGCATTAACAATCAAAAATAGGCCGAAGATATACACCAAGGAATATGAGGATGCCATTGAAGACAGCAGGGATAAGGTTTCTGATGTGCTCACAAAGGTTTCAAATGACAGATACGACAGGCTCGTTTCAGACGCCAAGAAGCAGGCTAACGCCAAATTCAAAAAAGTAGGACTTGCGAAGGCTCCAGATTTTGTTATAAAGGAAGCTGTTTCTAAGATCCAAAAGCCAACGACATACCTGTTCGACCGAAATCACAATGCAGGCTATGCTACATTCGAAAGCGATTCCAACATAGTGCGTGGCATTGCCAACGTATTTCCGGCATTCTTCTTCCTTGTCGCAGCACTCGTGGTTATGACGTCCATGGCAAGGCTTGTAGATGAACAGAGAACCGAAATCGGTGTGCTAAAAGCCCTTGGCTACAAAGACTCCGTAATCCTCGGCAAATACCTGTTTTATGCAGTCAGCGCAACATTCATCGGAGCAGTACTTGGCTATCTCGGTGGGAGTTATGTATTCCCGACAACCATATGGGATGCATATCAATCATTTTATCACTTTGATACACCTATCAACTACCCTCACAATGTCGCACTTGGCATTGCAACCCTTGCCGTATGCATAGCAGGTTCAGCAGGAGCAACCTTCCTCGCCTTTCACGAGGACAGAAAGGGTATGCCGGCGTCCCTCATTATCCCGAAATCTCCAAAAGAAGGAAAACGTATTTTGCTAGAGAAAATACCATTCATATGGCAAAAATTCAGCTTCCTATACAAGGTGACTTTTAGAAATATATTTAGATACAAAAAAAGACTATTCATGATGCTACTTGGCATAGGTGGATGTACAGCTCTACTTTTAACAGGCTTTGGTATCAACGATTCAATCAAAAACATCGCAAGCTATCAGTACGAAGAAATCTCAGTCTACGATTACAAAATAAACTTTAGCAAAGATATGAAAGGGTCCGAGTCAGACTTTCTTAAAGACAATAAAACAATTGACAAATCCATGTTTTATCATGGCGAAACACTCAAATACAAAAGAAAAAAGGACACTATAGATTTAAAGCTTATAGCTTCCGATAAAAAGAATATCAAAGACTTTGTAAATCTCGAAATGAGAGGCAAAAGTCTTGAGATACCAAGCAATGGAAAAATAATAATCTGCGAGAAGCTTGCTGATGAGCAAGGAGTTAAGGTGGGCTCTAAAATTAATCTCAAAAATGAGGCTGGAAAATCCGCCGAATTTGAGGTTGCTGCCGTAACTCGAAACTTTATAGATAACTATATCTATATGAACACGGCGACATACAAAAATTACTTTGGCAAGTCCGCCAGCATGAATGAGGCACTTGTAAACGTGAAAGGTCTGGATAGGCCAGTTGCACACAACGACAAGTCATCTGTCGACAAAATATTCGACTCATCTGTAGGTGTTCTCGATGATGAAAATGTAAGTGGAACCATAATAAATCATGACAACTATACACGAATAACAAATATGATGGACAGTCTAAACTCCGTCATTGCGGTCATAGTGCTTGCTGCCGCTGGGCTAGCACTCATAGTTTTGTATAATCTCTCAAATATCAGCATCACAGAAAGAGTTAGAGAAATTGCAACTATCAAAGTATTAGGCTTCTACCCTAAGGAAACTGCCCTTTACATATTCAGAGAAAGCACCTTCTTGACAGCCTTTGGTGCTTTGATTGGAGTCGCGCTCGGAAGGCTTCTGCATGCCTTTGTTATGCACCAAATTCAGGTTGAAATGGTATATTTCCAGCTTAGAATCTCATGGTTCAGCTATCTGATAGCTTTCGTCCTAACAATGATATTTGCAGCCATCGTAAACTTTATAATGTACTTTAAAATCAAAAAGATAGATATGATAGATTCACTTAAGGTGATGGATTAGATGCTATATGATGGGGCTTATTTCTGTGAAACAGCCCCACATCACCTTATTTGTCAAGGACATCAGCATCAAGCTCTAGAGGCTTTTCCCATTTTTCCTTATCTACATCGTTATCATCAAGTCGTCTGAGTACGTAATGTCTTGTCAGCTGATATAAGACTGAGCAGATTGGAATAAAGAGAATCATTCCTAGTATTCCCATCATGCTACCTCCGACTGTAACAGCCATAAGCACCCATATTGACGGTAAGCCCATGGAGTTTCCTGCAATGAGTGGGTATATAACATTTCCGTCTAATTGCTGAACGACAATATACAGAATTATAAAATAAAGAACCTGTGACGGATCCATTATCAAAACAATGATAACTCCCACACCTGCTCCAATAAAAGATCCTATTATTGGTATCATTGCCATAAAACCTGTGAATATACTGAGCATTACAGCGTAAGGAATGCCGAGTATAGTCAGGATGATAAAAAATAATATCGCATTGATTATCCCATCGACGCATTGTCCTGATATGAAACCCTTGAATACATCCCTTGTCATCCCTGTTATATACATAATTTTATCGGCTGGTTTTTTAGTAAATGAAGCATATACTATCTGCTTGCCCTGTCTTCCAAGTTTTTCCTTTTGAAGCAGTATGTATATAGCGAATACCAATCCTATTACAAATTCAAAAATACCATTGACAATATTTGAAACAGTGCTGAATCCACTATCGAGCATCGCAGCCGCCCAGCCTTTTGCCGTGTTTGCAAGTTCTCTACCCACAGAATCCAGATCAATGTCAACCTTGTTCATCAGATTTTCAACTGCATCTATTTTGTTCGCATTTAAGGATATCCAGTTTTCTAGACGATTCATAGCACCTGGCAACGCATCAGCTAGTGATTCCAGTCCACTAGCAACCTGCGGTACGATTATTATGCCTGCAACCACTATTGCTCCGAAAACTAAAAGCAATGCTATCAGCATGCTCACAGGTCTTTTGAGAGCTTTTGCACATTTTTGCAGCCTCGTCTTTGGATTCTTTGGTACTTTTTTAAAGAGGAAGCCTTCAATCTTGGTCATCGGCACATTTATGACAAATGCTAGGGCTGCTCCCAGTATAAATGGTGTGAAAAACGAGATAAATGTCCCTATGTAGCTTATTACTACTGCAATATTCTTGATTGCTAGATAAAATATGATAAGTCCGAGCGCAATAAAAATTATCCTCTTTATTGAGAAATTGTTCACATTAACAACGCTTTCCTTAATTTTTACAGTCGCATCTCTATCCTTATCTTTTACTTCTACAGCTTGCGCTTCTTCATCAACTTCATTGGATTTGAGTTTCTTTTCGTTTTCTTCGATGCCAAGCACACGAGCTAGCTTAGACCAATTCATATCCCGCCTCTTCAATTACTTTCTTAAATTCATCCATGCTGATTTCAACACTTGATTTAACAGTGGCTTTTGCATTATCAAGATCAACATCAACGGAAGTTAAACCATCCATTGATAACAGTGCCTTTTCAACATGCTTGACACAATTCTCGCACATCATACCCTTAACATTAAGTTCATATGTTCTCATATATTTTGTCTCCTCAAAATCTGATTTATCATTATCTATAATATTCATATCTTCTGTTTTAGTCAAGTTCTCAGTGATATCTGTGTCCTTTTTAAACCATCTAAGTCTAAGTGAGTTCATAACAACACAAAAGCTTGAAATACTCATTGCGGCTGCTCCCATCATTGGGTTCAATACTATCCCGTAAATCGGATATAGAACTCCCGCTGCAACTGGTATGAGTATGATATTGTAGAAGAATGCCCAAAACAGATTTTCCTTTATATTCCTTATGACTGCATTAGAAAGCTTGTAGGCACCAAAGGCATCCGTCAAGCTGTTATTAATAAGCACTACATCAGCACTTTCAATCGCTACATCGGTGCCAGCGCCTATTGCTATACCAACATCTGCTCGTGCGAGTGCTGGTCCGTCGTTTATGCCGTCACCAATCATCGCAACCTTTTTCCCTATATCCTGTAGTTTCTTAACCTCTGCTTCCTTATCCTGAGGCATTACTTCGGATATGATGCGTTTGATACCCAAGCTTCTTGCAGTAGCTTCACCTGTGCGCGCATTATCCCCTGTTAGCAACACAACCTCAACGCCAGATCTTTCAAAAGCAGCAATGGCAGCTCTGCTATCAGGCTTTGGAACATCCGCAACAGCTATAATACCTATGATTTTTTCTTCTTCTGCTTCAGCGAAAATCATAGGTGTCTTCCCCTCGTCAGAAAGCTTATTTATAACATCAGCATCTTTATTGGAGATATTTATGTTCATATCGTCCATTAGAGCTCTGTTGCCGCCAACGTAGGATTTATCACCGATTTTACCCCTTACTCCCTTACCAAATAACGCTTTGAAATGCTCGACATCAGGTAGATTTGTATTTGGCATGCACCTGTTTTGTTCTAGTAGAATTGCTTCTCCGAGCGGATGTTCAGAGTTTTTCTCGAGTGCAGCTGCGATTGTTAGAAGCTCATTGACATCCAGACCTGTAGGAATTATGTCCGTCACCTTTGGTTTTCCTTCGGTTATCGTACCAGTTTTGTCCATGAGCACGGTGTTTATTTCGTGAAGGATTTCAAGTGCTTCACCGCTTTTAATTAGTATGCCTCCCTCAGCTCCCTTACCAGTCCCAACCATGATTGCAACTGGTGTCGCAAGTCCAAGTGCACAAGGGCAGGAAATTACAAGGACGCTCACTGCGCAGTTTATTGCCATGGAAAGGTTTCCGTCAAAAATCATCCATAATATAAATGTAATTATCGAAATAGCTATTATCGCTGGTACAAATATAGCTGCCACCTTATCCGCCATATTTGCAATCGGTGCCTTGCTCGCGCTTGCTTCGTTAACGAGATTGATTATCTGATTAATTGTGCTGTTTTCACCGACTCTCTCAGCCCTGGCCCTAAGGATTCCGTTCTGATTAATAGTCGCAGATATCACTCCATCACCAGCTTTTTTCGCTACTGGAATACTTTCTCCAGTGATTGCAGACTGGTCAACCCAGCTTTCACCTGAAATAACGGTGCCATCTGCTCCTATAGTCTGCCCCGGCTTTATGATTAAGATGTCTCCAACTACCAAATCTTCGAGTGGAATTTGTTTTTCAATGCCGTCAGATTCTATGATTACCTTTTTAGGTGCGAGGGTCATGAGTTTTTCTATGGCATCGGTTGTCTTTCCCTTGCTCCTTGCTTCCAAATACTTGCCCATCGTTATCAGGGTCAAAATCATCCCAGCTGACTCAAAGTATATGTCGTGAAACATGTTGCCATAAATAATTTGATACATCATGAATATACCATAGGCTGTTGATACTGACGCACTTATTGCTATGAGACTGTCCATGTTAGGATTACCGTTAATAAGTGCAGGTATTCCCTTAATAAAATAATCCCTATTCAGATATATTATTGGTATGAGTAATATAAACTGTGTTAGAGTGTTCGCTAGCGGCAGTCCTGTCGTAATCTCGAATGGAGGCGAAATCATGCTTATGAGCATTGGACCCATGCTGAAGTACATCATTGGAATTAAGAATATTAGAGAAAGCAAAAAAGTAATTTTCTTTCTCTCAGCTTCTTTTCTATGAAGCTCTCCTATGCTGATGTCTTGGGCTTCATAGCCTCGTTTTCTGTTTAGTTCACAAGCTCCAGATTCTTTAGATTTATTTCCCATATCAGAGATTGTGGAGAGTTCTATTCCTCGATTTGAGAAATTCTCTTTGACCGACAATTTCGCAGAGTAACCTGCTTTGCTTACGGCTTCTTCTATGTCCGCTACCTTTAGTTTGCCCTCATCCCTTTCAATCATCATGGAACCAGTGAGTAGGTTGACCTGAACATGACTTGTGCCCTCAAGCTTATTGACTGCTTTTTCAACCCTGGCAGAGCAGGCTCCGCATGTCATTCCCGTTACAATGTATTTTTCCTTTTTCAAATAAACCTCCTTTTTAGGATTCTATTTCAAGCTTTCCCTCAACATGCTACTATTTCTGTTTTCAAAAAAACTTTAATATGGACTTCTGCTTTGATTTCATTCCGAAGTGAACAAAATGCTCCACAGCCAAACGGACCGCAGAGCATATTATTAACCCATATTTGAGCTACTATTTTGTAAAAACTAAAAGTCAAATTAGTAGGGATGCATTAATGGGGTTTACGTCCCGAGATTTCCCTTAAATCTGCGGTGGAGTAAATGTTCTTCCTGCAAGCTCATCATTAAGAGCATATAGACCCTTGCCGTCCTTTGCAAATAACTCGTATTTTGTAATTAAATCGTTTGCATTAGCCTCTTCCTCAGCCTGTTCATTTACAAACCATGCTAGGAAGTGCTCTGTTCTGAGGTCCTTAAGGTCGCGTGCTTCATAAACCATGTTATTAATTAAGCTTGTTACATATTCCTCGTGTTTAAGCGCCTCATTTAGCACTGTAAGGTCATCCTTGTAATTTCCCTCAGGCTTAGCAATTGCCTCCAGCTTAAGTGCTCCGTCGTTTTCGTGAATGTAATTATAGAACATCATAGCATGTGACATTTCTTCCTTTGCCTGAATCATGTACCAGTTTGCAAATCCGTTCAATCCCTTTTCTTCAAAGTAATTCGAAAAATCAAGGTACAAATATGCCGAATACATCTCAGCATTAAACTGTTCGTTTAACAACTTTACCATTTTCTTGTCAAGTTTCATTTCAATTCCTCCTTATATATCTTTACTAGTTAATATATGCATATTGGCAAAAATTTTGACTACTTCCTAAGAAGATCTCTGATTTCGGTGAGCAAAACAATGTCTTCTGAAGGTGCTGCAGGTTCCTCGGGCTTTTCTTCTTCCTTCTTCTTGAATTTGTTTATAGCTTTGATAATAGTGAATATAACAAGAGCTATCAGTAAGAAGTTAACAACTGCCTGAATGAACATTCCGTATTTGATCTCAGCTGTTCCAACTGTAAGCATAAGATTTTCGAAGTTTATGCCTCCGATTATAACTCCGATTATAGGCATTATGATATCGTCAACTAAAGAGTTTACAATCTTAGTAAACGCTCCGCCTATAACGACTGCAACCGCTAGGTCAATCACGTTGCCCCTTGAAATAAATTCCTTAAACTCCTTTATAAAGCCTTTCATTTTCTGTTTCTCCTATTTTTATTTTTTGATTCGTCGTCTTGATACTAATCATGGAGCTGGCCGTCCATCCTTTGGCTCCGACCAGCCATGCTGATTCTAAAATTATTCCTTATCATTTAACTTTTCAAGTTTTCCGAGTTTGGATGCCCAGTGAGCCCACATCTGCTTCACGAGTCTCCTACCCGCATACATCGCAGTAAGGCTATCATCAAGAGCTGGTGCAATTTCAACCATATCAAACCCTATAATATTCAATCGGCTGAACAAAATAGTCAGCATGTCAAACACCATCCTAGGTGTGAGCCCTCCCATCTGAGGCATTCCAGTTCCTGCTGCATATCCAGGATCGAGAACATCGATGTTAAATGTCAAATACACCCTGTCGAATTCCTTCATCTTTGACACGCAGTCCATCGCAACTGCTTCTGCCCCGAAGGTAAAACAATCTTTTGCTGTCTTTACGTTGAATTTACCAGCTTTGACCTTGTCAAACTCCTGTCTATTCAGTGCTCGTATTCCGATGTTGTATATGTTTTCAGGACCAGTAACAGATTCAAGCTCAAGAACGCGACTCATAACAGTTGAACTGCTCAAGTTATCTCCATCTTCATCGTCTTTAAGGTCAAGATATGCGCCCATGTTGATGATTCCAAGGCTTCCAGAAATTTCTCTGTCAATTCCCTTCATAACTGGAATAGATACACTGTGGTCTCCACCTATCATTGTGAATTTCTTCCGCATATCCACAATTGATGCTACGTAATCTTCGACTTCTTTGTATATCGTTTCTCTGTCTGTGCCCCTGAAGTCTCCCCCGTCATACACCTTGAGCTGATCGAAAAAATCGAGATCTTCCGTACAAGGACTAGCCTCCATTGTATTTCGCCTCAAAAGATCAGGAGTTTCAGCTGCTGCCCCCCTACCGCTTTCGCTACCATCAAATGGTATTCCGAATACAACAACATCTGAACTGACCTCTGAAATCTCCGGTTCGTTTAATCCGAACCAAGTGCTTTCCATCTCAGAATACATATTTCTGTTTCTCATCATTACCTCCATGTGCAACCCAGATTTTAATATTCGCTATATTCATCAACGAGAAATTTACGCAATAAAATCTGCATCACAAATTGCATCAATCATCAGTCTTAGGACTTTATACCCTAAAATGTGCTAAATCACACATTTCTTAATATTTAATACAGATATTTGTCCCAATATGATAAATGATTTTTTCAATCTCAGGTTCCATACCCGTATCGAAATATTGGGAGCTATCCATTTTAAAACAGGATTTGTTGCGTTCTCCGATATATATTTGGTCTGCATAATTGCTGTGTTTCAGAGCTTTCTCGTAAGTCAGCATCTGTCTTTTGTATAATTCCTTCAGCCTATGAATTTCTCTATCCAGATTGTTTTCATTGAGCCAGTTTGTCTTAAAGTCCACCAGTACAAAGTGCTTCTCTCCGTTTTCATTTTCTTCTATAAAGAAGGCATCGATTATTCCTTGGACAATTATATTTTCTCCTAAAAGTTCAGAATTATTTGAGATATCAAAGTTATTCGCATTTATTAACATCTCTTCGGATGAAGTAAAAAATTCATTTTTCGGTGTTGACATATAAATGAATTGTTTCTCTTTATAAAGTTGACCTTTAGCCTCTGCAATTGCCATTCTCTCCGCAAGGTTACTTTCAAAGAATTGACATATATTATCGAGTGAAATTTGCGTCAATTCATCTGCATTTATAATCTCTTTTTTCACAAGATTAGAAACCAGTTCATTCAAATATGCATTTGACGAAATCGGCAAGCCTGACGGCGCCGAAATTGAGGAGTCATTAGAGGAGTCTTTATTAATAGTTTTGTAATCCTCAGAATCTGACCATTTCACATCTTCACAATCTTTCACGGTTGCCGCAACTGCAGCTTGGTAATCACACATTTCTAATATTTTGTGGTAAAGACTACCTCGTCGAGAAGCAGATAATGTTTGCTTTCCTGCAAGAAATCGAGGCGTTGCAAGCTCTGAAGTGTTTTTTAACTCAGCCTTCTTAGCTACAGATCCCGATCTGCTCGAGAACTCAAAAAATTCATTCTCATCAGGTCGCCATTTATTAATCTCAGTCGCCGTATACTTTGGCTTTATATCTTTGGCATATTCATATGGATATACATACTCAAGTTTCCGTTTGACATTTTCAAACACAGACTCATCAAAAATCTCCGCACTATCCCCATTCTCAGCGAAATGTTTTGTGCCTTCTCGACGCTCGTTATAGCTACCCATAATTTCTTGTTCAAATTCTAAAATATCATCAGCTACATAGTCCTGCCTCTTCCCATTCCACTCAACAAGGGTGTTTAGCGACTTATAATTCATCTTCGGCTGCACACCTACGACATAAAGGAAATCCTTTGCCCTCGTCAATGCGACATAAAGTGCCCTCATCGACTCTTCATCTTCCTCATTGTCCTTGATGTCTTTGATTAGCCTAGTCAATATCGTATCATCTGGTTTGACCTTATTCGGGTTGATCGACTTGAGTGCAAGTCCGATATCCTTGTGGAAGTTCCAGTTATAGCTTGCCCTATTCATCTTGCGATTATATCCCGTCAAAATTACCATTGGAAATTCAAGGCCTTTACTCCAGTGTATGCTCGCAATCTTTACAGCATTTGAACCTTCTCCTGTTACATCAGCCTCTTCCATATTGAGATTTTCGTCTATTTTGATGCGATTTAGCATGTCAAGATATCCTGCCAGCCCCAAATTACCCCTTTCCTCATAGTCCAATGCGAGTTCTATTAGATACTGAAGATTAGCCTGTCTTACATCGCCAAGTGGCATCGCTCCTGCCATCATATAATAGTTTGTATCCTGCATCAAGTGCCACAAAAATTCATCAAGACTCTCTCCTATCGCGAGCGTCCTAAACCTTTCTATTTGCTCATCAAAGCGTCTTATTTTCTGTATTAACTCTTCGCGTTCACCTGATTCCACGTATGACATCATACTAAGGTAAAAGTTTTCTTCATTCATGAGTGCAATCCTGGCGAGTTCGTCGTCCGTGAAGCCATAAATTTCTGATTTAAGCAACGCCAAAAGAGGTATGTCTGAAAGTCTATTTTCTACCACCTGCAGTAGGCATAGAAAAATTCTGACTTCTATAGCTTCAAAAAAATCGCTCTTCTTCGTAACATAGGCTGGTATACCTAGTTCTACGAGCTTCTTCGCCAAATTCGTTCCATACCCCGAAACCGTCCTCGACAAAATAACCATGTCTTGGTATTCAAGAGTTTTTCTCTTGCTGATCTTTACCTTTTCGCCCGTTTCGGGATCTTCCTCATCCCCTTCAACAAAATACTCCTGTCCCAAATGGTCCTTAATTATTTTTGCAACAAGTATGGCTTCGAGTTCATCACGGTTTACGTCTTCGTTTTTGTCTACATTCACAAAGTGATATGTCGGTTCGTGTATTACATTCTCCGGATTTGGCGCTCCTATCTTAAGCTCACTTTCCTCGTTATATCCATCCATTCTGCCGCGAAAAAGGGTATTTACAGCATCGAGAATATATTTTTTACTCCTATAGTTTGCAGACAGATCAATCCTTATAGATTGATCCTCAAAATCAAAATTCGCTCTGCCATCAGACTCGTCCGCTCCAGAATGTTTATTCTCCCCAGCTGACTCATTGGTCACAGAAGATGCAATATCCACTTCAGGTTCATCAGTTCCGTTTTTTCCGTATACCTCAGTAGGTTCATCAGTTCCGTCTTTCCCATATACCTCAGCCAAAGCATCTTTTTCGGGTGTAAACCTATCGTATTTCTCCTGGAAAATCTGGGGTTCTGCATTTCTAAACCTGTATATACTCTGCTTGATATCTCCGACCATAAACAGACTGCTTTTCTTGGAAATTTTATCAATAAAATATTCTTGCAGTGCACTTGTATCCTGGTACTCGTCTACAAATATATAGTCGAATTTCTTTGAATAAAAATCCGCAACACTCTCTTCATCAAGCAGTTTGATTGCAAAATGTTCAATGTCCGAAAAATCTATGACACCCGCCTCTTTCTTTGCTGCTCTGAACCTGTCATCAAAATCCAGCACGAGTTCCATAATAAAGGCAGCATGCGTTAGTGCATTCAGTGTCGGTTTAAAAAGCTCTTTCTTTTTCTCGTCAGACTCGTCAGCTTTATTCTTCGACTTTTTCTTTTTCGAGTTATTTTCTTCAACTATGTTATCGTAATATTTCGAAATTTTCTCCTTGCTTCCAAGATACGCATCCAGATCATCCTGAGTTTTTATACCCTTGTAGTCATCGATCATTTTATGAACTACATCCTCATATCGAGGAATGTTTCTGATTTCTGCGTGGAGAGCAATTATTTTGTTCTTAATACTATCAAAGTTTCTGCCGTTGCTATAGTCATCGAGAAATGCTATGAACTTTTCGTGATTTTCATCCTGTGAATTGAAATAGTCAAAAAACAATTCTTCTACAACTTCGCTTGAGATTGCTCTAATTTTCAGTTCGTCCTCGACCCTATACCCTGGCTCAATCTCAGGTAGCTTGTGGAAAAACTGATTAATTATCTTCATTGCAAAGCCGTGGAAGTTACTTATGTCAGCTGTCGAAAGTGCATCTAGCTGCTCCCTAAAAATTCTTCTCTCTTTCTGGTTCTTTGATTTCTCTATACCAGCTTTGAGGGCCATTCTTATCCTCGACTTCATTTCAGCAGTCGACGCGTTTGTGAAAGTTACTATCAACATTTTCTCAAGTGGAACACCTGAAAGTATCAGCCTCAAGACTCTCTCAACCATTACAGCAGTCTTTCCTGACCCCGCTGCAGCCGCCACAAGTATATTCTTCGCCCTTGCGTGAATTGCAATATTTTGTTCTCTATTCCACTTAACACCTGCCATGGCTCAAACACCAAAAGCAATGGCAACAAAAGCCAAAATTGACTCCGCCTTTAATTATATCAAAACATCTGATATAATTAAATTACATTTTATTTTTAAAGGAGAAGAAAGATGAGAAAGCAAGCGATGTTGATGATCCTCGATGGATTCGGTCTAAATTCACATAGTTTTGGAAATGCTATAGCGCAGGCAAACACCCCTAACCTCGATGCGATATTCACAAAATATCCATGGACCAAGCTTATTGCCTGCGGTCAGTCTGTCGGTCTTCCAGATAGTCAGATGGGCAACTCCGAAGTCGGACATATGAACATCGGTGCAGGACGCATAATCTACCAAGATTTATCTCTCATCTCAAAAGATATAGAAGAAGGCGAATTCTTCAAAAATCAGGTTTTGGTTGAAGCCATGGACAGTGCTAAGTCAAAGGGTTCAGCTCTGCACCTTTTAGGTCTTCTTTCAGACGGCGGTGTTCACAGCCATATTGAGCATCTTTTCGCCCTTCTGGACATGGCAAAACAAAGAGATATAAAGGAAGTCTATATTCACGCATTTCTGGACGGCAGAGATGTTCCTCCGCAATGTGCAGGCAAGTATATCGACGCACTTGAGAAAAAAATCTCTGAGCTAGGCATCGGCAAAATAGCTTCAATCGGTGGAAGATACTTCGGAATGGACAGGGACAAGCGATGGGAGCGTGTCCAAGTCGCATACGATGCCTTCACTATGGGTGAAAATCCTATTGGCAAGGTTAATTATTTGATTGCCGATTCAGCATCCGAAGCAGTTGAATCTGCTTATTATCGCGACGAGACTGACGAGTTCGTTACGCCTACATTCATCCGTGGGGCAGAACCTGTCAGAGATGGTGATTCCATCATCATGTTCAACTTCAGACCTGACAGAGCAAGGGAGATCACACGCTCATTTGTAGACGAAGAGTTGAACGAGCTGGCTCGTCCTCATTTATTTGAAAATATACACTATGTGACAATGACAGTCTACGATGCAACAATCAAAAATATACACGTGGCATATCCGCCTAGACAGATCAAAAACACTCTCGGTGAATACATTTCATCTCTTGGCCTTAAGCAGCTTAGAATTGCCGAAACAGAAAAATATGCACATGTTACATTTTTCTTCAACGGCGGTGTCGAAAAGCCATACAATGGGGAGGACAGAATCCTCGTAAAATCACCAAGTGTTGCAACCTATGACCTCAAGCCAGAGATGAGTGCTCCTGAGGTAACAGAAAAGGTGATAGACGCCGTAAAGTCAGAAAAATATGACTTGATTATTTTGAACTTTGCAAACTCCGACATGGTTGGTCATACCGGTGTCATAGATGCGGCAATCAAGGCAGTTGAAAAACTTGACACTCTTGTATCTGAAATTGTCGACTGCGTTCTCTCACTTGACGGACAAATCCTATTAACTGCTGACCATGGCAATTCAGATGTAATGATTGATGAGAACGACAACATTGTTACATCGCATTCACTCAATCTTGTTCCCCTCGTCCATATAAGCCAAAACCCTTGCGAGTTCAAGGAAATGGCATCTGGCTGGGGAGAATATGTCAGTGGAAGGGAGAATTCCAAAGTAATGGCACCACAGGGCCGCTGGGGCAAACTCGCAGATATCGCACCTACATTGCTCTCGTTAATGGGACTTGAAGTTCCACCTGATATGACTGGAGATGTCCTGATCAAATAGCCTATTATTCTACAGCCTTTGATAACGCCTTATATCGTTAAATAATTGTTAACTTATTTGGATATCATCTATACTTCTATCCGAAAGAACAATTACATCTCCCGGGTTATATGTCATTATTTCTCCTGTATTGATATTGTATAGCTGCGAAAAAACCGCTGAAATATTTGAGGAAGTGCCTACGGGTTCTTCCTCTTTTGATTCCGATTTTGATGCCTCCTTTGGTTCCTCTTTTGATTCCATCATTTTTAAATAGTTCTTTTCAGCCGAATCAATTATTTCTCTTAAATCAAAGCTGCTATAAAAAGGCATGCTCACTATCTTCTCTTTAATATCTCTAAAAGCCATCTCGCTAATGTCATCCGATGTATTGACTCTCTCAACTATTTCCATAATAAAGCTCATGACTCTTCGGTCATCTCTTACCTCTTCTGCTGGCAAATAAAGAAATTGCAAAGCCCCAAAATTGCTAACCCACACGTGCTCCAAATCAAATTCCACATACATCAGAAAAAAGTTATTTTTAACAATGTCTTCAACAAGGTCAATGCACTGTCTTAGCAACAAAACAATGGCTTGAAAGTTCAAACTATTTTCCATGTACTCCAATAATGTCCTATCCCAGGTAGTCTGCAAAACTACACATTTCCCCTTAATTTCACTATCAGAAATAAAACCTCTGATATTTGCATTCGAAAACCTCGCTAATTCCAACCTGATTCATACCTTACCTTTATGGACACACCTTCAGAGTTCTTTCTCATTTTGTATATCATTTACTTCTTTTACCCTCCTTGTAATATTTTACATCTAAATAGCCTCCCTGTCAATATTTTCCAGTTAATTGTTTTGTAAAAATATTTATTTCTCTGCAAATAAATTCTTTTGATTCTTTTTGAGTGTTTTTGAATATCGTAGATAAAATAATATCAAAGTTATATTTATAAATTATTTTATGTAATTATTTTGAGAGGAGAATGAAATGTTAAATGACATCGCATCGTTTTTAAACGGATTTTTATGGTCTCCGGTTCTGGTTTACATCGCAATCGGAGTAGGTCTGTTCTTATCCATTGGTCTTAAATTTCCTCAGTTCAGACTAATTAAGGAAATGGTTAGACAGCTCGCAAGAGGATCGAGCAGTGAGAATGGGGTATCTTCATTCCAGGGTTTCGCAATGTCTTTAGGAGGCAGAGTTGGAACAGGTAATATTGCCGGCGTAGCAAGTGCTATAGGAGTTGGTGGACCTGGTGCTGTTTTCTGGATGTGGCTGATTGCCCTTGTTGGCTCTGGCTCAGCTTTTGCAGAATCATCTCTTGCACAGGTTTATAAAGACAAGGTTGTTGGCGAATATAGAGGAGGCCCAGCATACTACATCGAAAAAGGGTTGAAATGCAAACCTCTTGCTATCATATTTGCTCTTGCAACCATTCTTGCAATGACAATCACAGGACCTACGGTTCAGTCCAATGCTATCTCAACAGCATTTAAGGCTAACAATGTTGGTATAAGCCCTCTAGTAGTAGGATGTGTGGTTGCTGGACTATTTGTTCTTGTAACAATCGGTGGTGTTCGTAGAATCGGAACATTTGCAGCATATGTTGTACCTATAATGTCCGGATTATATCTTCTTATTACCGTAATAATCCTGATAGTAAACGCTAAGCAGATTCCAGCTATGTTTTCACTTATTTTTAAATCTGCATTCGATCCTGCTGCTGCTTTTGGTGGTGTATTCGGAACTACTGTTATGATAGGTGTTAAGAGAGGCGTTTACTCTAATGAGGCAGGTTGGGGTTCAGGTGCGCATGCAGCTGCAACAGCAGAGGTTTCTCACCCAGCAAAACAGGGACTTGCTCAGGCATTTTCTGTATATATTGACACCCTTCTTGTATGTACAGCTACAGCCCTTATGATGCTTTCTACCGGTATGTACAATATCGTAAGCGAGGATGGAAAACTATTATTTGCAGGCGAAGCTGCTGTAAAAGGCATGGAAGCTGGACCTGGATTTGTTCAGGCATCCATTGATACACTAGTATCAGGACTTGGTGCTCCATTCATCACAATCGCTATGTTCTTCTTCGCATTTACAACACTTCTTTCATTTGCTGTTTATGCTGATGCTAACATACAGTATTTGTTGAGTGCAACATCTGATAAAGCAAAGAAAATTTCATACATAGTTGGTTGTCTAATTATCGCAGTGCTTGCATTGCTCGCTTCAATGAAGGACATGACAACAGCATGGAACTATGCCGATGTTGGTGTTGGTATATGCTGCTGGCTTAACTTCCCTATTATGGCACTTATGTCTAAAAAAATATTTGCTATCCTAAAGGATTATGAGGACCAGAAGAAGATGGGTCTTGACCCTGTTTTCATTCCTGAGGATATAGGATTTGATAACTGTGAGCTTTGGGATGAAATTGTAGATACTCATTATGCTGACCTCAAGGCTGCAAAAAGAGAAGCAATGGCTAAAATGAAATAAGCTAAAAGGCAAACATTAAATTATAAGATATATACAGTATGGCTTCTTATAAGCGCAATACTGTATATTATGAAACCTCTGGATTCATTTCAACTGAATGGATTCGGAGGTTTTTTTTAGGCTTATAGGACAAAAAGAGTTGGTAAAAATCGCTGTGGAGATTGAAATTTCAGTCTTCATGGCGATTTTAAGTTGTTTTTAAGAAGATATAGGGTGGACAAAAAGAGTTGGTA
>USBT01000001.1 GCA_900553025.1 uncultured Eubacteriales bacterium | reverse complement strand
AGTGGAAAACTTTTATATTAACTGCATAAAGGAAAGATTACGTAGCGAGATTGTAAATCATAACTCTGAGGAAGAATGTATGAGTTATATTGAAAAATCACCATTTGATGAAACTAATGAGAAAAAGGATGAAAGGGGATTAGTAAAAAGGTATTTTTCTGCATATGTGCAGAGTGGAGATTTACCATTAGATGCATTGGCAAAGGCATTACAAATGGCATTATATACTTTTACATATTCTAATAACACTCCTTCTGATTTTTGCCGAGTGTGTGGTGGTAGAAGTGGATTGGTCGGTCCTAAGGGTAATGCTGCAACAAAACGCTTGCTTATAGATGGATTTTTGTTAGAAACAATTGCGTTATCAGTGGCGTCTCCACAAGAATTAGAGAATGGTATGGAGTTCAAGGAATTTGGCAAGCGGTTAAGGGGAAAATATAATATTATTATTGGTACAGATGTTGAATTAGAGTATGAGATGTTAGAAAAAGCGAATATCGCAAAGCTGGTGCCAGGAGACCTAAGAGGAGAGTTGACTAATAATGCGAAGGGTATAGCAGATATGCTTAATTCTATGAATTTAGCAAAAAGATATGCAGATGGTGTTACTATTATAGGATGGAGGTTGCAGTGATGGATTTATTAACTAAAGTTATTGCAGAAACTATATCTAAGAAATGCAATGATGGAAGCTTTGGCGTTTCATTGATTAATATTCCTTATGTCAATTATGCAGATCTTGTGTCTAATATAAATTTAAATAAGAAGGCTGAAATATTCTTCTTGGGGTTTTATGAAAAAGAGATTGAGTCTATGGAATTGGTGGAAAGGGATAGTATACGTCTTTTTTATACAGTCGAGGAGGCAGAAATATCCAGAAATACTGGTGATGAAAGCGTGTTTAGAATTCTTATTATAAAAAGGCAGGATATTGAGAAGCTTTCTTCGTTGAGATGGTTTGAGGAAATTAATATGACAGGAACCTATAAGTCTATTTGCGATTATAGCATGAGTCATATTGAAGACAAAAATTCTACGATTATAAATTTGATAAGAGCATTGAAAAGAAAAAGCATACAATCAATGTTGAGTTTTGAAAATGTTTTAGCATATTTAGGCGATATTATGTCTGCAAGTAAGGAAGAACTTCCGCAGGTGATTCGCACTAACCTATATAAATTGGGCTTGTGCGCGGATAAGTCGTTTGCAATTGGCAATGTTGGTGTTGATGAATTTGTAAAAAGCATAAAGCGTAATGCAGCTATTGTTAAAAGAATTGGTGGATTGGAGCAAAAGGAGCGACAGGGCATTAATAACTATTATACTAAGCATCCTGAAAGTTCAGTTACAAAGTTGATTTTAAAGTATAGAGATATAAAGGATATCAATATACTGATCGATATGGATATCGAAGAGGTTGAAGCCTGCTTGAAGGCTGTGTCTGCATCAAAAAAGAAACCCACTGGCAAAAAGAAAGGCAGTGGTGGAAAAATATCTCAAACAACAGCAGCAACGCAGTTGATTTTTGATGGCAGTAAGGAAGAAATAGAAGAGGTAATATCAGAATTTGTAGAGAGAGTTAAAAATCAAGAGAACCCAGATAAACTAGAAACACTGGAAGTAGAGGTGGGCGACAGTAAAATGCAGGTAAGTAGAGAGCCTGTTTCAAAAACTGTGGCAACGAAAATGTTATCAAAAAGAAATTATGGAGCTTGTATTTTTGCGGAGGTTGACAATGTAAGAGCAGCTATAGACGGTTATAATGATAAATATGATCACGAGGATTTTGGAGAAAAATTTATTAAACAGATAAAGGATTGGTTAAAGACATCTCTGCAATATATTCCAGATTTGTCTATTGTTAATGCTTTTGATGAATATTTGTTATTCCGTGATATTATATATGATGAATATACTCGATTGGTAAAAGATGAGTATGGCCAGATCAGGGATGAAATGGAAGGCTACTCGATTGCTGAACGCTTGCACGATATACCTATGCTGCAAGTTATTAGTAACATAAAAATCTTCTCGGATTATATTAACGCGTATGAAAAGCTACTTGCTGCAATTAATGTAGAATTTTCTAAAATAAGCACTATGATTGCGCAAAGTGTAGCAAAAGATATTGTAAACTATATTATGGCTATGGATTATGTATTTGTGATAGGAGAAAGCAAATTTCATGCTATTCCAACACCGATGAATCCGATGTATTTGTGGAAATATGTACGTTTGGCAGAGGAAATACTTGAGTCAAAGGGTATAGATGGAAGTGAGTTTGCTTCAATTAATGAGGATGATAAAAGCTTCATAATACGAAAGGCAGAGGATATTCCAGAACCAGTGTCTATTGTTATGATTACTAAAATGCTTAGAGAAGAAGGAGTAGTATATCTTCCTATAGCTGGAAAACTCGGTAATTTACCTATATATTCAACTCAACCGCAGATTAATGAAGGTAATAGTGGAATTGAAGTTGTTAAACAAAGCGTTGCAAGGTATATGTGTTTATATCCGCATTCAAGCATGATGCTAAGAATAACATTCGTGAATCCACCTTCTGTAGAAAATGTAATTGCGATGCTGAAAAAGTTAGATGCGGAAAGAGATTTGAGTTCATTTGGTGTAGATATATCAATATATAGGACAAAGGAAGCACCGAGTCATTGGGTTGAGATAACGGACAAATCCTTACAAGAAGGCCTTTTAGGAAAAATAAAAAATGCAAAAAATATGCACTTCTCCTTGAATATTAAAAATGAGACTATAGATTATGATAAGTTATTATTGGAATTAAGCAAAAAGAAGCAGCATTTAATTGTAATTTTTGACCCTAACGAAAAGGAAATTCGCACAGCTAGGAGTGAACGATATAATCACATTCATCCTTTGTGCGTGCCAATGGTTTATCAATATAATCCGTTCAAGGACGAGGTGGATATTAGACCATCTAACGAGGGTGGCATTTTTTCGTATTATTCAAGTATACTAGAGAAGCTTAATGAGCATTCTTCAAGCTTTGCACATACGAGTATATTTAGTAGATCGCCTATAAAAAAGGAAACCTATAATAGTTTACTTGAAAATACAGATTGGATGATTATTCTTGACCAAAATTTAAAAAGCTGGGATATTTCGTTGCAATCAGAAAGTGAAAAGCTATTTTATAAGGAGGATGAATGTCGTTCAATAGGTATTTATTCTAAAAATAGTAGAAAGTTTTCTTTGGGATATAAAAAAACTATAGAGAACTTGGGTAACTACATTGCAACTGAAAAAGGCTTGAAAAATATGATAAAAACAATCAGATCAGTAAATGATGATGGATTGCTTAGCATAGTTTCACATTCCACCAATAGAATCTTCGATGATAATCATGGAAAGGGTAGTTTAGGTCTTGGCATAGCTGCTATATCTTATTTAAAAGGAAATAGTGACGCATTACTTGTAGGATTAGATACACAACTGGCAAGAGAGTGGCTTTCTGAAAGGGAGGAGGGTATCCTGCCTGATTTGATAGGTATTAATCTTCGGGGGGATGATATTCGAGTAGACCTTATTGAGGTGAAAACTGGGAATGGTGATTTTAGAATTTGTGGTGAACAAATATCAGGACATGCAGTAGAGCAGGTGTGCGTGTTAGATAACCTGATTAAGGAGATATTTGGAAGAAGTGAAAAGATAACAACAGTATCAAGACGAGAAATTTTGCGTCATCACGTATTTGAAAGCTTGTATAGTGCAGATCTTACTAATACTGAAAAGCATAACTTGACGGAAAAATTAAATCAACTGTTTGCCGGAGAGTTAGATCTAAAAATCAAGAAAAACATATTTTTTGTTGATTTTAATTCGGCAGATACAAAGAGTGAAATTCTTGAGGCTGGCGATTCTTTGGTTGGCAACAAGATTATTTTTACTAAGATTGGTAGTGAAGATATTCAGAAAATATTAGCTGGTAATGTAGTTGATGAAAATGCATTTTTGCAAGCCGAACAAGCGAATAAAATATTTGTTAATGGCGAAAACAAAGTTAATGTTTCGGATATAGATAATGATGTATCAGAGGCTATGACAGAGAACAATGATGAAAAAACGGGAATTATTAGTGACGCAACAAATATGGCAACTGAACAGATAAAGGAAGTGCAAGAAGAAACAGAAGATGTAAATATGGATCATACGCCAGAAAAAGAGCAGGAAGCATTATTTATAAAAGAAAAGTGCTACCGCCTTAATAAGGTGTTGAGAGATTTTGGGATTAAAGCAGTGCCCATAACTGAAGAAAATGTTTTATTAGCATCCCGTTTTGTAAGATTTAAAATAGAACTTCGTTCAGGAGAAACTATTAAGAATTTAAAAAAATATAAGCAAGATATATCGCGAGAAATAGAAGCCTTTGGTGAGATTATGATTGATAATATCAAAGGAACACGCTATGTGGGTATGGATGTTCCGTTTGAGAGAAACGGTAACGAACTCAAGTTATTGGAGAATTTGAACCTGCTTAATGCTTCTAGTGGTAGACTTGATATATTGGCAGGACAAAAACCGGATAGTAACATAGATATTCTTGATGTGTCAAAGGCACCTCATATATTGATATCTGGTACAACTGGTTCAGGAAAAACGGTGTTCTTGTATTCTATGATAGTTAGCTTGATAAGTAAGCATTCGAAGGATAACCTACAAATAGTAATTGTGGATCCAAAGCAAACAGATTTTCACTTTTTTAAAGGGCTTCCACATTTGCGAGATAACAAGATTATTACTGACCCAGAAGAGGCGTTGAATATGTTGGATGAAATCAATAGTACTGAGAAGGAACATAGAACACAGTTACTAATAGCGAACAATAGCAGAGATATAGAATCTTATAATGCTAAAAATCCATCTAATCCAATGAAAAGATTGGTTGTTTTCATAGATGAATACGCAGATTTAGTTAAGGCGGCGGAAATGCTTGGGATTAGAAAGGATTTTGAAGCCAGATTATGTATGCTAGCTCAGCGAGTAAGAAATCTAGGAATTCATTTAGTTATTGCAACTCAGCGTCCGAGTGCTTCTATTGTGACTACAGCATTGAAGGCCAATATTCCTGTAAGAATATCATTTAGGTTACCAGCGCATCAGGATTCTATGACGATACTGGATAGAACAGGTGCAGAGGATTTATTAGGAAAAGGAGATATGCTTGCAATTACGGAGACTGATTATTATAGAATGCAAGGCTTTTATATTTCGGAGGAAGATTTGCAAGAGTACTTAAGGAAATTTAAAGATGAGTAATATATCATTAGAAAAGTGTATTGCTGGTCAATTTGTGAGAGAATTGAAAAATAGATTTCTATGTGAGGCCGTTATTGATGGTAAGGTGGAAGTATGCTATATACCCTCCTCCTGCCATTTGAGCAATTTTTTGCAGTTGGAGGGGAAAGAAGTACTGTTAATGCCAACGGTAGCAAAAAAAGCTAGAACTGCCTTTGCCGTTGTGGCAGTAAAATTCAAGAGGAGTTATATAGTATTAAATACTTCTTATGCAAACAGATTAGTAGAATATGCGATACAAGGTAGAAAACTGTCATATCTAGGGAAAAGAAAAAAATGGTCGAGGGAAAAGAATGTAGATAAATACAAATGTGATTTGTATATTGAAGATACTAGGACCATTGTTGAAATAAAGAGCGTCATATCTGCAAATGATACTGCTGTATTTCCTACAGTATACTCCGAGCGTTCGTTAAATCAACTAAATAAGATAAGGGAATTGCTACAAGCAGGATATAGAGTGGATTACATTATTGTTTCTTTGAATCCATATGTTAAGAGTATTCAATTATTAAGGAGTACACAATTTTACGTAGAGTTTAAAGAGTGTATTGACCTAGGAATGAGTGTACATGCATTTAATTGTAAAGTTAAGAATGAGTTGATTTTGTTGAATAAGGGACTGGCAATTGTTTGATGTGTTTGTTGGATTCTATGCTGATAATGTAAATGTGATACATACAAATTTCATACGCTATGTGGAAAATTTTAATATTATGACAGCTAAGAGGGGTTGAGCTATTATAGAAAGAAGGTGTCACTATGGACATGCAGGAATTAAAGAGCCTGATCTATCAAGGCGAAAAAGTTGATATAGAGTGCAAAAATGCAGAGTCGAGTGTGCCAAAATCTACCTATGAATCATATTCTGCCTTTGCGAATACAAAGGGTGGTTATATTATTCTTGGTGTTAAGGAAGATAAAACTAAGATAAAGCCGGAAGAAAGATTTGTAATGCAAGGAATAGAGAATCCAAAGAAGCAGATGGAGGATTTTTGGAATACTATCAATGGTAGCAAGGTTAATGTAAATATTTTAAAGGATGAAAATGTTTTTCTGGTTGAAGAAGATGAGGTTAGTCTGATGGTTATTCAGGTTCCAAGAGCGGAATTTAATATGCGACCGGTATATGTGGGAGAAAATCCATATAAGGGTACCTACAAAAGGAATCATGAAGGCGATTATCATGCCACCAGGTATGAAGTAAAAGGTATGATTCGTGACCAGAATCCGGATGGTAATGATAGTATGATTCTTGAACATTACACCATGGATGATATTGATAAGGAGACACTCAGAAAATATCGTAAAATTTTTGAAATCAGAAATGAAGGACATGTATGGAATCCTCTTGATGATAAAGCATTCCTTGAAAAGCTTGGTGGGTACAGAAAAGATAGAAGAACAGGTGTAGAGGGGCTTTCACTTGCCGGACTTATGATGTTTGGAACTGGTCAGGCAATTAGAGAAAATTTTTCGAATGTATTTATGGACTACCGTAACGAAACAGAGGTAACTGTGGATGTTCGCTGGAATGATAGAATTACCTATGATGGTACCTGGGAAAATAATCTCTTTAATTTCTTTTCAAAGGTTACACCTAAATTGACGGAGGATTTGCCAAAACCGTTCAAGTTGGAAGGCTTGCAGCGTATTGATGAGACGTCGGTTCATAAGGCGGTGCGTGAGGCATTTGTTAATCTTATTATACATTCGGATTATTTGATGGATGCAGGAACGCTGAAGATTATAAAGAGGAGTAAGAGCTTTGAATTTACGAATCCGGGTACGTTAAAGCTGCCGATTGAGGAGATTTTTCATGGAGGTAATTCGAAACCAAGAAATCCTCATATGCAGACTATGCTAAGAATGGTTGGCTTTGGCGATAATGCTGGTTCGGGTTTTCCTACTATCCTTGCTGTTTGGAAGGAAGAAGGGTGGATAGAACCTGAGCTTGTCGAGAATACTACCTTGAATCAGGTAACGCTTGAGTTGTGTATGATACCAGCGTGGTTATTGAAACTGCAAGAGCTTGAGAAACAGATAATAGAAAAACTGGATACCTCTCCGGAAAATTTTCAAGCAATTCAGCAACAATTGGGAGATGCATTGGGAAATATTTCAATATCCAAGACAGAAGGAATGGAAGCCGCAATAACAGCATTTGCTAATAGCATTTTTTCTATGCCAACAGTTCAGTATGAATCTATGGGAAATGCATTGATGGAGGTTGCCAAGATTGGGAATGATATTGCTGATTCAGCGAAATTATTATCAGATAAATTGGTAAAAAAAGCATCAGAATCAGCAGAAAAATCAGCAGAAAAAGTATCAGAATCAGCAGAAAAAAGTACTGTTAAATTATCAAAAAGGCAGAAGCAGATATTAGAATATATGAAAAATGAAGAATTATATAGTACAGAAGAAATTGCAAATGCAATCGGATTGAAGGGACCACGTACAAGGCAATTGTTAAATGAACTTGTAGCAATGGGTATAGTAGAATGTACTGCAGCAACTAAAAATAGAAGATATGTAAAAAAATAAAGAGATGACTAAGATGGTATGTACCAGAAGCGGTAATGTTTGCAATTAGAAATCGAAAGTGTGAGATTATAAGTTAAACAGGAGGTTCAAAATGTTATTTTTATGTTATCCCAAGTGTTCAACCTGCCAAAAGGCGAAAAAAATGGCTGGATGCTCACAATCTAGAGTATGCAGAGCGTCATATTGCGGAAGAAAATCCGACCTATGACGAATTAAAAGCGTGGTACAAACAGAGTGGCTTCCACTCAAGAAGTTTTTCAATACTAGTGGCTTGGTTTATAAAGGAATGTAGTTAAAAGATAAGTTGCTGTCAACGAATGAAGAGGAACAGTTAAGATTACTTGCTACAAATGGAATGTTGGTAAAAAGACCAATGGTGATAACCGACGATAAGGTACTGGTAGGATTTAAGGAAGAGGAGTGGGAAGCACTTATAAAATAGTACAATTGAAAAATAAGAATCCTTACCATGATATGACAAATTTCGACCAACGAATTGTGATAGAATATGTTTAGTATAAAATAAATCATATCATTTGGAGGAAGCATAAATGGCAAGGATGGTAAAATACAATGCGGATTATATTTCTAAGGCATATGAATTAGTTAAACAAAAAAAGCAAGGATGATGAGATTAAGGCGGTAGAAAATTTGTATGTTGTAGATGCAATTTTGAGTGGAGAAAATGCTTGTGTTAATCCGTACAACTTAGATAGTAGACTAAGGGAAGAGTATAAAACTATTGAGATGATGGAAAATATAGCATATAAATTTAGTTTTAATGATAGACGACCTGCAAATAGAAGTGTTTCTGAAAAAGAAGAGATTATGAACAGGCTACAGTCGGATAAAATGGGAATTATTGCGGATGTATTGCTTAACCATAAAATAATTAAATGTGTGGATGAATTATATGTTAAACCACAGATGGAAAATATGAGTATGTATATGTCGGCTACATAGTATATTGCTAATATTTTAGTTGCAGAAATAGATGTTTTAAGTTGCAATTTTAATGTGGACTTGCAATCCATCAGATGATTATCTAGGAATAATGAAAACAACCTGCAAGTCACCGGAACTACATACAATGATGAAAAATGTCTTTGGTACTGGATTGGTACTAAAAAAGTGTGAAACCAGAAATAAGGGGTGAAAAATTCACTATTTTTGAATTGTAGAGTATAGGAAAAGATTAAAAATCAAATGAGGTCGCATCAAACCTTGCGAGTTTGAATAGCAGAATTAAACATGTTACTGCTATATAACCATTGAAAACGCTGGGGTTTACTGATTTTAAAGCGTGAAAACTGCCTTAGGGATACTATTTTGATACTAAAAAGCTGAAATAGCAGGTTCAAAAGGAAGTTGTTGACATGAGCGAGTTTTACGAGTTATGATTAATTACCAAAGTGCAATAAGGCAAGAAATAATAAAAAGCCTTATATCATTTTGTAGGTAGGCTTTGAATAATAGATTAGGATATGTATTATGAAAATCAGTTTAGGATTATTAAAGAGTGTGGGTATACTCTTTTGTAGTATATTTACGGTTGTAACAGTAACAAGCTGTATAATTAATTTGTTGATGGGGAATGAAAATGAAACTTATATTCATATTTTGGATAGGGCGATATTAACTTTAGTTGGCTCTATTATCGTTAGTATTGCTGTAACTATTAATTTTAAAAGTTTAATATTAAATTGTTTCATTCCATATTTGATTTTTATTTTACTTGCTTTTTTATATGTATTTATTTCAGGCTTCTTTGTTGAATTACATCCTAATGCTTATAGAGATATATTTATCAATGATACAATTGCATATATTATGGTTTATGTAGGGATATTGATTTATAAGAATATTTCTAAACGTAAAAAGATAGAATAAATATCTGACTTAATATTTTTGATTAAAACAAAGCACATAACTTTAAGAGTTGTATAATATTCGTTGAGGTAAATCTGGAAAATTTTACTCTTTTAATACCAGCACATTAATGGTATAATATGGAAAAAGAATCCATAAAATGGCAAATAAGTTGTCAAAATAAGAAGTAAGTGATAATGAAATGCGGATAATTTGGAGGTACGCGTGACAGAAGATCGAAATCTTGTCATTATTGAAAATAGAGAAATCCAGGAGATGATTTATACCATTAGAGGTAAGCAGGTAATGGTAGATAGTGATTTAGCAAATTTATATCAGGTTACAACCAAAAGATTAAATGAACAAGTCAGAAGAAATAAAAATAGATTTCCTCCTGAATTTTTTGTTTCGCTTAACAGCAGATGAATACGAGTACTTGAGATCGCATTTTGCGACCTCAAGTGAAGACAATGCTCATGGTGGCCGTCGGTATATGCCATATGTTTTCACAGAGCAAGGCATTGCAATGCTTTCAGTTGTGCTCAAAAGCGATGTAGCCGTGGAAGTCAGCATTAAAATTATGAATAGCTTTGTAGAGATGAGAAGATTTCTACTTTCAAACAAGGAGATGTTTGCTCGTCTTGATAGAGTTGAGTTAAAGCAATTGGAAACAGATAAGAAGCTGGAAGAAGCATTTAACTATATTGCGACAAATACTGAAGTAAAACAGAATATCTTTTTTAACGGAGCTTCCTGTACTCCATTTATTTCATCCATTTTTCCCCGTCAATCATATTTAATTTAATAGATGCATTAGTAAATAAATATTTTAGAACTCTTTATTTCCCTAAAAATTATAAAAATAAAGTTTTTTAATTGGTTTAACTCAGATTTTTATCAATAATAAATCAAATTTAGAAAATATGGTATAATGAGTTAAAAATAAAGTTTAAATTAAGGAGCACTTGTGGAAAAAATTGAAACTAAAAGATTAATCTTAAGAAAACTTGTAAAAGAAGATGCAAAAATGATATTTGATGTCTGGGCAAATGATGAGGAAGTGACCAAACACTTAACTTGGCACCCTCACGAAAATATCAAAGTCACAGAAAACATTCTCGCAGGATGGCTAGAAGAGTACGAAGAAGAAGGTTGCTACAGGTACGGGATTGAGCTTAGAAATGAGAATAAACTAATAGGCATGATAGATGTAGTAGAATACAACGGATGCATTCCAGAAATCGGTTATGTCCTTGGAAGAGGCTATTGGAACAAAGGCTACATGTCAGAAGCTTTTGAGTCATTCCTAAACCTATTAAAAAATCAGGGCCACAAAAAAATATATATTGAAGCTGACCAAGAAAATCATGCCAGTAATGCCGTAATAAAAAAGAACGGCTTCAAATTCATAGGCAAAGAAACAAAAATAAGGTCAGCATTTAAAAACGAACTCGTGACAGTAAATACTTATGAGTTGGAAGTTGACTGAGAAAAGAAATATTAGTCGATTTCCTGAAAACTCCAGATTTTAATCCTTTTTCATATCCTTAAGCTTTGAATACTTTCGCTTGTACACCTGGTTCATCAATATAGCCTCAAGGACGTTTATAGGTTTGTGCCTGGAAACCTTGGCTACAGCTTGAGCTAATACGTTTTTTTCAAAAATATGCTGCACCGCGGTGGCATCCTCAAGGTCCTTCCCCAAACAAAATACTTCGCCGTCCCCAAATACGACATTGTATTTACACGAGCTGTCAGAACGAATCCCCACGATTTGAGCAAAATCATCCAGGTATGGTTTCATAACGGTATGCTTATTAACATCCTGACTTGTCATACGGATTATAGAATTTACATCAGGTCTTTTATCGAAAATTTGACGAGGCTTAGCTGCTACGTCATCATTTCTCGAAATCTCCGAGACATCTTTATTAAATTTGATGGCATGAGCATCTATTTCCTCAAAATATTTTTTGCAAGCCCCTTCAACCAACAAAGCATTTTCTAAAGCTGATTCTTCGTCTTCACCCATTATTATGACTCCGTGCATTTCAAGCAAAATAGCTTTGCATCCAGACAATGAAGCCACGTGATCAACGTTATTGTGCAGCTTTTTTGTTCCAGGAAGAGCGTAACCACTTATTTTAATAGAATTTGAGCCTAGCTTTTCAGCCTCTGACTTCGTAAGAGGAATATCTCTTCTTAGAAGAGATATTCCTGAGCCGTAGGGCTGGTGAGTGTGAATAATCACATTAATATCAGGAAAGCGGCGATAAAGGGCTAGGTGCATTGGAGATTCGGAAGAAGGCTTGATGTTTCCTTCATGGGAACCGTCCTCAAATACCTTTACCAAATCTTTTTCTTCCATATCCTCATACCCCATCCCAGATGGAGTTATGAGAAAACTGTTTTTATCGCCCTCATCTCTTTTGCTCAAATTGCCCCAGGTTCTGAAAAGCAGACCCTTACTCATGGCTTCCCTTGCTAATTGAGGTATATTCATGCTTAGACCTCCTAGAATTATTTTGTAATATTCTCATTTGCGAAACGTCGAACTACATAATAACATTATCATATGGAAAATGTTATATTACACACTGCAATGCTACCACTTACGAACCGTTATTTTGTTCCACTTAAATTTTCTACTGGCACAACGTGTGAGAAGACCTTATCAAAGCTCTCCAAAGCCGAGTCAAGATCTTCCTTAGTGTAAGCCGCACTTGTGTATAGACGACTGCCTGCCAGAGTTACAAGCCCCTCTGCCATATATGCCGCGCCCATGTGTTCCATTTCCTTCTTTCTCTTGGTAGTTTCCTTTAAAACATCAGGAATAGTCCATGGCTTCGACCAGTTAATTGCGAAGTGCATGGTTCCAACTGTTTCCAAATGGCAGATGGACCCCTGGTTGAATGCCACGAAAGGAAGGGCGTACTTATCAATCAACTTATTCAAGCCATCAGTTAGGTAATCGCCGGCTTCATTAGCCTTTTCACATGCACCAGTTTCTTTGATTTGCTTTAGGGCATAATAGCCTGCGATACAGGAAACCGGAGTTGCTGCCAGTGTTCCGCCTACTAGAGCCTTTTTCACGCCAGCTTCAAGTCCTGCAGTCAGATACCTCATGTAGTCCTGCTTTCCGCCAATTCCACCAGCTCCAGGATATCCGCCAGCAATTGCTTTACCAAAGATAGTTAAATCTGGGTTAATGCCAAAATACCCCTGTGCTCCTCCAACGCTAATTCTAAACCCTGTTACAACTTCGTCGAATATGAGGAGAGCACCATATTGGTCACAAAGGCTTCGGGCTCCTCTTAAAAACTCGTCAGAGAGCGGTCTAGTGCCGCTTTCAGGGCCAACAGGCTCAATCATAACTGCTGCCGTTCCACCTTTTATTTTTTTCGCTCTTAGCTTTGATTCTAGGCTATTTAAATCCCCAGGGAAAAACTCATCGATATACTTAAACATCTTCCTTGGTACACCATGGGCCTGAGTGAATTTGCTTCCTGGAATTCTTATGCCGTATGCAAGCTGATCCGACCATCCGTGATATGCGCCACCCATTTTGAGCACGTGCTTGTGTTTTGTTGCAAGCCTTGCAATTCGGATTGCCCCCATACACGCCTCTGTGCCCGAGCCGAACATGCGAAACATATCAACAGAAGGCACGTTTTCACAGATGAAATTAGCCAGTTTATACTCATATTCGTGGAATAATCCCGTCGAAGGATTTGAGTCGCTTAAAAACTCTACCACCTTATCTCGAACTTCCTTAGGGTTTGAGCCCAAAACAGTTGGCCCGCCTGCCTGAAGGAAATCAAAATACTTATTTCCGTCAATATCCTCAAGTATGTTGCCGTTTGCCTTAGTAAACACTAGTGGGAAAGGATAGTTAAAGGCTAAATTGTGTTGGACTCCTCCAGGAATTCTTGTCTTTGCAACATCTATCATTTCCTTACTTTTGGTGCATTTCTTCCCGTAATATTCTTCCTCATATTTCCTTAAAGCCTCAGGATCGATTGAATACATGGGGCCCGCAATTAAATTATCCAGCTTGTTTACAATTTCCTTAACGCCCTGTCTGTTAATCATAATATCCTCCAAAAATATCCTATTAAAATATTATCTTGAAAATTTCCTAAAAAATTTATTAAATATATGGTGAGTCGCGACTCATTTTGCGTTATAATCATTGTAACACCATTTTGAAAATAATGAAACATCAAAAATAATCATTTTAGATATATCAAGGAAGTAAGTTAGATATAGCAAGGAATTAAACGCGGAAGAGAAAATGAAGTGTTGCACAGAACTTTTTGAAAAACAAAATATAGATAAGCAAAAACGGATAATCGAAGCAGCAATTTTGGAATTCTCCGAGAAGGGATTCGAAAATGCCAATACTAACAAAATCGCGAGAAACGCTAATATTTCCGTAGGCTCCTTGTTCAAGTATTTTGAAAACAAAACAGATTTGTTTCTATACATAGTTAAACTAGCCGAGGCTGAGCTGGAGAGCCAGATACATAGCGTATTATCTATGGGAAAAGGATTTTTTGAAACAGTTGGAATGATATTATCTTTAATAGATGAGTACTCAAAGACAGATAAGGCGTTAGTTAGACTCTATTATGAGATGACATCAATCGGCCAGTCATCCCTAGTCGAAACAGTGGTATCAACATTGGAGAAGGTAGCAGGTAGCGAATATAAGACGATTATTAAGAAAGCTCAGGATAGGGGGGAGATAAGAGCAGATGTGGATCCGGCTGTTGTCGCGTTTATCCTAGACAATATATTCATGTCGCTGCAATTCTCCTACGCAATGCCATATTATCAGCTTAGAAAAAGACTTTTTGTTGGCGAAGATATAGACGATAAGAAGATAATTCAGGAAACCATGTCTATTTTGCGAAACGCTCTAAGTTCAGAAGTGACGAAATATACTAAATAAGCTATAAAGAAGCTCAAGTAAGATCTGAATGAAGAACCGTAGAGCCTATTAGAATAGTATTAAAAATATAGAACCGTAGAGCCTATTATATTAATATCTAAACTTGAAGCTCAAAAAGGAGGGAGAAAAGGTGAATATTATCAGTTATGACATTGGAACCACTGGGGTGAAAACCTGTCTTTTCAAGGCAACAGACAGAATAAATTTAATAGCCTCAGCCTTTGACGGATACGACATAAAAATCAGTCATGACGGTTCCGCAGAACAAGACCCGGACCAGTGGTGGAGCGCCATAATTAATTCAACAAGAGAAATCATAGGTGAGGACACAAAGGTCGATGCGATAAGCTTCTGCTCACAGATGCAGAGCCTCGTACTGGTTGATAAGGATGGCAGACATCTAAGACCTTCCATGAGCTATATGGATCAGAGGGCAGGAGAAATCAAGAAGAAAGTTCTTGAAAAAGGGCTCAAGGTCTCGGGTATCAATGTGAATAAACTCCTAAGAAGCCTCTATCACACAGGGGCGGTGTCAGGCTCGGTTAAGGATCCAGTTTGGAAATACCTTTGGGTTAAAGAAAATGAGCCAGAAATATTTGCGAAAGTCCATAAATGGCTCGACGTTAAGGAAGCCATAATCGCCAGGATGACAAAAGAGTTTATCATGAGTGAAGATAGCGCCTTTGCAACCTTAATCTATGAGATGAGATCGAAAGAAAAGGTCTTCAGCAAGAGCGTAATGAAGATGCTCGGGGTAGATCCAAAGCATATGCCAAAGATTATTTCCTCCGAGGACGTTGCGGGGTACTTAACAAAAGAGTCAGCCGATGAGCTAGGTCTTAAAGAAGGGATTCCTGTTTATGCCGGGGGAGGCGATGCTTCACTAATTGGAGTTGGAGCAGGAGCTATTATGCCGGGAGACACCCACGTATATATGGGAACATCAGGCTGGGTATCTACTGTGACAACAAAAACTCTAATCGACACAAACGCAATGGTCGCTTCGGTAGTCGGAGCTTTTGAGGGGAAATACAACTATTTTGCTGAACTGGAAACTGCCGGAAAGTGTCTTGAGTGGGTCAAGGACCACATGGTTGTAGATGAAATAAACGCCTACATCGAGAAAAAATCTATAACAGAGACCGAGGCCCTCTACACGTCCCTTTATGAATATTTGTCTGATGTCATGCTTAGAGCAAAACCGGGATCTGACGGAGTAATTTTCACGCCTTGGCTTCACGGGAATCGATGCCCGTTTGAGGATTCAAACGCGAGAGGAATGTTTTTCAACATCTCGCTAGATACGGGAAAAACAGAGATGCTTCGCGCTGTTATCGAGGGGGTTTGTTATCATCTGAGATGGTTCTTTGAGGTGCAGGACAAAAAACTCAAAACCTCGGAGGTCGTGCGCTTCGTCGGGGGTGGTGCTCACTCAAAAACTACGAGTCAAATTCTAGCAGATATAACAGGCAAAACAATTGTCACGGTAAAAGATCCTCAAAATGTCGGAGCGGTTGGAGCGGCTATTATCGCCTATAAGGGAGCAAATCCCCATATCTCTTGGGAAGACTTGATAGACAAAATAGAGATTAACCAGACTTTTACGCCAAATCCTGAGAACAAAGCCGTGTACGACAAGAGCTATGCAGTCTTTAAGGAATTATATAAGGCAAACAAGGATAACTTTGCGAAAATGAACAAGCTTTAAGAATGGGGATGACTTTGAGAGAGTAAACAAGCTTTAAGAATTAGGATGACTTTGCGAGAATAACAAGCTTTAAGAACAAGAGTATCTTTGCGAAAATGAACAAGCTGTAAAAATTGGAGAATTATATTATGAAAGAAGAAAATGGAAAAGTGAATCAGTCAAAGAAGGTGGATCGACCAAAGAATGTGGATCAACCCAAGAAGGTGGAGCAGCCCAACAATGTGGTTCAACCAAAGAAGGGCAGAAACGAAACTTTACGACAATCTGTGATGTTTACGCTTTTGTCACTCAGCGCCGGGTTGGTGGAAGCAGGGTCTTTTGTTGTATTAGACTTAACCAGTCTTCCTTATGGTTGGGCACACGGACTCTCGGTAGCTTTGAGCGTTCTTTGGAACTTCACCCTCAACAGGAGGTACACCTTTAAATCGGCAAACAACGTGCCAATCGCAATGTTAAAGGTGGCATTGTTCTATGTGTTTTTCATTCCAATCACTGCATACTTTGGACAGATGGCGAGCTTGGCAGGAATCAATGACTTCGTAATAAAAGCTGTGACGATGCTCTTGAACTTCATAGGGGAGTTTTTGTGGTGGAAATTTGTTGTTTTTTACGGAAGCGAAAACACCAACAGCCTGGCAAAGAAGAAATAGGACACGTTTGTAGCGGATGAATTTATATTTGTGCTAATGTTAATATATGTTGCTTGTCGCAACAGGATATTTGGCGTTATATTTTCTGTGGAGGGAGGTTTTCGATATGTTAAATGAAAACATTAAAATAGGCAGAAAATCAAAGGGACTTTCGCAGGATGAGCTTGCTATTAAACTCAATGTTGTAAGACAAACTGTATCAAAGTGGGAAAGAGGGTTGTCCGTTCCCGATTCAGAAATGCTGATTTCTCTATCAGAAATATTAGAGATACCCGTTAGCGAATTATTAGGTGAAAACATTGAATTGCCAAAGGCGGACGAATTAGAAGCAATTTCTCAAAAATTAGAGGTGGTAAATATTCAATTAGCACAAAAGAAGGGAGCGACTAGAAAATTTTTTGATGGTCTCATGATAGCATTGTGCGTTGGATTAATCCTTATTTTCTTTGTTGTTCTGGGGATTGATGGATCGTATTTAAATTGGGATTATAAAAATCCTGAACTAGCTGCGGCGGGCGTGTTGATCCATGGCTTTGAATGGATTTTCATTAGAATTTTCCCTATTGCATTAATCGCATTGATTGTGGGGATTTTTGTCACGAGAAGAAAAAAATAGAAAGATAGAGAAGTGGTGATATTCATATATACGAAAGGCATATAATTATGGAATAAAAGGATATCAGGGAAAAATAGTTGAGGGTACTAATTGACATGTATAAAAATATACTTGGAAATACAACTAAAAAGCATAGATAAATAAATTTTGGCTGTCTGGGACCGCTTTTCTTTTAGTTTAACGTAGTAAAACATATAATTGAAAGAAATATACATTATGTGCTATAATTAAGCAGACAATCTATATATTTAGAAATTATATCTTAAAACTCACGATTCAAAAAGTGTGCAAAAAAGATATAATATATTACATCTCTTCAGAGTGATTTCAAACTGTGAAGATGTGGCTGGTAAATTTCAAACAATACGTGTTGTATATAACAGTTAAAAAGCTTTATATCAAAACATTAAGGAGCGACATGTTAGGAAGAATGAAGAAGATGAGAAGAATCATTGTATTATTACTAGTATTCCTAGTGCTAGTTCTATCTGGCTGTAGTGCTGCGGACATCAAAGATAATAAATCAGAAAAGAAGGATACAAAAGAAGCAATAGAATCTTATGAGCGCTTTGTGGATGTTTTGTCTGATTTTGAATATAACATTGGAAGCTATAATTGGAACACAGATAAAAAAGTGGCTTTCTCAGATATCGATAAGGATGGGTTTGATGAGCTCTTTTTCATAGAGTGTAACGATGCTTATGCTGCAAATTTTCATGTTTATAAATTTAATGGAGCAGATGCGGTTGAGTGTAGTTATGAACTTTTCCCTGGCTTAGACTATCCTCTAATCGTAAGTCGATTAGCTTCGGGGACACAGTATTTGGTATTTTCCAGCAAATCGGAATCAGCTTTCTATATAGTTGAGAATATCAACGACGGAAATTATTATACCCATATAAGGAAATTTAGTCTTAAAGGGGAAACGGTATCCCTGGAAAAAGATCTTTATGAGAAGATTGAATCGGGAAGTATTACATATACGCTCGATGATGAAGACATTGATGTGTCGGAGGCTGAAAAGATTATCAGTAATTTCTCAAAGGATTTTGACAAGATTGTTTTTCAGTCGTCTGTTGCCCCTGCTTATGATGGAAGCGAGGTCCTTCCAATGTTTGCAAAATATTCAAGCAAAGACACAATTGCTTTAAATTATGAAGACGCGACAAAATATTTAAATTCAAAGATATCTAAAAAGTGATTTTTAACAAGAAACGAGGTACTGTATTGTCAAAGAAAAATTCAAGCTATTCCCTAAAAAAAGTTGACCTAGATACTTTTAATGATTTTTCATTAACTTTTAAAGCTCCCAAATCTATGTGGGATGCTAATTTTATTCAGAGTAAGGCCATGGCTAAGACTTCAATGTCAAGGGGCTATAATGTGCACCCCCTCGTTTTGTATAGCGAAGAGATACCTATTGCTGGTGGACTATTTTGTGTTATGCCTGCGATGAAGTTCTTCCGAGTTGCAAGGTGTTTTCATGGACCTCTAGTTGATATTTCTAACTATGAACTTCTGAAATCTTTCACGGAAGCCCTTGTAGAATATTTTAAAAGGGAAAAGGTTATAAGCATACAGATACAACCCGACTCATTGATTGTAGATGAATGTATTTCGAATTTAAAAACGTGTGGATATAAGCATGAAGGCTTCTACCAGGGGTATCGGCATGGATACGGAAGATATTATTTCTTGAAGGACTTCTCAGATATAAATTCAGAAGAGGACCTTTGGAAATCGTATGAATCGAAGACTAGGAATCTCGTTAAAAAGGCTATGAAGTTGGGTGTCCAGTGCGAAGAAATTGATAAAAAAGATATGGATCTTTTTTATAACATTCTAGAATCAACCGCTGAAAGGCGAGGCTTTAATTTTCAGTCAGAAGATTATTTTCAATATATGATAGAGTATTTCAAAGAACAACCAGGCTCAAAACTTATGAACATGCCATTGCAGGATGCTATGGTGGTTATGGCGTATATAGAACCGGAAAAATCCATCAAAATGTTGGAATCTCAAAGGGAATCGCTGGTTGAAAAGGAATATGAGCTTGATAAGAATATCGCACTTGGTAAAAATATCAAGAAAAATAGAAATCAACTTAATTCTTTAAAATTTGAAATAGATGCATGTGAAAAAAATATAGCTACGATTCATGACATATCTCATTTGGGAAAACGCATATACATTTCTGGTGCGACATTTGTAACATTCAACAATGAGATGGTATATCTGTTTTCAGGTTCGGATGCCCAATTTTTTGGACTGTCAGGGTCCCAACTGATACAACACTATGCACAAAGCAAGGGCCTGAAGCAAGGAATAAGAAAATACAACTATTTTATAACTGAAGGAAAGCATTCAGGTGCCAAAGATGATGGCATACTAAACTTCAAAAAAGGATTTGGCGGATATCTTGTGGAGTTGCCAGGTGAATTTCATATCAACGTCAATAAATTCTTAGGCAAAGTTCTGGAAATGCGAAACGGTTTCTGAAATATTCGAAAATATATCAAATTAATCTAGGTAATCTAGCGAAAGTAAGCACAAAAATGACACTACAGATGCAATTTCAATTTGCTATATCGCTGTTGAAAGGATGCGAAAGTAGTGTCTTTATGTTTTCAAACTGGTATTTTGTTGTTAATAGAATAATTTTGATTTACCTTGGTACAAGCTTGCCAAACACTACAAACCTGCCGTCCTCATCAACATTTGTGCATGTACTGAGCATCACAATTTTATCCTCAGCCGTAGCAGCTTCAGTTGTTTTTACCAAGGAGTTTGCGACTATCCAATCAACATAGCTTTGTTTCTCAAAATCATTAAAATATAATTTATATTGCGAGGCGGAAGCGTCAAGATACATGGCCCCCACTATATACATGTCGTATTTAGCTGATGGCGTGTAGAGAAGCATTTTTTTGTGCTTATCATAAAACTCTTGATCTTTATAGTCCATAATATGACTGAACATAGTATTATCTTTCATGTTATGCCCGTACACAATTGTCATAAAGTCCTGGAAAGGGTTTTCGATTCTTGAATCGACAAATATAGATCCTTTTCTATTATATTCCTTATTAAACATTCGATATAGATAAAAATCATTGTTGCTGCCCTGAACGATAGGGTAGTTAATATTAGTTCCCTTAAGCTTAATCCAGGCTTTTGTATCAGGATTTTTCTGAAGCAACTTGTCAAAATCAATTTTATCAGAATCCTTTGCCCCCTTAGTCGCTATTTTAGCCACCTCATCGTAAGTTTTGGTTCCCTCATAATATCCCCATAGAATTTTTCCTATTTTAAATAGGCAAAAGGCTATTATTACAATCAATATAAAAGTTATAATGTTATAAAACACCCTTTTGCTTGATTTATTATTTTTATTTGACTGGTGATTTTCTTTTGATTTCTCCACGATTAACCCTCCCCAATTACTACATTAAATTATACCTAAAATTTCTAAATTTACAATATATAATGATCAAAAAAGCATTAGGAGTCATACAGCAAAAGAAATATCAAAAATAATTTTGCTAAAAAATATAAAAACTTGACACGGTCGAAACAACCTAGCGAAAAGATATGCTTACTGCTAAAATATGCCTGTAACATGGAAAAGAAAATACAAATAATAATCAAATATGAAATTATATTGAAATGATTTTTTTGTTATAAAAAAGCATACATTAAAATTTGAAATTGAATATTTTAATATATATAATGATTTTGGAAATTATTGATTTTGAAGGAGAAGCCATGAGTATAAAGATTGATATTTTTATAAAAAAATTATTTGAATTTGACGTTAAAGATGATTTTATAAATTTTTTAAATTCGAGTTTTGACCCTAATATGCAAATTTTAAAAATAGATACATATGATCAAGGTTATGATTTTAAAGAGAGCAATTTTTTACGAATTAGTGTAGTTGGTAATAAGACATGTAAAATAGGATTTTACAAATGTAAGTCTAAAAATAATCAATTAGAACTAGGATACAAAACTATAAAAACACTTCATACTTTGGAACAGAGTTGGTTAAAAAACACTTTAGATATAAATCTAAAATTCAATAATTTATCCATAGAAAAAGTTGAAATAGAACCAATGCTGAGGTATTACAAGGAGATTACAGGAGATGAAATAGTAATATATGATGAATTTTTTAATGAAAAATATTCAACTTTTTCAACCGTGTGTAATTATGAAAGGAACCCAGAATCACTCAGAAAAAGAGAATTGAAAAATTTATTTTATTATTTTCAAAGAATTGAATTTGAAAATTCTCAAGAGGATAAAAAGAATTGCTATAGACTCCTTTTTCCAATACTACTTAATAAAATTCCTAAAAGTTATTTAGCGGTTTTTAGCAATAGATTACCTCCAAATGGGATGGATTTAACGGTCTTAGAGATTTTTGCACAGGCGGTTTTGATTGGCATGCAAAGAGAACTAGAATTAATTGAGGTTCATAAAAAATTTATAAGCGACTTTATATATGATGTAATTTATAGAAGCTATGATAAGGAAACGGATATTTTCCAGAAAGCAGGTCAACTTGGTATAAATACTAAAGCTGAATATGTAGTTATTGCTATTAAAACAATTGGCGAACTTAATGCAGAAGATTTTGATAAAAATGGTTATATAGTAACTCTTAATCTAATTAACGATCGAGTAATGAGTTTTATTGAAGACTTTCAAAAAACAAATTACAAAGAAGATATTGTCACTAAGTTTGATAAAACAGTATATATATTGCATAAAATTGAATTCAAAAATTCATCGATGATTAATGATATCTGTAAAAATTTAGAAATATCATTACGAAAAAATTTTTCAGGTCTAAATTTCCAAATTGGCATAGGGGATGTAGCTAATGGAATATTGGAAATAAAAAGATCATATGAAGAAGCTTGGAATGCAATAGAGTACGGATCGATGTCTGATTCTGGAGATAATGGCTTTGTTATTTCATGTATTGATAATCCGTTTTTAAAAATACTATCCAGACTTAGTGAGGATAAGAACCTTGAGCAGCTAATACCAGAAAATTTGTTTAATTTGTTTAGGGAAAACAAGGATTTGTATGAAACTTTAAAAGAATACTTGAATTCAAATTGTAATGCAAAGCAAGCATCTAGTAAACTTTTTATACATTATAAAACAATGCTATATAGACTCGAAAAAATCAAAGAGGAGTACGGAATAAATTTACATAATGTTAGTTCTAGGTTATATATTGAACTAGGGATTCATCTTTTAGAAATTAATAAATAATAATATATAAGATTTAAAAACAATAATCCAAGAGTTGTCCTCATCTGCCAATTTTATATTTTATTATTGCATATTAAGGATAATGCATTCAAATACTTCAAGATATATAATTATGTCATAAAGTAAGGATTAATATTTTTATGAGAGGAGAACAAAATGGATTATGGTTTTTTAGCGATTGTCCCACCGTTAATTGCAATTACTTTAGCATTAGTTACTAAGCAAACAATACTTTCATTATTTATTGGTTTGTGGGTCGGGACAACCATTATCTCAAAAGGAAATTTTTTAGTTGGACTTCCTATGATGATAACGGATTATTTTATACCTAATATTGCGAATGAATGGAACGCAAGTCTATTAATGTTAATAACTGCTTGTGGTGGCTTTGTGTATATGATCAAAATATCTGGTACAGCAAAAGCTTTTGGTGATATTGTCACAAAAAAAGTAAGAACCAGAAAGCAAGCACAGCTGGTTACATTTTTTAGTGCATTTGCATTTATATTTACAGAGCCTACATTAACACTAGGTTCAATAATGAGGCCTATTACTGAAAGATTAAATATTTCTAGAGTCAAACTTGCTTATATCTGTGATGTTATGGGCTGCCCTTTTGCAACGCTATCTCCTATCACTAGTTACAGTACATACGCTACTGGTCTAATTGCGGCAACCTTTGCTACCCTTTCAATATCTCAAAATGCGTGGATAACATTTATTAAAGCAATTCCATATAACTTTTATGCTATCTTTGGAATGTTGACATTATTATTTGTAATAATAACAGCTTTGGACATTGGACCAATGTATGAGGCAGAAAAGCGAGCAATAGAAACTGGTCATTTAATTGGTGAAAATGATATACCAATGACAAAATATGACATAGATGAGTCTGAACTTTTCAAAGATAAAAAAATTACAAAATTAAATTTTGTATTGCCATTATGTGCATTGTTTATAATATTAATTGCTATGATTATGTGGACAGGTAAAGTTCAGACAAATGGTGTAGGTGGTGCATTTAAGAATGCAAATATTACACTATCCATTACTATGGCTTTTCTGGTAGCAGCGGCTATAGCAGGAATTTGTGGTGTTAAATCATCAATAATATCATATAAAGATATAGTTAATCAATTTACAAAGGGTGTTGCATTAAATTCTGACATTCCTATTATATTGGTTTTGGCTTGGTCGATAGGTAAGATGACAGGTGATATGAACTTAAAGGGATATTTAATTCACTTAGTTGAATCAAACAATATATCACCAGGTTTAATGCCGGTAATGATTTTTATTGTAGGGGCTCTTGTTGGATTTTCAACAGGTAGCTCGTGGGGAGTATGGGCAATTACTATTCCAATAGCCTTGCCTATAGCTGCACAATTTAATGTTCCAATGGAACTAATGATAGGAGCTTGTCTAAGTGGAGGAGTTTTTGGAGATCACTGTTCACCTATATCCGATACAACAATTTTGGCATCTACCGCGGCTGGTGCAGATCACATCCAGCATGTAAGAACACAGTTACCATATAGTTTAACGGTTGGAATAAGCTCAGCAATAGGATTTTTAGTAGGGGGGTTAATATCTCCATTATTAGGGCTAGCTACAACAGCTGTCGTAATAATTCTAATGCTGATAGTATTACATAAATCAGCTCAAGCTCGACTTGCAACAATAAAAGAATAATAAATAATAGAAAATATTGAAATATAGAGGTTAGTTATGAAGTTAGTTAAACAAGATCCAACATTAATTATTTATAATGCGTCAGTCCATTCTGTTAATAAAGACAATGAAATATTTGAGGCAATTGCTCTGTACAACAATATAATAATTGCACTGGGAGATAATGAAGCTATACTCGAATTATCAAATGAACACACTAAATTGATTGATGCTAATGGCAAGTCTGTAATCCCTGGAATTATAGATGGTCATAATCATGCATGGGAAGCAGGGCTTATGTATGATGGAGTAGTGCTATTTGGAATTAATAGTATAGAAGAATTACAACATAAACTTAAAGAAAAGATTTCAAAAACAAGTAAAGGCGTATGGATTCAAGGTGGAAGTTATATTGAGTCTCAATTTATCGAAAATAGAAGTCCTAATAAAGAGGATCTAGATAAAGTGAGCAAAGATAATCCTATTGTAATTGAAAGAATTTTTGGGGCTTGCGTTGCAAACTCATTAGCGTTAAAGAAGGCTGGAATTACAAAAGATACTCCGAATCCGAAAAGCGGCGAAATTGAGAAGGATGAGATTACAGGAGAACCCACAGGAGTCTTAAAAGGAAATGCGGTACTGCTAATCAGAGAAGTAATGACAGGTCCTTTTGGGAGTGATGAATTTGGAGCTAATAAGGGGGAGCCTTCAATTGATTTACTAGAAAAATCTATTTTGTTAGCTCTACAACATTATAAAACATATGGAATTACATCCATAACAGAGCCTGGCGTAAGTACATCAATATGTAGAGCCTACCACAACCTGTTAAAAAATGGCAAATTATCTTGTAGAGTTGATTTAATGCCAAATTGGCATGGCTTTACTTTGATGCAAGATGAAGAAACTCTGAATAGAATATTTGATATGTATAATTTTACTTCAGGGTATGGGAACCAATGGATTAGATATTCAGCATTAAAAATGGCAATTGATGGTGGATTAACATCTGGAACAGCTTTGAAATCATGACCGTATAAAGGGGAATCTAAACTTAGAGAATTTAACTTGAGATTAGATCTTGAAAAATTACCTAAGTATGTAAAAGAAGCTCATGACATGGATTGGGATGTAGGTATTCATGTAATGGGTGACGTTGCTATTAAACATGCTGTTGATGCGATATATGACGCAGTAAAATCGAATCCAAGATCCCATAGACATCAAATTATACATGCTTACTATCCATCGGATGATTCCATTGAGAAAATGTCCGAAGTAGGAATGATAGCATCTGTTCAAGGTTCATTTATATATGGTGAAGCTGACGGATATGGTGAGATTTTGCCAATTGATAAACAAAATAGTTTTCTACCATTAAGAACATATATAGATAACGACATTATTTGTAACTTAAGTACAGACATGCCGTGTGCTGATGTAAATCCGTTTTGGAATATGTATGCTGCTGTTACAAGAAAAGGTATTAGAGGATACCGCTTAGGGACAATTGAAAAAATTACCATTAAAGAAGCGCTTAGGATGATGACAATTAACGGAGCGATTCAAAACAGAGAGGAAGAATATAAAGGCTCGTTGGAGGTAGGGAAGTTAGCTGATATAGCAATTTTAAATAAAAATTTAAATGAAATCGATGAAGAAGATATTAAAAACATACTTGTAGAAAAAACTATATTGGACGGTAAAATTATTTATGAAAGATAGTAATATGGAGAGCAAAACTGCTCTCCATAATTATGATGGAGGATAAAGGATGCTAAATTTAATTGTTTTGATATGTGCTAATATAATTATGATATTTATTATGAAAAAATCAGATGAGAGCAATGCTGATTCTAGACAGACCCTTTTCATTAATTATATTACAGCCTTTATCCTATCTTACATTTCATTCTTGTTAAAATATAAAATAGAATTTAATTATAGCCTGTTATTACTCGCTATAGTAAACGGAATACTAATGGCAATATGTATGATATTGCAAAAAAAAAGTATAATAGAGAATGGTGCTGGAATTTCTACAATCTATAATAGATTGGGAATAATAATCCCAACAGTCTTTTCTATTGTATTTTTAAATGAAGACCCTAGATATACAAATCTATTAGGAATTGTTCTATCTATTGTCGCAATTATTTTGTCATATAATAAAACAAATGAACAAAAATTTATAAAATATAAATATCTGTTTTCAATTTTAATTTTCGGAGGACTTATTGATTTTAATTATAAAATAGCAACTTATTTCTGGGAAGCAAAATACATTGGTCAATACATATTATTTTCTTTTGGAATAGCATTTGTTGTTATGGGAGTATCATTGTGCAAGGAAAAGTTTAAATTAGGAAATAAAGAAATTAAATATGGTATTGGTATTGGATTGGCAAACTACTGTATTACATGGGGAGTAATACATGCTACTTTAGTTTTGCCTTCTTATATTGTTTTTCCTGTATACAGTGGATGTGTAATTTTCTTTGTGAATTTAATCGAATGGATTTTTTTCAAGGCTAAACATACTATTAAAGATGCAATAACAATGGTAATAATTTTTCTGTCGGTATTACTAATTAACATATGATTAAGTCATATTCTAGAGCCGTTATGATGTAAAATAACACAAATTATAGTTATATAGTATAAAAAAAGGCTGAAGAAAACATTTGATATAAAAAAGGGGCTGAAACGCCCCTCTTAATTGTACAAGCAGTACTTGTATACTATGACACCATAAATTTTTAATAACAAATATAATAATCCATATTAACTAAGATGTTGAATATAAAAAGAAAACGAGAGCTTTATAAAATATTTTGAGGTAGTCCAAGCCCATGCCAACATGCAAAATGCTGTTTTTTATGGATTTTGGGCAATGCGATGATATTGCTTTTAAAGATATGGAATTAGATTGCTTATTTGGGTGGCTAATTCCATCTGATGTGGCTGATAACTTTGAGAATATTTATTTGAGATCAAAAGTTGATGATAGCTGGGATGATTTCTGTGTATGGGTCACACCAAATGTAGAAGGCAGCAAACTCAGTATAGTATTTGAGTGAATAAAGAATATAATAATAAAATTTATTAAGCCAGCACAGATACTGGTTTTTTTTTCATGAAGAAAAGCAATGGGATAGACGCTGCATGAAACCATAAAATAAATGAGCTTGAAACTACCATTGGTTCAAACACCATTGCACATTAAAACACATGTGGTAAAATAGAGAAAAGCGTTGGTCACGCGATACTACTAGCACTACTGAGGAGGAAGCATGCGAAAAGACAATATTCATATTTTGGGCGATTTTTTCGACAAGCTTGGCAGAGGATTTTTTTATATAGATAAAAATAGAAAAATCCAAATGGCCAATTATAGAGCAAAGGAGTTTACCGGAATTAATGTCGGCAGCCTTTATGACCACAAGGAAGGCGTCATCAATCCTGGGGATATTGTCGTGATTGCAGATAACTGTGTCGGAGATGACGACGGTGGACTTGTAGCAGATGACTTGAACAAAATAAATATTCACAATAATGATATACTCAAGGGAGATATGCTAATCGCAATAGGTGTCTATGGCAATAGTGATTTTAAGCCGTACTACAAGTATTTGCGCAGTGATGAGTCGGATAGAAAAATTTCAATAGAAAAGGAATATCTAGGCTTTGAAATTTCTGGGATAATAGACAGAGATAGTAAATGCATCAAAATAATAGTAGATAATAGAGAGTATAATTTAGACTATTTGAGTTCGGTTGGTCATATGGTTGTAATCGACGGACAATTGGGCGAGATAAAGTTTTTTCAATCTAAGGGATATACAGCTAGGAAGGAAGACATTGCTATTTTGCTGAGGGGCGGGAGATTTGCCGCAAAGGAAAAGGGCGAAAACAATGTCGATGTTGAGGGCACTTTATTTTTGAATTTATTTGATGAGTCTGAGCTGAGCGAAAAATTATTTAGAATAATAGAGGGGGTAGAGGATGAATACCTTATAGGCTTACCCAAGGAACTGAACAAGAGAGAGTTTATCTGTAGCATTATACCTGATAGCGACGAAGAAACTGGCGATACGGGGGTGTTTTTGATATTGGAACAGCCGGATAAGCTAGAAAATATTATGCATAACCATGAGAAGTTTATTGCGAACATCAAGAATAGGAATCATTTTTCTGCTGATTTTTCAAACTATCCTGAAGATGCGTTCAATGCCTTCGTCGGGAGCAGCAATGTAGCAAAGCAGGTCAAATATCTTGCGTATAAAGCATCACAAAATAAGTTTAATGTCATTATCACAGGAGAAAGCGGCACCGGAAAGTCCAAGATTGCTCATGAAATTCACAAGATGTGGAATGAAAATGCTCCATTTGTAGAGGTGAACTGCAATTCGATACCAGTTACGCTTTTTGAAAGTGAGCTTTTTGGATATGTAGGGGGTGCTTTTACAGGAGCCAATCCTAACGGCAAAATGGGGTTTTTTGAAGCGGCAAGCGGTGGTACAATTTTTCTGGACGAAGTGGGTGAGCTACCTATGGACATTCAGGTGAAGCTTTTGCATGTACTGCAAAATAAGAGCATTTACAGAATAGGTTCTGCAAAACCCGTAGATGTAGATGTGAGAGTGATTGTAGCTACTAATAAGAATCTGGAAGAATCGATTTCCTTGGGAGAGTTTAGAGAGGATTTATACTATAGAATTAATGTGTTTCCGATTGAGATACCGCCTCTAAGAGATCGTAAGCAGGATATTTACCTTCTCATAAACCATATTTTAACTGAATTTTGTAAGAGATATGACATGCCGATGAAGCAATTTTCTGAAGAGGCTTTAGAGGTTCTTGAATCCTATGATTGGCCTGGCAATGTGAGAGAGCTTGAAAATATCGTCGAGAGGGCGATTACCTTGTGCGACTCAAAAATAATTTACAAGGAACACCTTCAGATTATACCTACAGATAGAGGCAGTACTCTAAAAGAACTTTTGGAGTACGAAGAAAAAAAGATTATTGAAAACGCGTTAATAAAAAATAACGGCAATAATAATCTAGTTATTAAAGAGCTTGGAATTTCTAAAACTAATTTTTATGACAAGCTCAAAAAATATGGCTTGAATTAGAAATAAACCCTTTCTACTCTAGGTGTGATTCTACAAAGTATGTCATTTTTATTTGTGCCTGTAATCTTTGCAATATCCGAGATATCCATGGATGAATCAGAGTCATCATAAATAATGACCTCCTTATCTTTATATGTCTTAGCTATATCGGGTATATAGGTGAGATCGATCATGGCGTAGTCCATGTTGATTAAGCCGACGAAAGGGCATTTCCATCCATCAACACTTGCATACCCTTTGTTACTGAGGTTCCTTGGAATTCCGTCCCCATATCCTATGGGGATGGTGCCGATGATGCTTGGTCTTTCGGCTTTCCACGTATAATCGTAACTAACCCCTTCACCCTTACTGATTTGATGAATTTGAGCGATCTTTGTCTTGAGCGAAGAAATTAGCTCGACCTCAACATTCCCTTTATGAAATCCTCTTACTCCATAAATTAATGCGCCAACACGCACCATATCTAGTCTGTATTTTGGATAATCGACGGTTGCGATGCTATCAGCTAAATGTTTTATCTTAAAGTTACAACCCTTCTCTTCGAGCGCCTGAACGAAATTGCTGAATCTTAAAAATTGAACTTCATTGGATTCATCGTCAGTCAATGCCAGATGTGAAAAAATACCTTCAATATTTAAATTTTTCATTTTGTTAATTACCCAAATATCTTCAAGCGATTGATTCGTGTCTGAGAAGCCTAGTCTGTGCAAGCCCGTGTCTATTTTGATGTGAACCTTTGTTTTGTGGTTTTTCATAGATGAGATTTGGTCTAATTTTTTTGCAGAATCGAGGTCAAAAATTGTCTGTGTGATGTTATTTTCCACTACGGCATCAAATAAATGCTCGGGGGTATAGCCCAAAATCAATATTGGAACTGATTCATCACATTCTCTGACTGTTATGGCTTCCTTGAGTGTGGCTACTCCAATATATGAAATTCCTACTGATATCGCGGGTTTGACAAGCTCAGCCAGTCCGTGACCATAAGCATTAGCCTTTAAAACTGCCATAATTCTTGTCCTATCACCGATTAACTTGCTTATTGAATGTATATTGGATTGAAATTTCCCCAGGTCTACATATAACTTTGTATCTCTTAAAGATTTATGCTCATTCATCACAGCTCTCCCATAATTTTCAATATTGAATATATCTGAGTTTGTATTCCAAATTTTATGCATTCTGGATCGGGATCAAGCTTTGAACTGTGCAGTGGATAGGGAATTTTGCAGTCAGGCTTTTTGCATCCCAAATCATAATAAAAACTTTTGACGCTCTTTGAAAAATAAGCGAAGTCATCACAACCAAGGCTTGGCGCTTGGTTCAACAAAACATTTGACTTGCCAAGGGCTAGCTCGCAGCTGCTTTTGATAATCGGGAATAACTCTTCGCTGTTAGTTAATGCTGGGTAGCCATCTTTGAACTTTATTTCAACAGTTGCACCGAAGCCGTTTGCAGCGCCTTCGCAAATATTTTGTACTATCTCCTGAAGCTTTGGAATATTTGATTCGTTTAAGCTTCTGATTATACCTGAAAATGTGACAGAGTCGGGTATTATATTTCCCTTGCTCCCTCCGTGTATCTGACCGACAGTTATTAGCGATGGTTGAATGGGGTCAATTTTGCGTGTTAATCCTGATTGTAGTAAGGTGATTATGTGGCATGAAATGATGATTGGGTCAATTCCCATATTTGGATATGCGCCATGTGATGATTTTCCACAAACCTTGACTTCAAATTCAGTAGATGCTCCGTTAAGTGGTCCGGGACAGAGATTTACAGTACCAACATCGAGGCTTGGGTCAATATGCAATGCGATCGCATAATCAACTTTTGGACTTTCAAGAACACCCTCGCTTATCATTGAATCTGCACCACCTACAGTTTCCTCTGCGGGTTGGAAGAAAAACTTTACACTTCCCTTAAGATGGTCTGAATGAGATTTTAATACAATTGCTGTGCCTAGCAAAATGGATGTATGAATATCGTGCCCGCATGCATGCATAATATTTGGAGATTTCGACTTATGTGCCCACTCTACATCTTCGTTGATTGGCAAGGCGTCCATGTCTGCTCTGATTCCAACGCATGGTTTATCACCCTGTCCTCTGATTACAGCGCAAACTCCATTGTTCTTCTTCATCCTTGTAAATTCTATGTCGTTGGCAGTTAATATATTGCATATATATTCGGATGTGTTGTATTCCTGTTCGCTGAGTTCAGGATTCTCATGTATGTGATTTCGGATTTTTATGATTTCGGGATATATTTTGTTGATTTCTTCATCAATTGCTTTTGTTAAATTTTTTGACATTTGCTATTCCTTTCAGTTAAAATAAAGACTACGCAAGTGGAAAATATTCTACGACTCACTATCAGGAGGATTTAGAATTAAAATGGTAATAATCAAAATAGTGATAGGTTTAATAATTATTATATTGTCTTTTGTTTTTCTCCTAAAAAGTGGAGAAGATAGTTTGCTAAGCCTACTGATGAAGAAGAAAAATATAGGCAATAGAGAAGCAAAGAAGCCTGTAAAATCTGATTATGAAGATGATGGCAGCTGCGAGGACTCAAAAGATAAAGTCTAAATATTCTTTTGGTTCCTCATTCTTGTCGTAGAAGTGCCACCATTCATTTTCATATGGTGTAAATCCGCATTCTATCATCGTATCTTTTAAAAGCAAAGCGTTGCTCTTTTCTATACTGTCTGGGTTGTTGTCAAGTCCTGCCTTCTCACTAAAATCATCGAAAGCAGTGGGCATTGGTACATTTCTATAATTTTTATCAACTAATGTCAGGTCTACGCACTGGCCGTTCATATGTGAATATTTATATGTTTTGTTGTCTTTTGACGGAGGATATGCAACGTAATTATTGTCAGGTAGAGTCTCCCACATTTTCGCTTGCACGCTGACAGGACGGTATGCATCCCATATTTTGACAAAGAGCCCTTCTCTTTTAAACGCATTCTTGGCCTTGATTAGTCTGAATGCGGTAGATTCATGTAAAAAACATTCATTCTCACTATAAAATTTTTTCTTGAAGAAATTCGAAGATTTATAGTATTGCAAATCTATAATAAATTCATCATCAAGGTCAAGTAATCTGACCAAGTGCTTGTACCTGAAAATCATTCAATCAACTCCCTGTTAAACTTATTTCTCAAATATTGTGTTAATAAGCAAATCTTGAATCTAGTGAGCTTGTAACAAAACAACGATAGCCTTTATCGGTGTTGCATAATTAATAAACACACAAACTGCTAGAAAGATATAGAGCGCGGATATGTATTTTTGTTTCTTGTCATATCCGGGCAGAACTTTAAATCTCTTCTCAATCATAATACCATCTATCGATTTAATGAAATTATAGAAATTATTCATTTCTATGGCCGCAACTTTCCCAAATTTAAATAATGGTATTGTTAAAGATGGGTTCTCAAGGCTTCCATCAGAATCCTTGAAAAATTTTATGCTTTTTTTGTCAAATATAGCCCTGCTAATTTCGTCTATATTGATTGAGCCTGCAATCTTGTTGAATTTTTTATATACAATTTGATTTTCGTCATATTCAATAGAAAAAAATCTATGGCCTATAATTAGAAAAATGAGCAGTAGCAAGAGTGCAAACATCAGAATTAATGTTAGAGGAATATTCATCTGATTAGAATATTTTGTGATTCCATAAAATATAATTTGAAGCACTATGGTAAGTCTTAATATTATGTAAATCAAAACCATAAACAAGAAAAATTGTTTAGATAAACTTGTGTTAACGTAATGGACCTTTTTATTATGCATAATATCTCCTTCTACATTTTAAACTAATATCTTATTATATCCTTTAAGCAAGAATCATGCAAAAATATTGTGCAAATATCAAGGTTATTTGATAGAAAATGCGGGTGTTGTTCTGGAAACGGGAATCGCTGTCCTAAAAAAAGGAAAAAATGAGCATTGCTTCCTTTTCGTGAAGGATAAAAAATGAATTTTTACTGAAATTTACGACTTTTGATACAGAACACTTTGTGGTATAGAACTTGCTTTAGATAAATACAAAGTATTCATATAAATTTTTAAGGAGGTAAAAAATTATGATGAATTATATCTGGGTCGCATTTGTTGTGATTGCAGTAATTGCCGGTGGCGTAACAGGCAAGATGGATGCTGTTCTTAACAATGTTTTTGATTTCGCTGGCACTGCAGTCGACATTTCGCTTGGCCTAATCGGAATTATGAGCTTCTTTTGCGGTCTTATGAAGGTTATGGAGGATGCCGGTCTTTGTGACAAGATAGGTAAGGCATTATCACCAGTAATGAGGAAGCTGTTCCCAGGAGTTCCCGCAGATCACCCTGCAAACTCAATAATGGCACTTTACTTTGCTGCTAATATTTTGGGAATAGGTAATGCAGCCACACCATTTGGTCTAAAGGCTATGCAGGAGCTACAGACTCTAAACCCAACTAAGCGCATTGCTACAGATGCACAGGTTATGCTACTTGCTATAGCTACAACGTCTATAACAGTTATACCTGTAACCGCAATCGGTCTTCGTGCAGGAGTACAGGCTGCAGGAGCATCTGAGATAATCGCCCCTGTTATTATAGCTACTACTATTTCTACAGTTGTTGGTATCTTTTTCACTATTGTATTAGGAAAGACAAAGAGATGGAAATGGGAGAATGTAATTGAAAAAGAAATAGCTGCTGGAACTTTAGAAATTAACGAAGACTATATAGGAGATGATCCTATTGTTTTACCTGATAATTTCGGTAAGGAGGAAGTAATAACTCCGAATAAGGGCGTAGATAAGGAGAAGTAAAATGACACATGTATTAGAACTAATATCGATTTGGGCAATACCTGTTGTAGTTGCTGTAGTTTGTTTTTATGCTATTACTAAGAAAGTGCCGGTTTATTCAGTATTTACTGAAGGAGCAAAAGAAGGCTTTAAGACAGCCGTAATGATTATTCCTTATCTTGTGGCTATGCTATGTGCTATCGGAATGTTCAGAGCGTCTGGTGCAATGGATTGGCTAGTTAGTGTTATAAATCCTGTAACAAGTTTAATAGGCATGCCTGGAGAAGTTCTTCCTATGGGCATCATGAGATCGTTCTCAGGTGGTGGAGCTGAAGGAATGATGGTTGACCTTATCAAGGAGTATGGAACCCAATCTCAGATAGGAAGAATTGCGGGAGTTGCACTTGGTTCAACAGAAACGACATTCTATGTAGTTGCAGTATATTTTGGAGCTATAGGTGTTACTAATGTTAGACAGTCAATTGCAGCAGGTCTTTTGGGAGATTTGGCATCATTAATTGCCGCTACAGTCATCGTAAATGCAATGTGGTATTAACATGATTTTTCCAAAAAAACTCCGCGAGGGTGACAAAATAGGGTTGGTTTGTCCAAGCTCGAAAATTAAGGCAGAGGATGTCATCAAATGCAAAGAAAGCGTTGAAAAACTAGGCTTTGAACCTGTTTTTGCAGAAAATATCAATGATTCTTATGCTGGATATATGGCTGGGGATGAAAAAACCAGGGCATATTGGATCAATAAGATGTTTGAAGATGATGAGATTGATGGCATTTTCTGCATAAGGGGCGGCGATGGTAGCTCAAGAATAATGCAGTATCTTGATTATGATTTAATTTCTAAAAATCCAAAGGTCTTTGTTGGATATAGCGATGTTACGAATTTATTGAATGCGTTCAGCAAAGATTGCGGTTTCGTAACATATCATGGGTCAATGGTTCTGAGCAATATGATTGATTTTGATGAATTGAGCAAAGAATCCCTATTGAGAATGGTCAAAGAAACAAATCAAGATGAGATTTTAAATTTTAAAAATGCCGATTATGCAATAGAAATTCTTCGGTATGGCAAAGCAGAAGGCAGGTTGTCTGGAGGGAACTTATCTCTTTTGTCAGCATCCGTAGGAACACCATACGAGTTTGAATCGAAAAATAGTATTATTTTCATTGAGGAAATTGGTGAGCCTTTAAGTAAGATCGATAAGTGGATATATCACCTTAGAAATTCCGGCAAATTTGATGAATGCGCTGGTGTGATTTTGGGTCAGTTTACAGAGATAACAAATCCTGATGACGAGACTTTTGGTGCAATCGAATCCATAGGAGATGCGTTAAGAGACTTTGATTTCCCTGTGGTTTACAATATTCAAGCTGGACATGGCAAGCCAAACCTAACTTTACCGATCGGTGGTACATGCACTATTGATACAGAATCAAAACAAATTTTAACTTTTGAGTGTTAGTAATGCTCGATAAACAAAATTTTATAGAAACGAAATCAAGAGGCATGTTTTAGCAGAATTGATAATAAGTAAGAAGGAATATGGTATATGGAAATAGAAATAAAAAATAATAAATTATTTTTTGATGGATGTGACACGGTCGAATTAGCAAGAGAGTACGGTACGCCACTTTACGTTGTATCAGAGAATGAAATCTTAAATAGAATTAGTGAACTCAAGGAATGCTTTTTAGATAAATATCAAAATGTCAGAATTGCGTATGCAGCGAAAGCGTTCTTCCCGCTTTACATGGCTAGGCTTATAAAACAACAAAATATTTGTGTTGACGTTGTTTCTGGCGGGGAATTGTATACGGCTATAAAAGCGGGCATTTCTCCTGAAAGAATTGAGTTTAACGGTAACAACAAGCTATATTCAGAATTGGAAGCAGCCATAGACTACGGTGTTGGTCGTATAATTGTTGACGGTTTTCACGAACTAGATCTGATAGAGGATATATGCAAGAAAAAGAATAAGAAAATTGAAATACTTCTTCGCCTGACACCAGGAGTCAAAACATCAAGCCATGATTATATTGTAACAGGTAAGAAGGATTCAAAATTCGGATTCACTGCAGATGAAGAAACTGTTTTGCCGATCGTAAAGAAAGCCTTGGCTTCAGAGTATATACACCTCAAAGGGTTCCATTTTCATGTAGGCTCGCAATTGTTTGAAAATGAATACCACCTAGAGGCACTAGATAAAGTTTTAGATTTATTTCTATTAGTGAACAAAGAAACGAATTGGGATATTGAAGAATTGAATGTCGGAGGAGGCTTCGGAGCGAAGTACATAGATGAAGAGAGAAAACCATTCAGCTACTTCTTAGATCCAATAATGGAGGCAATCGCAGACTTTTTCCAAAAAAATAACAAATCTATGCCGACTGTAGCAATAGAACCAGGCAGGAGCATCGTTGCAGAGGCTGGGATTACTCTCTACTCAGTTGGAGAGATTAAGGAAATTAAAGACTTGATCAAGTATGTCTCAGTTGATGGTGGTATGGCAGATAATATTAGGCCAGCACTCTATCAGGCGGAGTACACGGCAATAGTTGCGAATAAGGCGGATGAAAATTATCCCGACAAGGAAGTGGTTTCAATTTGTGGTAAATGTTGTGAATCGGGCGATATACTCATCAAAAACATTGAACTGCCAAGAACTGAAATGGGCGATATTATTGCCATGCTTTCAACCGGCGCTTATGGTTATTCAATGGCTAGTAATTACAACAAAATACCTAAGCCAGCTGTCGTAGCAGTTAAAGATGGCAAGGCTGAATTGGTTGTTAGACGACAAACCTTTGAAGACATGACTAGAGAAGAAATTTAGGAGGAGCAATGAATAAATTAATTGACATGCACTGTGACACTATGCTTGAAGCGTGGAGAAAGAACAAGCCTCTAAAGGATATTGACTTGTCGATTAACCTTGATTTGCTCAAAGACAACAATTGTCTAGCTCAATTTTTCGCTATTTTCATGTCCCCCATAGAGCAAAAATATATGACGGCTTGGGAACTCTTCGAAAAAGTACATTCATACTATGAGGAACAGCTTAAGAACTTCGAGAATATTGTTGCACCTGTTTTGTGCAAGGGTGATATAGAACAAAATAGTAAAGCTGGCAAGATATCGTCAATGCTCACAATTGAGGATGGAGTACTGCTTGAGGGTGATATTGAGCGTCTGCACAAAGTCTTTGATATGGGAGTAAGGCTTATAACCTTAACTTGGAATTTTGAGAACTCAATCGGGCATCCTTGCAGTGATGACCTAAAGAAAAATGCGATGGGGCTGGAGGCTTTTGGAATAGATGTTGTAAGAGAGATGAACAATCTAGGGATGCTAATTGATGTATCTCACGGGTCAGAAAAGCTATTTTTCGATGTATGCAAATATTCCGACAAGCCGTTTGTCGCATCTCATTCATGTGCAAAATCCCTATGTGGTCACAGAAGAAATTTGACAGATGTACAATTGAAAGAACTTGGCGATAAGGGCGGTGTCGTTGGTATAAACTTTGAAAAATCATTTCTAAGAGATGATGGAGGGTATGCAACCTTTGATATTATCATCAAACACCTACTTTACATGAAATCAAAAGCAGGCATCGATGCGCTGGGCTTCGGTTCAGACTTTGATGGCATTGAGGATAACGGCGAACTGATAAACTATAGCGGTTTTGAAAAATTGCTTGAGAGAATGCAAAATCACTTCACTGATGATGAAATTGATAAAATTTCACATGAGAATGCTTTGAGAGTGATAAACGATGTATTGCCAAGTAAATAACTGAGCAAACAAAGCGTTATGTAAGCTGTAGCTAAGCAAGAAAAGATTTAAGCAAGTAAATACCTACGTAAGTAAACAGGCAAGTCAGGCATGCAACAGTTCTTAGTTATACTTGAGTAGCGAATGATTTTAATAGCCTCATCTTCGGTAACCACAGATTCATGCGGTGCGTAGATGAGGTTGTTTATTGTATATGTAAAAGCTTGCGTTTAACGTGGGGGTTGAAATAATCCAGATTAACTAAGATGTTGTATATTAAAAAACAGAGTAATTTTTCAAGTAGAAGGGCTCCAATTGCCCAACGAAATGAAAAAATCTCTGTATATCCTAATTATATAACTCTGAGATATAAAAAGCAAGCAATCAGCAAGATATGGATTTTCATAAATTGTTATGAATAGTTAAAGCAATAGAAAATTAATACTATTTTATTAGAATAGCGAAGTACTTGATTGTAGGAATGGCAGGAAGTATAATGTGCTTGGAGTTAAAAAATTTTTTATATTAGGTTGTATATTAGCATTCCCAATCGTTCTTCTTGTTATACTTGTTAAGATGAATAAGTAACGGGCAACCCATGCAGGAAGTGAGAACAGAAGAATAAAGATGTTTTAAATATGAAGAATTATGAATACGCTTTGATCAAAGCATTATATTTAGTGGATGGTACATACACAGTGGGCGCAGCTACGCGGGAGGAGCTGCGGGTATTTTGCACTAATATTCGGCGTTGGTTTATCTTTAATATAGAAGCACAACACTAAACCTTACAGGATTATAGAAAAATGATTAAATTTTCAACTGACGACAAACGTTCAATATTTAAATCAGTAATAATTATTGTCTTTATTGTACTTACGATGCTCTTTCTGTATAAAGGATATATGGCTAATCAAGAACAGAAAATGCAAAAAATTGTTTCAAAGTATGCTGATAAAGGCATGCTAGTTTATGGCGCAGATGACAGCGCTCCTCCGCTGAGATTTGTCGATGAGGATGGTAAATACAAGGGCGTTGTACCAGATTATATGAGTTTAATTTCGATTGAATTAGGCATACAAATTGAATGCGTCCCATACAAATGGAATGATGCACTTGAAGCTATCAAAACAGGGGAAACTGACATGATAGACTTATTTATAAGTCCAGCCAGATCAAAGTATATGGAATTTACGAAGCCTCTGTACACATTGCGCACAATTATGGTTACCAATCGAAATCAAAAGTACAGATTAGATGACATTGATAAATTACAGGTAGCAACTCAAATGGGTGACTATGCGAACACTTATTTGAAGGAGCATTATCCTAGTGCAGAGCTTGTATATGTTCACGACGTAGGGGAAGGTCTCAATTTGCTTATTAATAACAAAGTCGATGCGGTTATAGGAGACGAACCAGTTGCACAGTATTATGCAGATAAATTAGGCATAAAAGGACAAATCAGAACAATCAACACCTCGCTTTATGAAAAACCAGTTGTAATAGGTGTAAGTAAGGAAAAAGCAGATTTAGTAAAGCCACTAAATATGGCTATTGATAAGATAAATAGATCAGGGCAACCAGACAAAATACAGCAAATCTGGTTTGGCATTTCAACACCACTACTTAAACCTGGCAATTCAGTATCACAAATTTTTAAATACCTCAGCCTAATAGTAATACTAGTTGCTTTTATCTTTGGAATAAAACTGATCGAAAACCGCTTTCTAAAGATGCAGGTACGTTTAAGGACACGAGAACTGGAAGAGAGTAGGAATGAACTAGCTTTGATTTTCAATGAAATGCCAGAGGGTATTCTTGTAATTGACAAGAACGGAAAAATTCAATCTGCGAATGAGCTGGTTGCCTCTTTTGTGCGATTAAAATATGAAGATGTTATTGGAATGCATTATGTGGATTATATTAAAAAGTTGAATATCGCACAGGCAAAAGAAATTATTGAAGCGGTTAATTCTCATAATACTGGTGCTATAATACAGGCAGAAAAGGGACATTTCATACTCAAGGTTAAACTTTTAGATATGGGTGGAGAGAGAACAAAAGACATTATTATGACGATAGAGGATACGACGGCTGATGTCATAAAGAATAATCAACTGTTGCAGTCATCTAAGATGATTGCAGTTGGGCAGCTTGCAGCGGGTATGGCCCATCAGTTGAGAAATCCTTTGGGAATTATACGCACTCATAGTTATTTGCTAAGCCTGAATGATAGCATTAATTCCAAGGGCAAGGATTCTATAAAATATATTGATGATAGTGCAAAGCGAGCAGGTTCTATAGTGGATAACGTTATGAACTTCTGGAGAATGTCGGATAGCGGTGTATCTTCGATTAATCTCAAGGATTTTATTAATGCTTTAATCATCTTAAATGATGATGCTATCAACAAAAAAGGTCTAACTGTAGATTTAAAATGTGATAAGGGGCTTACGATACAAAGTAGCCAAGAGTCTCTAAAGCATATACTAATGAATTTGATTCAGAATGCAATTGAAGCGGTTAAAGAAAAGATAGGAATAATCATAATTAGGGTTTCTGAAGAGGAAGGTAATATCATAATAGAGTGCGAGGATAATGGATGTGGTATTGCGAAAGAGAATTTGGAATATCTTTTTAATCCATTTTTTACAACAAAGCCTCCAGGAGAGGGGACAGGCTTGGGCTTATATGTTGTTTATTCTGAGATTAAATACCTAGGCGGAGATATAGATGTTAATTCTATATTAGGAAAAGGGACCACATTCTCCATAAAATTTAAAAATCAAAAAAAGGCATAGGAGTTGATAATAATATGAGGAATGAGTCTGTTAATATATTGATTGTTGATGATGAAGCGGATTATAGAGATACCTTGAGCATATTCTTTGAGGCACTTGGATATAGTACCGAAAAAGTAAAATCCGCAGAAGATGCATTGAAATTGCTAGATAGAAAATTCTTTCCTATTATCGTTACAGACATGATGATGGATGGAATGAGTGGAATTGATCTTCTCAAAATAGTTAAGAAAGAATATGCGGATGAAATAGAGGTGATCATGGTAACTGGTTACGGTAGTATTGAAACTGCGGTTGAAACCATAAAAACGGGAGCCTTCGGATATTTTATTAAAAGTCATAATCCTAAAGAACTACAAGAAGAGGTTGAAAGAGCTGCAAAATCGATGGAGATTAGGAAATGGAAGTCAATAGAAGCCTCAAAGATGAATTTTGTCGTTAGCAGTAAGAATCCTAAGATGGCAAAAATTTGGGCACTTGTTGAAAAACTTGCAGATTCGGATGCTAATGTTTTGATTACTGGAGAGAGCGGAACTGGAAAAGAAATTATGGCAAATCGAATACATGAGTTGAGCGGTCGTAAAAATGAAGCTTTCGTTCCCATAAATTGTCAATCGATACCTGCTAGCCTAATTGAATCTGAACTCTTTGGTCATGAAAAGGGAGCTTTTACTGGCGCAAATGAAAGCCACAAGGGTAAGCTGGAAAAGGGTAATATGGGAACGATATTTTTGGATGAAATAGGCGATATGAGCACAGATATGCAGGGAAAGCTGCTTAGAGTATTAGAAAACCATCAGATTGAGCGAGTTGGCTCAAATGTATCTATAGATGTCAACTTTAGAGTCATAAGTGCTACAAATAAGCCTCTCAGTGATATGGTGAAAGAAGGCTACTTTAGAGGAGATCTGATGTACAGAATAAATACTTTTGAAATTGATATTCCGCCCCTCAGGGAAAGGCGTGAAGATATTCCAACATTTGTAAACTATTTTACAAGAAGGTATGTTGCAAAAACTGGGAAGTGCATATGTGGTATAAGTGAAGACACATGGCAATTTTTGCTTAATTATAATTATCCAGGGAATGTTCGTGAACTTAAGAATATGATTGAACGGATGGTTATATTAGCACCAAAAGATGGGATTTTACACATGGATGACAAAAAAGGTGTTGGATATCTGAATGAGATTGAAGATATGGGGGTAGTCGAGCCATATAGAGATGCGAAACGTAAATGGGAAAGAAATTACATAATAGGAGTTTTGGATAAAGAATATGGAAATATTACAAAGGCAGCTGATATTATGGAGTTAAGCAGAAGACAGTTGTTTAACAAAATGAAGGAATTGAATATTAAGATTAACTAAAGCTTGTGATAGGAATGCTAGTACTAGGCAATATATTTCATAATAGAAATATATTGCCTAGCATTTTTTTGTTAATTTTAAAAGATTACTTAAATGTATAGATGGACATAAATATATGTATTGAAAATCCAAGGGGAAAAATGAGCAAATATTTACACGTCTTTTGGCATGTAACTTGCTTGCATATAAATCAAACTATATTAAATTTTATTTATCAAATTTTAAAAAGTTAGGAGGAAATTATGGAAGAGAAAAAAATGTTGGAATTTTATGGGGGCAGAAAAGTTTCCCTACTGCCATTTGTAATTTTTATAATTACAATTATTACTACCACATTTGTTTGGTCATCAATTTCTGATGGTGCATTATGGGTGCCTGCATTTGTGGCTTTGGTAATTCCGTTCTTTTTCGCAAAAGACAAAAAGTATTATTCTGAAGTAATTATTGAAGGTATGGCTAGTAAAGATTGCCTTGTGCCGATTGTATGCTGGATATTTGCAGGGGCTTTCTCACGTGTTCTTAGAGTTTCAGGTTTGGCATCAGGTATTGCTGGTGTGGCAGCTGGCTTTGGAGTAGGACCTACGCCGTTTCTTATTATCACATTTGCTGCATCTGCACTATTTGCTACAGCATCTGGTACTGGATTTGGAACTATTGCTGCCGGAATGGGAGTTTTATATCCTGCTGGTGTAGCTTTGGGTTGTAATCATCCGCTTCTTGCTGGTGCTATTATATCTGGCGCTGCTTTTGGTGACAACCTCGCACCAATTTCAGATACAACTATTTGCTCTGCAACAACACAGGGAGTAGATGTTCCGGGAGTGGTAAAATCTAGAGTTAAATATTGTATAGTTGCATCTTTGATTGCTATACCTGCATTTATTATTGTAAGTATGATAAAGGGCTTAGATGCCAGTGGAGTTGCAGAAAATGCAGCATATAATCCTTGGACATTGATAATGCTTATACCTGTTGCAATAACAATATATATAGCAATCAAAACAGGCGATATTATTGTAGCTACAACCGTAGGTATTGTGATAGGATTTGCTTTTGCTATTCCTGCTGGACTAATTGATTTTATCCACATGGATTCAAATTCAGAAGTGCCGGCAGTAATATCAGTCGCAGGTGAAGGGCTTGATAGGACTGTAGGAGGAGTTCTGTATGATGGTGTTGCAAGCATGATTCAAGTAATAGTTCTTTGCCTATTGTTATTTGGTTCAATCAATATAATGAGACGAGGCAAAGGTGACATTATGATTTTGGATGCACTTGGTAAGATTGCCAGAACTGCAACAGGTGCAGAATGGGTGGTTTCCCTAATGGTAATTGTTCTATCTGGTATTATGGGTCTGAATGCTCCGGCTATCTTGGCAGTGGGTGCATCTTTTGCTAAGCCTCTAGGAAAACAACATGGTATTTCACCTTACAGAATGGCTAACTTGATGGATGCACAATCCAATACCTTGGCATATTGTCTGCCATGGTCACCAGCGATGATATATACTCTAAGTTTTGCAAAAGACTCTGGCGCCCCTTTAACTGGTATTGAAGTAACACCTATGGTTCTTTACTGCTTTGCAATGTTTATCGTAATGTGTGCATCAATAGTGCTTAAGATAGGAAGGAACGATTTGATGGATCAGCTTAGTCCTGAAATGAGAGCTGAATATGTTCATGAATAGGGCTTTGCTCTTATAACATAATTTTCCAAAGTAGTATATAGAAAGGAGCACTTAAACATGAAAAATGCAAAAAAAGGCGACTGGGTTCAAGTCGAAGAAGTTGTTTTGAAAGCTGGTGAAAGAGCACCACAGGTCCCAGAAGATACACAGAAATGTGATCTTAAAATGTGGGTGAAAGGTATAGCACTAGAAGACGGGAGTTCTGGTGATATCATTAAAATTAAAACCGTAACTGGAAGGTGTACAGAGGGACGGCTAGTAGATATAAATCCTCGTTATGTACATGATTACGGTGAATTTCAGCCTGAACTTTTAAAAATTGAATTGCAGCTTAAGGATATAATGTTTGGGGAGGATAACGATGTCATTGGATAAATCATATGCAGGGATAAATTCCAGAAAAAACGAAATCATGAAAAATGCAATGCAAATTGATTATGACCAATTTGAAAAGGAAGGCATTGGCTTTGATTATGAAGGAATGATGAAAAAGGTTGGATATTCAATTGAAGAGATGAGAAAAATTCAATTGGAACATGGTGTTGGCAATACTCCCATTATTGAACTTCGAAACTTAACCAAATTAGCTCGAAAATATGCTCATAAGGGGAAAGGCGCTCGTATCTTGGTAAAAGATGAGGCAGCTAATGCATCAGGGAGTTTCAAAGCGAGAAGAGCATCTATTGCAGTTCATCATGCAAAGAAACTGGGATATAAAGGTGTTATTGCTGCGACTTCGGGAAATTACGGAGCAGCTGTTGCGGCTCAGGCAGCAATGCATGGGTTAAAATGCATCATCGTTCAGGAATGCTATGACGATGATAAGATTGGACAGCCTGAAATTCTTGAAAAACAAAGAATTTGTGAAGCATATGGTGCTGAAGTTGTGCAGCTTACTGTAGGACCTGAATTGTTTACTACACACCTGAGCTTACTCGAAGATACCGGTTATTTCAATGCTTCGCTATATACTCCATTTGGTATTGCAGGAGTTGAAACCTTGGGCTATGAAATAGGCGAAGAATGCAAAAACAGATTTGGGAAAAATCCGGATGCAGTATTGTGCACAGATGCTGGCGGTGGAAATTTAACTGGAACGGCTAGAGGGTTAAAGTTGTTTGGAGCTGTTGATACTCAGATAATAGGTGCATCTATTGACTTACATGGATTGCACATGGCTTCGAACCATGATTTTAACAAAAAATCATGCACTACAGGTCATACTGGATTCAGTTTCCCATTTATATCATGGCCTGACAGATCCGATTGTCCAAGAAATGCCGCAAGGGTATTAAGGTATATGGATAGAATGGTAACTGTTAAACAGGGAGAAGTATTTTTCATAACGCAGGCGTTGGCTATTTTGGAAGGTTATGAGAGAGGACCAGCAGGAAACACAGCATTAGCAGCCGCTTTTGCTGTAGCTCAGGAAATGGATGAAGACCAGATTTTGGTTGTTAATGAAACTGAATATACAGGTGCAGGAAAACATCCTATGCCACAGCTAACTTTTGCAAAACAAAACGGAGTTGAAGTTGTCTTTGGTGACCCTGACGATGATGTTCCTGGAAAGAGCATTGTTTTTCCTAAAGACCCAAGCCTTTGCAAAGCAAGGGAGGTAGATATAACTAGATTTAAGAAGTCATATGTTAAGAACTGCGGTAAATTTAAAAATCTAGAAGCTGCTTCAGCGGAAGATATAAAATTTATCATGGAAGAAATAAGAGAAGACAGAGATTTCGTAGTAAATGAATTGAAAAATGTTGGAATAAAGGTTTTATAAGATTTCACGCTTTTGATTTGTAATAGTGAGCATAGCAATTATACGATTGCTTAATCTTTATAAGACTAAATAAAACAGAACAAAATAATCATACAGGTTCCTCGTGGCTAATTTGTTGCGGAGGGACCTTTTTGTAATTTGCGTTAGGTTTTCCGTTATTGCCCCAACAATGTGATTTTCTAATTTTGCTCCACTTAGTCGAAAAAAATGGTAAAATAGTACAGAAAAGGGAAAAATATCATGATTTTAATTTTTAGAAAAGGAGTTTGACATGAGTTGCAACAAAATACCCATCCAAGAAACCTATGGCGATAGGTTCCAGCATTGCTGGGGATGTGGTGCTAAGAACAAAGACGGGTTACACTTGCATACTTATCCAAGTGAGGACGGCAGTGAATGCATTTCACAATTTTTGCCAGATGAAAAATACAGCGGAGGAGTGCCTGCGAACCTATTTGGAGGTCTTATAGCGACGCTATTTGACTGCCATGGGACTGCTTCAGCGGCATGGTTCAATCATAGAAACCAGGGACTTAAGCTTGATAAGGATACCGTTATAACTCGCTATATAACAGCAAGACTAGAGATTGATTTTAAAAAGCCTGTACCAATGGGTAAAGTTATTACGGTTAGATCTGTGCCCAACGAAATCGATGAAAGAAAAATTATAGTTTCTATGAAAATGGAAGTTGACTGCGAAATTAAAGCAGAAGCAAGAATGGTTGCGGTTAGGATAAAGGATGATATGTAGACAATATCTAGTTAAATATACATTTTATGCATATTTAACCATTTTTATATTATCTCGTTAAAGCATTGACAAAAAAATGTTATGTAATAAAATAGAGATATAGTATTTTTATTAACAATTATTTTTAGGAGGTAAAGAAATGAAACCCACAGTGAAACGAATTGCACTGGGAACGATTTTCCTAGTAGCAATTGTACTCATGAGTTATCTCATGGTATTTGCTGAAGATGGTGGAGATGATTACAAACCTGCAATGTATTCTACATTCTGGGCACTTGTTCCACCAATCGTAGCTATCGGGCTCGCACTTATTACTAAAGAAGTTTACAGCTCACTCTTTATAGGTATCGTAATAGGAGGTCTATTCTATTCGAACTTTAGCTTTGAGGGTACTGTAAACCATGTTCTACAGGACGGTATTGTTTCTGTTCTATCAGATACATACAACGTAGGTATTCTCGTATTCTTGGTTGTACTAGGCATTGTTGTTGCACTAATGAACAAAACAGGTGCTTCGGCAGCTTTTGGTAGATGGGCAGAAGTAAAAATTAAAACAAGACTTGGTGCTCAGCTTGCCACAGTTGCACTAGGTGTAATGATCTTCGTTGACGACTACTTCAACTGCTTAACAGTAGGTAGTGTTATGAGACCAATCACAGATAAACACAAGGTTTCTCGTGCTAAACTTTCATATTTGATTGACGCTACAGCTGCTCCTGTTTGTATCATTGCTCCAATTTCATCTTGGGCTGCTGCAGTAACAGGATTTGTACCTGGTGAAGATGGATTTACTGTATTCCTTAGAGCAATTCCTTACAACTACTATGCACTACTCACAATATTTACAATGATTATGCTTACAGTTATGAAGTTTGACTTTGGCCCAATGAGAAAGCATGAGGACAATGCAATCGCTGGAGACCTTTACACTACTCCTGACAGACCATATGCTGATGCCAAGGATGATGAAATTAAGGGTAATGGTACTATGATTGACCTAGTACTTCCTGTAATCATTTTGATTATCCTTTGTGCATGTGGAATGCTTTACACAGGTGGATTCTTCTCGGGCGAGAACTTCGTAGTTGCATTCTCGAACTCTGACGCTTCTGTAGGTCTTTCCTCAGGAAGCGTTATAGCACTATTGCTTGCTATCTTGTTCTATACTTCAAGAAAAGTTTTAAGCTTTACTGATTGCATGGAATGTATTCCAGAAGGATTCAAAGCAATGGTTCCACCAATCTTGATTCTGACATTTGCATGGTCTTTGAAGGCAATGACTGACAGCCTTGGAGCTGCTCCATATGTTGCTAACTTTGTTGAGCAAAGCGCAGGCTCATTCATGAGCTTCCTACCAGGGATTATATTTGTAATTGCTTGCTTGCTTGGATTTGCAACAGGTACATCATGGGGAACATTTGGTATCCTTATTCCAATCGTAGTTGCAGTATTTGAGAACAATGATCCTCAGATGATGATCATCTCAATCTCGGCTTGTATGGCTGGAGCTGTTTGTGGTGACCACTGCTCACCAATTTCAGACACAACAATCATGGCTTCTGCAGGTGCTCAGTGCAACCATATTAACCACGTTAATACTCAGTTACCTTACGCAATGACAGTTGCTGCTGTATCGTTTGTTTCATACATAGTTGCTGGATTTGTTAAGACGATTGCAATTGCACTTCCTGTTTCATTCTTGCTGATGCTAGGAACTCTGCTAGTACTTAGAAAAATGTACGGAAAAGAAGCTGAATAACTGAATAAGGCTTTGATAGTGAATATATAGATGGCAGCATAAGGCTATTGATATTTTACTAAAAGAATAAAAGTATCTGTTTAGTACAGAAAAACAAACCGCATGTGCGGTCTTCGATGAGATTTGAAGATTACGCTACATGCGGTTTTCTTTTTGCTGGGCTTACCACGTTCAAACCACCTGTTTTGCGGTTGGAACCGATTTTCTACTGATTTTAATCTTTAACTTTAAGGACAATTACCGTGTCGCCTTCACGAATCATTGTTTCACCAGTAGGTATTACGATTTTTCCTTCTTTACTTTGAATCATAATTATCAGTGAGTCATTTTCGATTTTAAGATCACATAACTTCTTGTTAAGCCAAGGATGAGAACTTGAAATCTTTAATTCCATCAGTTCCTGACCAACGGGATCAAAGTATGATTCGCCTCCGACGACAATTGTGTCGCCTGCATTAAGAACCGTATCGCCCCGGGGAATAATTGTTTTGTTGTCTCGAATTATTTTGGCGATAATAAAGTCAAAGGCTAGCTGCAATTCTAATATTTTCTTACCGCAGAGTATGCTTGCGGGCGGAATATCTGAAACTATAAACCCAACATCAGATTTGTCTTGGTAGTAATTGAATGTTTTGAGAACCGTATCATTTTCATCGACCATATTTAGCTTTTTACAAAATATCGGAAGTATTGTGCCTTGAACGAGCTGCGAGACAAGACATATACCGAATACAATGTGAAAGATATCGGTGTCAAGTGGCACATGAGAGTTTACAACTATTATAGCGAATGCAATCGCAGCGGCACCACGAAGACCTGCAAGTGAGAGTATGAAAATTTGTGCTAAGCTTCTCTTAAATGGCCTAATCAGAATATAAGTCGCGAGCGGTCTTGCAACAACTGTTAGGAACACAACGGCAATAATTGATAGGAGCATTGTGCTTTTTAAACTTGAAAAGTTTGACAGAAGGCCGAGGAGATAGAACATGCCTATCTGCATCAGGTTTGTGAATCCATCAAAGAAGAATACAATATCTCGTTTTCCTACGAATTCTTGATTTCCTAGATAAATACCGAGAAAATAAACAGTCAAATAGCTGTTACCGCCTAGCAGATTTGAGATAGCGAACGAAAGACACACAACCGAAAAAATGAAAACGGTGAAGAGCCCGTCCTGTGAAAAATTAAAAAAGTTAATAACCTTTTTCACTAGGAAGCCTGCAATGAAGCCTATTGCGATACCGAAAACAATTTGAGTTAAAATTAAGATTGGTATGGAGGTATCGACGCCTTTTATAATGGAAATAAAGATGATTGTCATCGTGTATGCAGTTGGGTCATTTGAGCCTGATTCAAGCTCCAGCATGGGCGCAGTGTGGTACTTTAGGTTTAGATTTTTGGAGCGCAAAACAGACGAAACCGATGCATAGTCGGTTGAGGCGATGACAGATGCCAATAGCATGCTTTCAATGAAATTTAGCTTTAAAACAAAATGAAAAAATACACCACAAAATGCAGCAGTTAGGACTACACCAAGCGATGCGAGTAAGGCGCTTTCTCTAAAAGCGGGCTTTGCCATTTTCCAGTTTGTTCCGAATCCACCGTAAAACATTATTATCATGAGGGCGACTGTGGCAAAATTTTCAACTAAATTATAGTTTTCAAATTTTACACCAAGAGAACCCGTTATCATCCCCATAACGATAAATAGTAGAAGTGAGGGCAATCCAATTCGGTCTGAAAACTTTACTGCAACAAGAGCCATAAGCAAGACAATTGAAATAAGCAGTAATATTGTCATAGATGTGTTCCTCCTTGTTAAATTGGTATTAATAATTCTATCATGAATGAGTTTTCAAAACAAATATTTAGAGGTGTTTGCCAATGCCTGTTTTAGACGTAATTTAGGCGACTACTTATATGGGCAGGATTAAATTTGTTTAGAAAAACTATTATCCGTATTCAGAAAGTAATTGATTTAATATCCAGAAAACGATTGACTCAGATAAACTAATGTGTAATAATATAAACAAATGATTACAAAGAATTTAGGCTGGTGATTAAAATGGTAACCGATAGAGAACATGAAATTCTAAAACTTGTAAAACAAAATCCTATGATTTCACAACAGGAGTTAGCAGCTCATCTTGGAATCGCTAGATCTTCAGTTGCTGTGCACATTTCAAATCTCATGAAAAAGGGTGAAATAAGGGGTAAAGGCTATGTCATTGGCGGCGAGCAATACGTGGTTGTGATAGGAGGACTGACAAGAGATGTAGGAGGCAAGCCATTCTCAAAACTTATCATGGAGGATTCAAACCCTGGGATTGTGAATACGACAATGGGTGGTGTCGGGAGAAATATCGCACATAATATGAGCCTGATGGGTATTGAAACCAAGATGCTGACTGCTGTCGGTGACGATGATGTAGGGCAGTCTATCAGGATTCATAGTCCACATGAAAAGCTAGATTTTAATGATGTACTTTCCGTTCAGGGACAGAAAACTGCTACATATTTATATATCGCCGATCAAAATGGAGATATGATATCCGCAATAGCCGATATGAGGGTCTTTGATTTTATCAGTCCAGAATACATTGAAAACAAGAAAATGCTGATATCGAATGCTAAGGCAATCGTGATAGATGCTAATATTCCTAGTGAAACAATGATGAAATTGACAGAGCTTTACGATGGCCCTATTTTCGTTGATCCAGTTTCAACGGAGAAGGGAAGAAAGCTCAAACCATTTCTAAAATACATTCATACCTTAAAACCAAACAAAATGGAAGCCGAAATGCTTTCCGGAGTCAGCATTGTGGACGAAAAAACACTTAAAGAAGCTGCGAATATTTTGTTAATGAAGGGTGTAAAAAGGGTATTTATAAGCTTAGGACGATATGGTGTATACGCTGCCTGCGAGAACAAAATAATCAAAGCGCCAATCATGCCGGTTAAGCTGGCAAATGTCACAGGCGGAGGGGACTGCTTCATGGCGGGACTTGTTTATAGCTATCTTAATGATTTCTCATTTGAGAAAACAGTGAAATTCTCGCTTGCTGCATCCGCAATGGCGGTCGAGGGCGAGCAGACAATAAACGAAGATATAACAATAGAGAGAATTCTTGCACGCGCAGGGATTCGCCGGACATCTTAGAGGACGAGGTGGACGCAAAATAAAAATTCTTGCATGTCCAGGGATTTGCTAATGAAATGGAGGATTGAAATGGAAACTAAATATTTGGAAATTGCGCCTGAAGTTAGCAAGGCGCTCGCAAATGGCGAACCTGTGGTTGCCTTGGAATCGACTATTATTTCGCATGGAATGCCATATCCACAAAATGTTGAAACGGCACTTAAAGTGGAGGAAATTGTTAGAGAAAACGGCGCAATTCCCGCCACAACCGCAATAATTGGGGGTAAACTCAAATGTGGGCTAAAAAAGGAAGAAATTGAATATTTGGGCAAGAAGGGTCTTGAAGTTACGAAGTGTTCCAGAAGAGATATTCCTATGGCTATCGCAAGGGGATTTGATGGAGCTACTACTGTTGCTACGACAATGATTATTGCTCATATGGCTGGAGTTTCGATTTTTGCAACTGGTGGAATAGGTGGAGTGCACAGAGGGGCACAGGAAACTATGGATATTTCTGCCGACCTTGAGGAACTTGCAAATACACCTGTGATGGTAGTTTGTGCAGGCGCTAAGGCTATTTTGGACATTCCTCTTACGCTAGAGTATCTAGAAACGAAGGGTGTTCCTATTTTGGGATATCAGACCGACAAGCTACCTGCATTTTATACCAGAGAAAGCGAATTTAAGGTTGATTATAGAGTTGATTCTCCTGAGGAAGCGGCAAGGGCTTTCGAGGCACAGAGGGGAGCGGGGCTTCACACTGGTATGCTTATGGCAAATCCTATTCCTGAAAAGTTTTCTATGGATGAAGACATTATAAACAAAGCTATAAATGAAGCGGTTAAAGAGGCTGAAGAAAAGGGAATCAAGGGCAAGGAATCAACACCATTCCTACTTTCAAAGGTAAAAGATATTACTGGTGGCTCAAGTCTTGATGCTAATATTGAGCTTGTGTTTAATAATGCCAAGGTTGCAGCACAGATAGCAAAGGCATATTGTGAAGAAGATTAATAGAGGAAAGGGTGAGTAAATGAAATTAGTTTCTTGGAATGTAAATGGTCTTAGGGCAGCTCTTAAAAAGGGATTTGTAGAATCCATGAGGGAGCTTGATCCTGATATAATTGGAATTCAGGAGACGAAGATGCAACCCGGTCAAGCGGAGGTTGATCTGCCTGAGTATGAGGAACACTTTAATAGCGCAATCAGAAAGGGTTACTCGGGAACTGCTGTATTTTCAAAGTATAAGCCGATTAATGTCACCCACAATTTCGGCGAATATGATGACGAAGGAAGGACGATTGTCTGTGAGTTTGAAGACTTTTATTTTGTGACGGTATATACACCAAACTCGAAGTCGGAGCTTGAAAGGCTTGATTACAGAATGGACTGGGAGGATGCCTTTAAGGAGTACATGCTCGAGCTTGATAAAAAGAAGCCTGTTATAATATGCGGAGATTTAAATGTAGCTCACAAGGAGATTGACCTTAAAAATCCAAAAACAAATAGACGAAATGCCGGATTTACAGATGAGGAGCGCGAAAAATTTGGCAAGCTGCTAGATGCAGGCTTTACAGATACATTTAGGCATTTGTACCCTGACAAGGAAGGTATTTACAGCTGGTGGTCCTATAGGTTTAACGCCCGAAAGAACAATGCAGGTTGGAGGATTGACTATTTCCTTGTTTCTAATCGCATTGCGGACAAAATAAAAGAAGCCAAAATTCATACAGACATTATGGGTAGCGACCATTGCCCGGTTAGCTTGGAGCTTGAAATTTGATTTGGCCCGGCAACAAAACACTTGTGATATCAAGATATAGCTTCGTTAAGGGCGTAACACAGGAATTTCAAGATGTGTGGGACGTGCTTCGTGTTGTACATCTTTCAGACTTGCAGGGAGCATGCTTTGGAAATGATAATATGGAGTTACTAGGCCGGGTGTCTGATACAAAGCCGCACTTGATAGTCTTTACAGGTGATCTTGTGGATAGGCGTATGCAGGTCAACAAGGGTTTTGAACTGGGAGCGTCCAATAGCTTTGAAGCGGAAGCGACCAAGGATTTTGAGGCAGCAATCGATTTTATGAAAAATCTTAGAATGATTGCTCCTACATTCTTTTCTTATGGGAATCATGAACTTGCATTTTCGCAAGATATCGTCAGAGCATTGAGGGAGAAGCTTGAAAACACAGGTGTTGTTGTTCTTGACGGTACGAGCCATATTGAAAACGTGAAAATTCGAAAACTGCCTGATGATAAGCTCCGTGATGAGAGCAGGAGAAATGATGATACAGCATCAAGAAATGTTGAGGTTTTGCTGACTGGCTTCCCAGAGAGGCTACTAATGGTAGAAGGAAGGAATCGCACAAAGAAAAACTCAGATGTTGACCAGGATGTATTGAAATCAGCAGTAGAGGAAATCAAACAAAAACGTAGCGAATCGCAATGCGACATAAGTATTTTGCTTGCTCACGAGCCACAGTTCATCGAGGAATACTCATCTGCCAGTTATGATTATATTTTTTCAGGTCACGCACACGGCGGACAGATAAGATTGCCAATCTTAGGTGGACTGTTTTCACCTGGACAGGGCATTTTGCCGAAATACACATCTGGAGTTCACAATGCTGGAAATGGGAAAATGATAATTTCAAGAGGACTTGGGAATAGCTCTTTTCCTATCCGAGTTTTCAATAGACCAGAGATTATAATAGCCGAAATTCACATATAGAATTCGGCTATTTTATGTAGAATTGATTTGAGTCTAGGGCTGCAGGCTTCGAATATCTTGCATTAAATTCTAGGCTTTTTATAAAATCTACCGCCGAGCTGCTCAGTTTTCATTACATTTACGAAGGCCTTAGGGTCAACCTCCTTGATAGCATTTAAAACAGCGTCCACTTCGTCACTTCCGACAACCGAATAAATCATCTGTCTTTGACTGCCCTGGTACATGCCTACGCCCATGAACAAAGTAGCGTCATGGTGCGTTATTGTTTTTATCCGACCGTAAACTGAAGCAGGCTCATTCGTAATTATCAGCAAAGTATGCTTCCTATACTGCTTGAAAAGATTTTGAATAACTTGGGTTGTGCAAAATTGAAATATTATCGAATACATTGCCTTGTCAACACCAAACAAAACACCTGCTACAGTAAGGACGAGGACATTTCCAAGCAAAATGTAATTCCATGCATCCTTGCCTCTTTTTTCGGAAAAATAAATTGAGATGAAGTCAGTCCCACCTGCGCTGGCACCTACAAGAAGACAAATCCAAATTGCAACGCCATTGATAATGCCGCCGAAGATTGCTATGAGAAGGATATCATAAGTCAATACTATATCTGGCAAAATGTCGACGACAATACTGCTTAGGACTATTACATATATTGAATAGAATGTAAAATTTTTGCCAAGCCATTTGATTCCGATGTAAATTGGAATCATGTTAAGTGGAATATAGATCAGCGTATAGGATACTTGGATATTTAAAAATGCGTCTAGACTTCGCTGAATTAGAAGAGTTATACCTGCGAATCCACCTGGAAATAACCCGCCCGTACGCACGAAGCTTTTGATGTTGAAACCGATTATAATGGCTCCTATGGTACAAAATAATATTCTTTTGAATATTTCGAATGTTTTGTTGTTTTTCTCATATAGAGATGACATATAATCTCTCCTTGATATTTGTTTAATAAACTTTAAAAACATTATATCACAAATGTGTTTGAGCATGTTATATAAGATTTTATTGCAAAACTATTATATTAAATCATTATAATGAATATTTTTTCTTTTTAGTCGTTGACTATTGGTTTTGATGGTGATATACTTCTCGTTATAAATTATTTACATTTTGTTTTTTAGGAGGCTAAATTATGGAAGATAAGGGTAAATTCAAATCAAATTTTGGTTTCCTTATGGCTACCATCGGGTCGGCTGTCGGCCTTGGTAACATTTGGGGATTTCCATTTAAAATGGGGAAAAACGGAGGGTTTGCTTTTTTAGTAATCTATATTATTTTAGCTGTTATTATCGGATACTGTATTATGCTGGGTGAGATTTCATTTGGGCGTAAGCAAGAGAAAGCTGCTATCGAAGCATATAGAAAACTCGATAGTAAATTCACATTTAACGGATGGATTAACACACTAACGCCATTAATCCTGATTTGCTTTTATTGTACTCTAGGTGGATATTGCCTAAAGTACACAGTTGCTAATTTTGGAAATATCTTTAACGCAAGCTGGGGAACGCTTGGTGTTGAAAGTGGTGATTTCTTTGGGGGATTCATTTCTGATACGTGGCAAGCTATTATTTATGGACTTATATTCCTTGCCATTACAATTGTTGTTGTGCTTGGTGGTGTTTCAGGAGGTATTGAGAAATTTTCTGTAATTGCAATGCCGGCTCTTTTTGTTATGTTGATTGTTGTAATTATCAGAAGCGTAACCCTGCCAGGCGCAATGGACGGTATCGCGTTTATGTTTAAACCAGACTGGTCTGTATTCCACGGTTCTGGCTGGATTACCGTTCTGGCTGCAGCGGGTGGACAGATGTTTTTCTCGTTATCGATTTCTTCAGGATGTATAATTGCATACGGTTCATATTTAAATAAATCAGAAAACCTTGAAAAAAACTCAGCTATAATAATTATTGCTGATACAGTCGTGGCTATTTTGGCGGGAATCGCAGTTATGCCTGCAGTATTTGCATTTGGACTTGAACCCGATGCTGGACCAAGTCTACTGTTTGTAACCTTACAGACGGTTTTTAATTCTATGGGTGGGTTTGGAGCGTTGTTTGGCTTTATATTCTATTTTCTTGTACTGATTGCAGCGCTTACTTCTTCAGTAGGTATGCTCGAAGGTGCAGTTTCAGCCTTTATGGATGAACAAGTACGAAAAGGGAAAAATCCTTCAAGGAATTTTGTAACGATTCTAATAGGGATATGGGCTTGCCTAGGCTCAACATTAGTTTCTGCCGATGCATTAGGTGGCGGTGGATTGCCGCACATCCTAGGCTTTGATACTTGGCTTGACACATTCGATCTCTTCGCTGAGGGATTTTTGATGCCTCTTGGAGGATTGTTCATGGTTGTAATATTAGGCTGGCTGAAGCCTGGGTTTTTGGACGATGAAATTAAGCTTGGTTCATCGTTTGGGAGCAAAAGCTTTTTCTACTTCTGCATAAAGTTCTTAGCGCCTATTTTCTTAATTTTCATTTTGATAGGACAGCTTAACGGCTTCTTTAATTGGGGATTGTTTTAAATGAAAAGGAGATTCATATAGACGCAACAACTATATTATTCCACACTTAATGTATAATTATCGTAGTATGATACAAAATGTGCCGAGGATTGATTCTTCGGCATTTTTAGTGAAAAGCATTAGATTTAGACATATAATTTTATATGGAAAACTCTTAAGAATTTGTTTTACAAAACAAAAAATAATAAATTTTTATATTTTTGTTGACAAATATAAAACGGCGTGTATAATAGTGATATCACATTTTAGATAAACAGGAGGATATTTCAATGGAACAACAAAAGAAAGGTCAATGGGGCAATCAATTTGGCTTCTTGATGGCTGCGGTAGGCTCTGCCGTAGGACTAGGTAATCTATGGGCATTTCCGTATAAGATGGGTAAGAATGGTGGATTTGCATTTTTATTTATTTATATTATAATTGTTGCTTTCGTTGGAATTATTATTACTATTACAGAGCTCGGTATTGGAAGAAAGACTGGAAAGGGTGTTGTAGGTGCGTATAGAGAGTTAGGCAAGAAGTATGCGCCGATAGGCTGGTTTGGAGTAATATCGCCATTTCTAATTATGTCGTTTTACATGATGCTTGGTGGATATACTCTCAAATATATGATTGCAAATCTTGGAGATATTTTCAATGCAAGCTGGGGATATCAAGGTGCTGGCATGGAAACTGCTGAGTATTTCCAAGCATTCTTTAGTAATCAACTAGAGACAGTTATATATACAGTTATATTTGTTTTGTTGACAGCTGCGGTTGTAAGAGGTGGCGTCTCGGAAGGTATAGAGAAGTTTTCGAAGATAGCAATGCCTGCACTATTTTTCATGCTTGTTGCGGTTATCGTAAGAAGTGTTACCTTGCCAGGAGCATCGGAAGGTCTAAAGTTTGTATTTGAGCCAAACTTTGAAGTTTTCAAAGGAAGTGGTTGGGTAAATGTATTTGCAGCGGCAGGTGGTCAAGCATTCTTCTCATTATCTCTTGGAATGGGCATCATGGTAACATATGGATCATATCTTAAGAAAGAGGAAGACTTGAAATTAAATTCAATAGTTATCCCAGTCGCAGACACAATTATAGCTGTTATGGCGGGAATGGCAATTATGCCAGCGGTATTTGCGGGTGGACTTGAGCCAGCTGCGGGACCTGGACTTCTGTTTGTTACACTACAGACCGTATTTTCATCCATGGGAGCTGGTGGGCCGATATTTGGGTTTGTTATGTATTTTCTAGTATTCATTGCTGCCATCACATCCTCAATCTCTCTCTTAGAAACAGTTGTTGCGGTAGTAGTTGATATGAAAATAGAAAAGTCTAAGAAATTCAATAAGAAGAAAATCACATTTTGGTGTACGGCTGCAATCATGGCAGAGGCTATATTCGTATCTCTTGACGGACTTGGAAGTCACGGATTCCCACAGATATTCGGGCAATCTACATGGCTTGATTCAATGGATTTGGTTTCAGAAGGTGTGCTGATGCCACTAAGTGCTCTCCTAACCGCTATAATTTGTGGCTGGGTACTTCCTGATTTCGTGTCGGACGAAGTAGAACTCAATGGCAAGTTTACTTGGAAAAAATTCTATATGTTTTGCATAAAGTTCGTTGTACCGCCTGTAATGATATTGGTATTACTTGGACAATTGGATTCCTTCTTTAAACTCGGAATATTTGGTTAGAAATTAAAGAAAATAAAATATCAAAATTAAACTTCCTCATTAAACTTTCTCAAAAATAATTTATAATAATACAAAATGAAATTCAGGTTCACTTTCCTGAATGCAGAGATTTCTCCTTTGAAATTGCAATTTTGCTGATTTTGAAGGAGATTTTTACGAAATTAAAACTTTATCGAATTAGAGAGTTGACATAGACCGGACGCTATGTTATAATTCAGATACTTTATTAAATTAAATAGACGAGGTGATGAAATGAAACAAACAATTAGTAAAAGATTTATAGCATTAGCATTTACTCTTTTGATGATTTTTTTCGTTGTTTTTATAACAGGCTGTAATGATGAGCAAAACAAATCTGATGATGTCAAGGGCGGCTTAGATCTCGGAAAAGAAGGTGTATTTACTGTGGGACTTGATGACACGTTTGCACCTATGGGCTTCAGAGATGATAAGGGGAAGCTAGTTGGCTTTGATATTGATCTTGCAACAGCAGTTGCGAAAGAAATGGGCCTTAAAATAGAATTCAAGCCAATTAATTGGGACGCCAAAGATATGGAGCTTAAATCTAAAAATATAGATTGTATATGGAACGGGATGTCTCAGACTCCTGAACGTGAAAAAGCAATGTCGCTTTCTAAGAAGTATCTTAATAACAAGATAATTTTAATGACGCAAAAGGACGATGTTGTAGTTGAAAATGCAGCTGACTTAGCAAAATACAATATAGGGACGCAGGCGGATTCATCAGCTCTTGAGATGCTTGGAAAAAATGAAAAATACAATGAGTTTAAGGACAAAATCACAGAGTATAAGTCGTACGACGATGCTATTTTGGACATGAAGGCTGGAAGAATAGATGTTATTGCAATCGACCAGGTTCTTGGAGAATACAAGAACAAGAATATGGGAGAGTCAATGAAATCTCTTGAATATAATCTAGGAGATGATTTCTATGTAATAGGCTTTAGAAAAGATGGCAAGGAGCTTACAAAGTCCGTTAATGAGGCAATTAAAACATTAATTGACAACGGTGAAGCCGCAAAGATAAGCGAAAAATGGTTTGGTAAAGATATAGTTGTTTTTAAGTAAAATCTGAGGGAGAGGCAAAATGATACTTAAACCACTGATTGAAAATTGGCAGTTGCTGCTTGAGGGGACCATTATGGTCATAAAGCTCTTTCTTACTACTTTAGTATTTTCTCTCCCTCTTGGACTTCCTATCGCCCTTGGCGCAAACAGCCAGATATTCCCTATTCGGCTTTTGTGCCAGGGATATGTATGGATTTTTAGAGGAACACCGCTCCTGATGCAGATGTTCTTCTTTTATTTTTTCATACCGATTAATATAGGGATTGCACCCTCTCTTTTTTCGACGATTGCATTTACATTTATTTTGAACTACGCTGCATATTTTGCTGAAATATACAGAGGTGGCATAAACAGCATCGATAGAGGACAGTTTGAAGCGGCACATTCGCTTGGCCTAACGAAATGGCAGACCACAAGAGATATCGTGCTTCCGCAAACTATGAAAGCCATTTTACCCTCAATCTTTAACGAAGTCATTACACTTGTAAAGGACACGGCACTTGCTCAAACGCTTGGAATGATGGAGCTTATGAAGGTAACGTATGGAATAGTCAACAGGACTTCGATGACTACTATTTTCTTGTACACCGCCATAATCTATCTATTACTAAATTTGATAATAACTCTGGTAGCAGGCAAGCTAGAAACACATTTTAGCAGATATGATGCAAAGGAGGAATTCTGATGTTTTTATCAGTCGTCGATAGTTATTATTCAGGAAAAAATGGCACGGCAGAAGCAGAATGTGGCACAGCAGAAAATGGCACGGCAGAATTGGGATGCAATGACAACAAAATACTCGAGATGCGTGGGATAGTAAAAAAATATGGTGATTTCACTGCGCTTAAGGGGGTTGACTTTTCAGTAAATAAAAGTGAGATAGTGACAATTATCGGACCATCAGGCTCGGGCAAGAGCACATTACTTAGGTGTATAAATGGTCTCACAGAACCTACAGAAGGTGAAATATCTCTCGATGGAAGGACGAGCATGGTTTTTCAGCATTTTAATTTGTTTCCACATATGACCTGTCTAGAGAATATAATTTATGCACCGATTAAGGTGTTGAAATTGCATAGGAATGAGGTAATAGACCATGCATTGAAGCTATTAGAAATGGTGAATCTCTCTGAGAAGGCAGATGTATATCCAGCTCAAATCTCAGGTGGACAAAAACAGCGTGTGGCTATAGCTAGGAGTCTTGCGATGAAACCTGATTTGATGCTTTTTGATGAGCCTACTTCGGCCCTTGACCCTGAAATTATAGGGTCTGTCTTGAATGTAATGAAGGGGGTTGCAAAAGAGCACATGACAATGGTTGTAGTAACTCATGAGATGGGATTTGCAAGAGATGTATCGGATAGAACTGTTTTTATGGCGGATGGAAAAATACTTGAAGAAGGAAAACCAGAGGAGCTTTTTAACAATCCTAAAACAGATAGGCTCAAGACTTTTTTAAATTCTTTTTAAAGATGTGATGAACTATTTTTTTAGACTGAGCTTAAAATATATTAATATTATATTGTATAAAAAATACAAATTTTCTACTTGACAAAAAAAACGCATTAAGTATAATTAAACAAATAGATGTATTAATACATGCGGATAAGGGTGGTGATTTTATGGATATGAAGAAGCTGTTTAAGATTTTGGATGTAGTTGTGGTGTTGCTTCTTTTGATACCAGTTTTAATACCACAGAAGATTGATCCATATATGAGTATTTGGACTGCAATAATAATAGCTTTTGCATTAGTTGCTTACTATGCAATTAGAACGGAAATAGCCAAGACCCCATATTGGAATACGTCTTGGAAGAGGGTAATAGTTAGCTTGATTTGTCTTTTAGTTATGTTTTTGATAGATGTTTTGCTCAATAGATTTGGAGATTATCCTTCGCTAATGTTATTTGAAGGTTTGACAGCAATTAGTGTGGGAGAAATATACGAAACGTATTTTGTTAAGAAAAGAACATGATTGTCTATTGGGACCTTTTCGAAGGTCCTTTTTTTGTTTATTAATGCTACTAATTTGAAGGATAAAATAATATATATAGTATGACGAAATAAAAATGCTATTTCTTGAAAACAACGACATTTTATTATATAATATTGTGGAATAATTGTAAGCGAGGAATAGCCATGAATATATTTGGTAAATTAGGTCAGTTTATAGTAAATAACCAGGAAATTGTACAGAATGTTGTAATATGCATTTTGGTGATATTATGTATAATATTCTTGGTATTTTTGTGCAAAAAAATTAATATTGCTTCGAAAAAGAAGGCCGAATCTTATAATAAGATAGAGGGCATACTAGAAGATATAAATGGCAACATATCTCAGCTTCGAAAGCAGGGGGATTTTATTTATATTGATAATTCTTCAAAGAAAGATCATGAGCAGGAGGCTCTTGATGAGGCTATGATTTTGGCTAAGTCAAGCAGGGAGATGCCTCGAGAACCCAAGGATTTAGCAGATATTCAGGCAAGAGATAAAGCCGTTTCTGATACAGATGTTTTGTGCGACTCGATTAGAGAGTCGGCGATTGAGAAAATTATAAATGCTTCTGGTGTTGGGGTTGACCTTGATTCTAAGACTAGTCCGAAGCGTAAGTTTGAAAGCAGATCGGACAGTGTTGATAAATTCGGTAGAGTGTATAACGTCGAAGAGCTTGAGAAGCAAATAAGAGATTAGAAAGGTGAGAATATGTTTTGTAAAGAATGTGGTAAATCTATAAATGATGATTCTAAATTTTGTAGCTATTGTGGTAGCAAGGTTGAGCCGATAGATAAAATGCAGAGTTTTGAAAATTTCAGTAATGAAGCGAATAATCCGCATGAGGTTCAACAAAAGACAGCTGGCAGAACGGATTCTCAAACTCCTGAAAAAAGTATTAAGGATATTAATCTCAAAAGAACAGCAAATTTCAACTGGGATCTCGATGGATTTCCATCTGATGACCAAAGAAAAGAGAAAAAAGTAAGTATTGACTGGAATGATGTTTTGATGTCAGGAAATCAAGATAATGATTCTACTAAAATAAGGAGAGATACAAAAGGGAGAAAAACCGACAGTTTCTTTTTCGCTACCCAAATACATGACGGCGACAAATCAGTTCAAAATAATGATGATGTTGATCTCCAGAGTTTTTTGTTTGAAGATAAGACGAATAATCAGGACTTTTCTGGCAAATCAGATGCTGATTTTGTTGAAAACGGAGATTCGGTTGCTGTAAACAAGTTCTACACCTTTAATAAAAAAAATGAAGAATTTCAACGATTATTAGACAAGGAATATGAAAAACTTAAAAATGATGACGGATTTCAGGAGATAGAGGATGACGAAAAGGAATTCTGCACTAGTGACGATTCTTCTTCAGAGGCTAAGAAAGGAGGGCAAGAGAGCGAATTAGATTCGCCCCTATTTCTTAAGCCAAGGTCAAATGGCGACATATCGGGAGAAATCGAAAACTCAGGCGTGGGAGTTTTGGAAGACGGCGATCGACCCAAGGAAGCAGGAAATGGAGAACATATCCCTAGCGAAAGAAAGGGCAGTGAGGGAGATATCGAAGTCAAAAACGATGGAGATGAAAATGACTCAATCATATCCGAGCCTGAAGGAGTCGAGTTACAAGAAGGACAAGCTGATTCACAATCAGAACCATCAGAAGATGAACTCAAATCAAGAAGAAATAGAAGAGGTCGCGCAGATAATCGAAGTAAAACGAAATTCGACTTTCATGCGATCTTTGACGACGAAGATGTTATTGATAGCAGTAATATTATCAAGCAAAAGAAAACTCATAAAAAAGATGATGAGCTAATCGAAAATGTGAAGCTAAACGATTCAAAGGATGAAGACCAAGTCAAGGATGAGGAAGATAAACCTAAATCAAAGGGGAAGAAAATTTTAAGTATTCTTTTCTATATTATTTTAATCATTGTTATATTAATCCTAGGAATCAAACTAGTAGCTCCAGACAGTTCATTGGCCATAAATATTGATAGAGCATATGAAACTGTAATTGACAAGATAACTGGTAAAACTCCAAAGGGAGCACAGGTTGAAGAAAGTAAAACTATTGAGGACTGGATTGCTGATGCGTCGTCTGCGAATCAAAACATTTCAAAAATTGAATCAGATCCTGAAATCAAGGTGGATATTACAAACAAGGATTTCAAGGGCATGGATGCAAGCAAGCCTTTCAGTGATAGCATATGGTATACAACTGATGACGGGCAAGATGTGTATTATGGCGGTGATATTGTAAAAGCTGTTGTTGCGTATTATTCTGATTTGAATACATCTTCAGGCGGTATCAATGACACCAAGATTGACCACCTTAAGATAGGCGAGATTAGAACTGGAGAATTTGGATTTTTTGTTGCAACGTCATTTAATGATGATAAAGAACGAAAAAATATATACAATTTATACATTGAACCAGAAGGCACTGTAATGAAAGTCAAGGACAGTGTCGAGATTAAGAAAGCTGAAGAAGCAGAAGAATAGAAGGGATTTTTACCATATGTTAAGAATAGGCAGAGGACGTAACCCTATTAGCCAAAACAAAAGACGAATTATTGCTGCTTTGATAATTATTATACCAGTGATATTCACAGGGCTTGTAGCCTTCATTGTTGACTGGTTGTGGTTTGATGAAATCGGATACGTCGCTGTATTTTTCACTAAGCTTTTTACACAACTCAAGATTGGACTACCAGTATTTGTAGTAGTTACACTCCTTGTGGCATTTTACTTGCACAATGTCAGAAAAGGCTATTTTTCAAAGGTAGTGTCATCAGAAGAAACGAATTTAAAGAGGCTGAGGATTTACACTGGCCTCTTATCTGTGATTTTTGGAGCCTTTGCTGCTATATTTGCAATGAAGGTTTTGTGGTTCCCATTTTTGCAATATATATCAGCGACAGATTTCAACATCAAGGATCCGATTTTTAGTAAAGATGTGTCTTTTTATGTCTTTAAACTTGAATTTTTACAGATGATTAATCAACTTGTAATTGCATTGACAGTCATTATAATAGCAATTACGGTTATTTATTATCTAATTCTTTTATCTATGAGAACCCCTGATCCTTCGCATAATGAGGACGATGCGAATGAATATTCTTATGTGAATGAATCTGATTTTAGCGACTTTAAGGATGTTAATGGCGTTGCGGGTGAAATATTAAAGAAAATTTTTGTGAACCGCAGAAATCCTGGTGTGAATAGGCGTGCAGCAGCACCAGGTAGAGCATATTTCAACAAAATACTTGATATTGCCAAGCATCAATACATGGCTCTCGGCGTATTTTTGTTCCTGATGCTGTCAGTGAATTTTTATCTTAAGCAGTTTGAACTTTTGCATGCACATAGGGGTGCAGTTTATGGTGCAGGCTATACAGATCTCAATGTTACTCTTTGGATTTACAGGATCTTGATGGCTATTTCCATCATTGGTGCAGTTCTTGTAGTGCCAATGATTCGCAAGAGAATATATAAAAAGATTTTGTATATTCCTGCTGCAATGATTATTATCGGAATTCTCGGCTTTGGTGTTTCGACAGCAGTACAGAATTTTGTTGTTTCTCCAGATGAAATAAACAAAGAGAGCAAATACCTTAAGAGGAATATTGAGTTTACACAGTATGCTTATGATCTTGATGATGTGAATGTCAAACCTTTTGCTGCAGAAAATGCTCTAACGGCGGATGATATCAAAAACAACAATCAAACGATAAGTAATATTAGGATAAACGATTATAAACCTGTAAAAACCTTCTATAATCAAACTCAAAGTATCAGGCAGTATTACACATTTAACGACGTGGATGTTGATAGATATAATATTGACGGTGAGATAACTCAATCGTATATGTCTGTTAGAGAAATTGATGAGTCGAAGATAAATGATACGTGGCTTAATAGACATTTAAAATATACGCATGGATATGGTGCTACTCTGTCTAGGGTGGACACAGTTACACCTAGCGGTCAACCATCAGTAATGATCAAAAACATACCACCTGAAACAGACAAAAAAGAATTAAAAATAACGAGGCCTGAGGTATATTTTGGAGAGCTTTCAAATGACTATATTTTAGTGGATACAAATGAAGATGAATTTGATTACCCAGATGGAAATGACAACAAATATACTAGATATAAAGGTAGTGCGGGCATCAATCCTTTTAATAGACTGGTATTTTCAATTAAGGAAAGCAGCCTAAAAATTCTGGTTTCTTCAAACATTAAGAGTGATTCTCGTATAATTATAAATAGAAACGTAGTTGAAAGAATCAGAAAAATTATGCCTTATCTTACATATGAGGATGACCCTTATGCAGTTAATGTTAATGGCAAGCTGTATTGGATGATGGATGCCTATACAACTAGCGATATGTATCCTTATTCAGAGCCATTTGTTGGGGATGAAGTAAAAGGTAATTACATAAGAAATTCTATTAAAGTTGTAGTCGATGCGTACAATGGAGATACGAAGTTCTATGTTGTTGACAAGAAGGATCCCCTTGCTAAAACATACCAAAAGATATTTCCATCTCTATTCAAAGATATTGAGAAAATGCCTCAAGATTTGCGTTCACACATGAGATATCCTCATGCATTATTCAAGATACAAAGTGAAATTTACACAAGGTATCACATGAATGATGTTAAAGTATTCTATCAAAAAGAGGACCTCTGGGATGTTGCGAAACAAATATATGGAACCGAAGAAGTTACTATGGATCCAAATTATTTTGTTGCGAAATTGCCAGGTGAGAAAGATGCTGAATTTATTAGCACAATTCCGTTTACGCCTAAGGGGAAAAACAATATGACGGCACTTATGGTTGCAAGAAATGATGGAAAAGACTACGGCAATATTGTTGTGTATCAGTTCCCGAAAAGCAAAACTGTTTATGGACCAATGCAGATTGAAGCTCAAATTGACCAAAATACTGAGATTTCACAAGATTTTTCGCTATGGAGTTCAGCAGGTTCACAGTACAGTAGAGGTAATTTGTTTGTCGTACCTATTGAATCTTCTCTTCTTTACGTTGAGCCTGTATACCTTGAAGCGAGCAATTCTGCAATACCTGAAGTTAAGCGTGTGATAATAGCTTATGGCGATAAGATTGCCTATGAGTCAACCCTTAAAGAAGCCTTGCAGTCCCTCTTCGGAGAAGAGGCGGGCGATTCATATACACAAGGGATGGATGCAAAAGGAAATGGCAAAACAGGCGGAGATGGTAAAAACTCTTCTAACGCAGCTATCGAGGATGAAAGTGTAGCATCTCTGATTGATAAGGCAAATAAAGCCTTTGAAGATGGTGAAAAAGCACTTAAGGATGGCAATTGGAAGGATTATGGAGATAAAATGGACGAGCTTTCCGACTTGCTTAAAAAGCTCAAGGATAAATAAATGATAAATATAACTCATGTTTAGGGGGATTTATGGAGAGAATACATAGATTAAATTACGATTTAGACAAGATGTTGTTTACTATTCCAGCTAAAATGCATGGCGAGCATGATATAAGACGAATTTTGGAAGAGCATCCAGAGGTTAAGTTTGTATCTTTTGTTGGAATTGATATGGGCGGGCACGATACAGATGAAAAAATACCTACAAAGGTTTTTTTGGATGATTTAACAAAGCTTCTTGCGCATGGGGTTCAGACTGACGGCTCAAGTGTAGCGCTTCCAGGCATTGCTGACCTAAACAATGCGAAGATTGATATAATACCAGATCTTGATGTGAACTGGTATGTTGATCACAATTTTAGGCACATAGATTATTATACAGGTCTACCTGTTGGAACCTTGAGGATACCATCTTTTTTGGTGCATAATGAAGACTTTGAATGCGGATCTAGAGTTGTGCTTAGGGATGCGCTTAAGTATTTTCGCCAAAGGATGCTTGAGGAACTGAAAGAAAATAACTATGTATATCCATACATGGATGGAGTTAGCTGTGCGGAAGATATAGAAGAATTGCTTCTGACTAGCGCTACGGAGCTTGAATTTTGGGTTAGAACTCCTGATGATAAGGGAGATAGGGAGCAATTATTTACATCTCAGGTTTTAAAGGAACAGTACTGGAAAAGAACCTACGGTCAAGTTAGGACGGCTCTTGAAGAGGTGATGACTATTCTTGACTGCTATGGATTTGAGATGGAGATGGGGCATAAAGAAGTTGGAGGCGTCCAAGCAAACCTGGCTAATGAAGGTCATTATAATCACATAATGGAGCAGCTTGAGATTGACTGGAAGTATGCGGATGCTATGCAGGCAGCTGATAATGAAAATCACATCAAGTATGTCGTTAGAGATATATTTACTATGCACGGACTTGATGTTACCTTTATGGCAAAGCCTGTAAGGGGAGTTGCAGGGTCAGGTGAACATACACATTTAGGTCTTGGAGCTAGACTGAAAAATGGCAAGATTGTTAGCCTATTTGCACCTGAAAAATGGGACGAAGAATTTCTAAGTCCAATAGGCTTTGGTGCTCTTATGGGATTGCTCAGAAATTATGAACTAATCAATCCGTTTGTAAGTACTAACAATGATGCTTTTAACCGTCTTAAGCCAGGTTACGAGGCCCCTGTTTGTACGGTTACTTCTCTTGGTAGATCTGTTCAGGAGCCATCTAGAAACAGAACGGTACTGGCTGGTCTTATAAGAGATGTTCACAATCCTGCGGGGACAAGATTTGAACTCCGCTCACCTAATCCAAAAAGCAATACTTATCTTGTATTGGCTTCATCATATCTGTCTATGCTTGACGGAATTGAAGCGGCACTTTCAGCTAACAAAACACCTAAGGAGCTTGAGAAGTCAATTTCTAAGAAATATGGAGAGGATGATTTCTATCTTGAAAGAGATAGGGAATATAGAAGTGAAAAAAACGTATTTACTGATTATTCCGAGCAAGAGAGGCAGCAGCTTTTCGGTAAAGCCCCTGCAACCGTATGGGAAAATTTAATGAGCTTTGAGAACAACAAGGATAGACTTGAAATTTTCTACAAAGGCAGTGTTATGAGCCCGCTTGTAATTAATTCTTATGTTGAACAGACACTTTCACATTGGAAAACAGAACTGCATGACAGAATTATACCGGCAACTATGAATTTTGTTAGAGAGTGTAAAAAGGTTCATGATGACAGGGAATTTACGGACATGGACATAAAACTCTGGCTGTCGATTGACAAGATGAGACATGAAATTGCAAAAGACGAATTGAATGAGTTTTGTCTTTTAACTCAGGTGAAAAATGCACTTGATACTGGGGATTACGCGTTGGCCTCAGATCTTCAACTTAAGCTTCAGTCAAAGGTTAATGCTTTAAGTGAAATATACAGTGTATATGTGCATAATGTTTTGTAACGGATGTTATAATATGTTGTTTATGTTTTTTAAAAATAGTAATTTGTTTAGGTGTATTGACAGTGAATAGCAACATTAAGTAAATAAGATTGGAGAATAAAATGTTAGATGTTAAACGAATTAGGAAAAACTACGAGGAAGTAAAGGAACGAGTTGAATTTAGGGGCAAGGGAGATTTTGGGCTATCTGAGCTTAAAGACATTGATGAAAAACGTCGCGAAATACTTGCTGAAGTAGAAAAAATGAAAAATAAGCAAAATACTGTTTCAAGGCAGATTCCTAAGCTCAAAAAAGAAGGCAAGGACACGAGCATAATAATGTCAGAGATGAAGAAGCTGTCATCTAATATTAAAACTCTTGATGCTAAGCTTGACGAAATAGATGAGCAATATAGAATTATGCTTCTTTCGGTTCCTAATACTCCAAATCAAAAAGTGCCATACGGGGTCGATGATAGCGATAACGAAGTTATGAGAATTGTAGGAGAGCCAACTAAATTTGAATTCGAAGCCAAGGCGCACTGGGATATTGGAGAGGAACTTGATATTTTGGACTTCGAAAGAGCGGCTAAGATTTCGGGGACCAGATTCACAGTGTATAAGGGACTCGGAGCAAGGCTTGAGAGGGCTATCACCAACTTTATGCTCGACTTGCATACTATTGAGCAAAGCTATGTGGAAATCTTGCCACCTTTTATGGTCAACAGAAAGGCTATGACGGGAACAGGACAGCTTCCTAAGTTTGAGGAGGATATGTTCTATGTTCCGCAGAAGGACTTTTTCCTTATTCCGACCGCAGAGGTTCCTGTTACAAACCTTAGAGGCGATGAAATTCTTAAAGAAGAAGAACTTCCGATATATTATACAGCTTATACACCTTGCTTCAGAGCTGAGGCAGGCTCTGCGGGAAGAGACACGAGAGGTCTAATTAGACAGCACCAATTCAACAAAGTAGAACTAGTGAAGTTTGTAAAGCCAGAAAATTCATATGATGAACTTGAAAAATTAACAGCAGATGCTGAAGCCGTACTGAAAATTTTAGGAATTCCGTATAGAGTTGTCAGACTTTGCTCAGGCGACCTTGGATTTTCATCTGCAATGACTTATGATATAGAGGTGTGGATGCCTAGCTATGGCAGATACGTAGAGATATCTTCTTGCTCTAATTTTGAAGATTTTCAGGCTAGGAGGGCAGGCATAAGATATAGAGATAGTGAAACGGGCAAAGTAGAATATGTTCATACATTGAACGGCTCGGGACTTGCTGTCGGAAGAACCACGGCTGCAATACTGGAGAATTTTCAGAAGGAAGATGGGTCTGTTGAAATACCTGAAGCACTCAGAAAATACATGGGCGTACACGAGATAAATAAGGCTGAATAATCAATCTGTACTATTGATTGATAAGATAAATTGATAATATAGTTTGAACAAATTAGGTAATGATAATAATTGATAATAAATATGATTTGTATATTTTCGAATCAAAGGAGGTAGGATGCTAAAACTAAAGAACCTTTCAAAATTCTATTATAGTAAGGGGATAATTGCCAGTGGCCTTAATAGAGTGAACCTAGAACTTCATCCTGGAGAATTCGTTGTAATCACAGGAGAATCAGGATCGGGAAAATCTACGTTAATAAATGTAATTTCAGGGCTCGACTCATATGAGGAAGGTGAGATGTATATTGACGGCAACGAAACCAGCCATTTCACCGTAAACGATTTTGAAACCTATAGACGAAAGTATATCGCCAATATCTTTCAAAGCTTTAATCTAGTTTCCAGTTATACTGTATTTCAGAATATTGAATTGGTTCTTTTGGTTGAAGGAAGAAAAAAGAGTGATGTCAAAGACAAAATTCATGCAATCATTGAAAAGGTTGGACTGACTGAATTTACTAATACCAAGGTTTCAAAGCTTTCGGGTGGTCAGAAGCAGAGGGTTGCTATCGCAAGGGCTCTTGCGAAGGAAACTCCGATAATAGTTGCAGATGAACCAACAGGAAACCTTGATAGTAAATCTGCACTTGGCATAGTTGAGCTGTTAAAGGAGGTTGCCGAGGACCACCTTGTTATAGTTGTAACACATAACTATGACCAATTTGAGGACTGTGCTAGCAGGAGAATAAAGCTCTCTGATGGTAGAATAATCGAAGATGAGGTCATTACTCCAAGGCGAGAGGAGCACAAAATAGCTCCCGTTGAAACTAGGCCGATGACATGGGCTAATAAATTGATTTTGGGGATTAGAAACACCTTCAATATATTCCCTAAATTTTTGTTGCTGCTACTTGTATTTTTATTCCTGAGTGCATCCGTTATAATGCAATATGCAGGCATCAAGGCTAATAATGACGCATTTGAGGGCTTTGGTAACAATATGTTTTTCAGAAACAGCAGCGACAGGAGAGTGGTTGTAAAACACAGTGACAACTCACCTATGACAGAGGACGATTATAATAAGCTACAGAACACGCCACATTACAAAACTCTTTTCAAGGACGATATAATCCTCGATGTTTCGTTTTATTCCTTTGATGACAGCTCCGATGCAGCTGCTATTTCGGAGTCTGAGGCTAAGTATAACGTGTATATGGAGGCACATCCTGCCCCAATATCTGAGATGCCTAAGAAGCTAATCGCAGGAGAAAAACCGAAGGCTGATAATGAAGCTGTCATAGGCCTTTACAGCATGACCATGGATGAAGATGCGCTTAAAGCACAGGTGGGCAAAGATGTCAAGCTAAATGATGACGCAGGAGAAGAGTATACCGTTAGAATTACAGGCGTATACTTTGTTGATAAAGAGAAGACGAAGACATCCAGTGTTGATGTAAATTTTGAGGGTGTCGGCAAAATTTTCTTGAGTGACTCTATTTTGTCTAAGGCGAGGGCATCTAAAATTGGTAGTATTTCAAAAACGGAAATACTTATAAATGGTAAAAAATATCCACTTGGAGCAGATGGCGGGCAGTTTAATGTGTATCCAAATTCAAATGTTGTAAAGGGATATGCAGTTGTGCCCGAGGAAGTTGACGCACTTTATGAGAGCGGTTCTTCAAGGTGGAAGCAACTTGTGTATAATGTAAAGAACATATATTTCAAGGACACGACTACAGTTGTAAGTGCGGCTACATATACAAAGAATAATTATAAAAGTTTGCTCGGCATAGATAAACCTTTTGAGGATATTTCGGGGAATATATACATAAATGATGAAGAGTATAATTCTCTATTTATGAAAGGAAATTATCAGTCGACAGTTTATATAGATGAAAGAAAGAATGCCGACGAAGCTGTTTCTTGGCTTAAGAAAAATGGATATACTGTCATTTCTCTTGCAAAAGCTAAGACGCAGTTCATTGACACTGATATTTTGAATATCGTAACGGTACCGTTCAATGTTGCTATCGTAGTCGGAATCTTCTTCATCTGCTATTTTGTTATAAGGCTAATATTAAGGTCGAGAAGCACGTATTTTTCAACATTAAGACTAATTTGCCTTGACATTAAGAGCATCAAACAGATATTAGATATAGAGCTAATTTTTATAATCAATATAGCTTATTTTATGCTAGTTGCCTTTATCAGACTGGTTCAGACAAAGGTATTAGATATTCCGTTCTTAGTGGAAATATTTGACTTCATTAAAATTCAGGATTACATCATTCTCTATGTGATTGTTGTGTGCTTGGCGTATATAATTTCGAGAAAATTCTCAAAGAAATTGTTTAAGAAATCCGCAATGAGCACATTTAGAGAGGAGGTGTAGACATGATAAAATTAGAAAATGTAAATAAATATTTTAATAGACTAAAGAAAAATGAAATACACGTTATCGATAACACTTCGCTTGAGATAGACGGACCGGGACTTATTGCGATACTAGGACCTTCAGGCTGTGGTAAGACAACACTGCTCAATGCAATTGGTGGTCTTGATAGTGTAAGCACGGGAAAAATATTTGTAAATAATCAGAAGCTGACTGGTAGGACCGCATGGACTAGGGACAAGATTAGAAATTTAAACATAGGATATATATTCCAAAACTATAACCTTGTTGATGAGATGTCTGTATTTGACAACGTAGCGCTTGTACTAAAGATGCAGGGCGTTAAGAACAAAGATGAAATCAAGGAGAAGGTCTACTATGCTCTTGAAATGGTAGGCATGTATCGATATAGAAATAGATATGCCGACATGCTTTCTGGTGGTGAACGCCAAAGAGTGGGCATTGCAAGGGCTATAGTTAAGAATCCAGCGATAGTAATCGCCGATGAGCCTACAGGGAACCTAGATAGCAGAAATACTCTTGAGGTAATGAACATAATCAAGACAATTTCTAAGACTAAGCTGGTCATAATGGTAACCCACGAGGAGAAGCTTGCTAATTTCTATGCGTCACGGATAATTAGGCTTACAGACGGAGCCGTAGTTTCAGATGAGGTGAATACGAACGAGAGCAACCTCGACTACAGGATAGACGACAAAATATATCTCGGAGAAATACAAAACCACAGCTCATTTGATATGCAAGGGTCGAAGATAAACGTTTATCAGGACGATGAGCAGGCAGCAGAGATGGATATTGTGATTAAAAATGGCAATATATACATCAAGGTTAATGACAACAACTTAAGAACAGAAATTGTCGATGAACATTCTAGTGTAGAATTTATTGACGGTACTTATAAAGAAATTTCAAAGGATGACTACAAAGATAAAGGTTATGATATGAGCGTACTTGAGGCTAAGAAGCCTCCGAGGAATGCATCGATTATAAACCTGTGGTCAATGATAATTAAAGGGTTTAAACAGGTTTCTAATTATCCTGTCATGAAGAAGGTTCTGCTTGTAGGATTCTTCATTTCCTCAATGTTCATAATGTATGCTATATCAAATACAGCAGCTATAATGAATACGCCGGATGAAAGGTTCGTCGACACGAATAAACATTATATAATTATAAATAACAAAAAAATGTCGCCTGAGCAATATTCAAATCTCGAAACTATAGCTAGCGGTTTAGTTGCAAACCAAAAGGACGGAGAACTAAAAGGATATGTAATACCGGGCAAGTCGATAATCAATGTGCCGATAAGATATGACAATTTTCTACAGACTGGAGTCGAAATGGGAGAAAGCATCAAAACCTCTATTACGGATGTTAATACCCTCAAAAAGAAAGATTTAATTTCAGGTAAATTGCCAGAAAATCCTTCTGAAGTAGTAGTTGACAAGCTCGCCTTCAAGACTCTAATTGAAGAGGGCTTAGCAAAACAAGCTGGCTACTTTAAAGCATCTGATTTTGTTGGAATGAATTTGAAGCTCGGAGAAAGCGTCAACCTTAAAATTACAGGCATAGTTGACAAATCGTCGCCTTCGATGTATGTAAATTCGAGCGAAATATATAATATTCTATATGCCAAGGGAAGTATCCCACAGAAAAGTGAGAATCCTGAAGCGGAAGCTAAAGATGTTGACAGCAACCTTATAACAAAAGAGTTGGCTGACAGGATAGCCGATGATGCACTAACTCTCAAACGTGGAACTTGGCCTGAGGCTGAGTACGAAACCGCAATACCATATGACAAAATATATGATGTGAAAATAGGCTCGCTCGTAACACCGAAGGTCAACGGGCAAAAACTTAAAGTTGTCGGCTTCTATACGGATGAATATAGCAGACCTATGTCCATAGTTTCTAACGAGACACTTAAAAAGAAAATTATATCTGAAGCAAATGGAGCAGCTTTATATGTTCCTAAAAAGTCAGAGAAGGCTGCAACTATACAGACACTAAGAGATTCTGGCTTCGACTGCTATGATGCCTATAAGAGCTCAAAAGAAAAATATACGAATGAAGTCAAGAAAACTATGAAAACCGTACGTATAACGGGTCTAATTATACTTGCTATTTCGCTCATAGAAATATATCTGATGATGAGGGCGTCATTCCTTTCAAGAATAAAGGAAGTTGGAATTTTCAGAGCCATTGGAGTCAAGAAAACCGATATATACAAGATGTTCCTCGGTGAAGTCCTTGCAATTACAACTGTAGCGGGTATACCTGGATTTGTTTTAATGGGCTACATTGTTCACAGGCTGAGCCTCATTAAGACATTCCAGTACACATTCCTCATGAACCCAACGGTTGCAATAGTTGCTGTGGCAATTATCTACGTTGCAAATATTTTGTTCGGGCTCCTGCCTGTCGCTAAGGTACTGATGAAGACGCCTGCTGCCATTCTCGCAAGGACAGATGTAGACTAGATTTTGGAGGTATTATGGAATTTAATGAAGTGCAAGCAGTTAATCGTGCATATGAGCTTCTTTCTGCCGAAGAAGCGTGCAAGGGGCAGGCACATCATCTACGTATAATTAAAGATAAGCTTGAAAAAGAAACGTTGACCCTGTCAATAATAGGTCAATTTAAAAGGGGCAAGAGTACTCTCGCAAATTATATTTTGGACGACGAGATACTTCCAGTTGGGATAGTTCCAATTACTTCGGCCGTTACGCGGGTATACTATGGGGAAAAGTCGGCAGAGGTTCACTTTTTCAACGGCGATGTTAAGCCGATTGACTTTAAGAATCTGTCAGAATACATAAGCGAGCAACAAAATAACAATAATAAACTTGGTGTGTCGTCTGTAGTAATTAGAACGCCGTCAAAATTTCTCAAAAATGGCATAGAGTTTGTCGATACGCCTGGCGTTGGCTCTTTTCACAAGAACAATACGGAGGTTGCGTATCAGTACATGAAGGAAAGTGACGGAGTAATATTCCTGCTTTCGGTTGATAGTCCCATAAACGAGATAGAGATTGAATTTCTTAAGGCGACAAAAGAGTTTGCTTCGAAGTTCTATTTTGCGGTGAACAAGGCAGATTTGGTATCTGAGGTTGAGCTTGCCCAATACATAGGATATTGTCAGGGTGTGCTTCAGCAAATAATGGGATATAACATGGAGCCTGTTAAGATTTTTCCTGTTTCTGCAAAGACAGGTGAGGGAATCAAAGAACTTACAAGCTCAGTGAGCAGGGATTTAAAGCAGAATGCTAGAGCAATTTTGGAGCGTTCGTCAATACTAAAACTCAGAGATATTATAGATGAAGCCATAAGTCAGCTTAGATTCTATTGGAAAGCCATGAATATGGAATACAAAGATCTAGATACAGCTTTTTCTTCCATCGATGAATATATAGAAAAGATAAAAAAAGAAGCTAGTGAGCAGGATGCGAATTTTGAAATAAAATTTAATGAAATAAAGATAGACTTATCTGAAAAAGTTCAAGAATTTTTTGGTATACACTACGTCTATGAAATTGAGGAAGCTTCACCATTTAAGAGGACTATGACAAAGAGCGAATTTCTCGAAAAGGTAAATGCTTTGCTAGGGGATTTGAGAAATACGCTCGACAGTATTTTGTTATATAGAGAAGATAATGCGTACATCGTAATTAGAAGAATAGCAAATATAAATCTGCTTTCCAACAGACTTAGGGAGATTAAAAGGCAAATAAATGAACAACTTGAAAAAGGCGAATGATATGTATAGTTTTTTAAGGAGCAGCTGCATAAATATAGAGAGTGCAAAAAAAACGATAGTAAAAATAGCAGTAATATTGATTTCGTGCTTGATTGTTTTTTCGGGACTTAAATTTTTCAATCCAGATGCAAATGCATATGCGAAATCAAAAGACGAGTCGCAGGATTCAAAGCTGGAAGCTCAAAGAAAAGAGCTTAAGGATTATTTTGGTGACTTGCACGGCTTTGCTGTGGGAAACCCTGAAACTGGAGAAATATATTTCGCAGATAAAACCGATAAAAAAGTCCCTATTGCGAGCATAACTAAGCTGATGACATATCTACTTGTTATGGAAGCGATGGATCGCGGTGAAATAGATAAAAATGGGGATGTAGTTATATCGAAAGAAGCTGAAGATATTACATATCCTTACGGGATCATCTGGCTCAAGGAAGGGATGAAGGTTCCGATAGACGACCTGATAAAAGCCATGCTCATACCATCCAGCAATGAATCAGCGGTTGCTCTTGCGTGCCATGTTGCAGGCTCAGAGGGTGAGTTTGTAAAGCTTATGAATAAGAGAGCAGAAGAGCTTGGGTTAAATAAGACACACTTTTATACTGCTAGTGGGCTACCAACAAACCT